>JAVEZE010000052.1:0-15958 GCA_034003145.1 Spirochaetia bacterium
TGCAGGAAAAAGGGGTAAAGACTATCGGAGTCGGGAAAATAGGCGATATTTTTAACCGGCAGGGATTGTCGGAAAGCTTCGATATCAAAGGGAACGAGGCATGCCTTGAGAAAACATTTTCCCTTCTTTCTGAAACTTCTGAAAGGGATAACCTGGCAGGTAATCGGGGCAAAGACCGCTTTATTTTTGTAAATCTTGTTGATACAGACATGTATTACGGCCACAGGCGCGATATAAAAGGGTATTTTGACGCTGTTTCAGCTGTGGATAAGGGGCTTGAGAAAACAGCTGCTTTACTTGATGAGGGCGATGCGCTGATTGTAACGGCTGACCACGGGTGCGACCCTTCATTTAAAGGGAGTGACCACACCAGAGAGTATGTTCCGCTTCTCCTTTACATAAAAGGGGGGAGTACCGGGGAAAAAGAAAGGGCTGCTGATATGTTTTCACCAGACATAAAGGAAAGTTTTTCTTTCGCATCATCACTTCTTTACAGGCTTTTTGGAATTGAAAAATAAACCAGGAATTTTGAAATATACTACAGATCAGGCGGAAAGCAGATGAAAAGGGTTTTTTATATTTTTACCGCAGTTGTTTTACCTGTGTTTTTTTGTGCGCAGTTATCTGCCGCAGAACCGGATCCTGCCTCCTCTCCCCCCCTTTCAGTTTTTTATTCTGAGGATCCAATATTCATGACCGATGTTCCGCTAAGCTTCGGCAAGGAACTTTTTGTAAAAAGGATATCGGAAAAGAGTCCTGATAAACTCCTGGAAATCTCATCCGTTCCTGAGGATGCCGGTAACTATGATGAGGAAAAACCGCTCGGCCTTGTTTTTTCAGGAGGGGCTGCCCGCGCATTTGCCCATATAGGTGTGCTTAAGCGGCTTGAAGAGGATGGAATAATTCCTGACTTTATAGTCGCTAACTCCATGGGCTCTATTGTCGCGCTTTTATACGCTGCAGGTGCTTCCCCCGATCTTATTGAAAGACTGATAATAGAGTATCCCACAGACGCGCTTTTCCGCCCCGAGATACCTCTCAACGGCGGTGTCCTTGATACAAGCAGATATGTTTCCCAGCTCTACAGGCTGTTTGGTCCTCTTGATCTTAAAGATTTAAAAATACCGGTTGCGATAATTTCAGAAGATCTTGAAACAAGACGGCAGATTATTTTTATGGAAGGGGATTTTTATAAAATAATGCAGGCCAGTATCTCAATGCCGTTCAGTTTTCCCCCTGTTAGATATAACGGGATGACCCTGATTGACGGCGGGGTGACAAATCTTACCCCTGTTGATACTGCGGCAGAGCATACTGACAGGATTATTGTATCAACAGCTTTTTATAACCGTGAAAATGATTACAGGAACTTTGTAACAATTATCAACAGGGCTTTTGATATCGGGAAAACACGGAAAGGGATAGGGCAGCTTAAAAATATAAATACTGTACTTATCCGCTGCGATGTTGAAAATTTCTCATATATGGATTTTCAGGAAATTGGATCCATAGTTGAGAGGGGTTATGGCTCTGCAGATAAAATGAGTGATATTCTTGCTGAAAAAGGGTTTAAACTGGGCAATACATGGGACAAAACAAGGCTTGAAAAACTTGATTATGAGAGGAGTATTCTTGAAATCCGGTTTGATGAGCTGACTTCAGAATATAAAAGGACAGGAATAATACAGCAGAAGGAAATCTCGGGTAGAATGTATATGGGATTTGACATGTACGGCGGGATCAGGGATGATTTTTATCTTGATGATTCCAGTTACCTCTTCCTGGGGCAGTCTGCTGAACTCGGGTATCTGCAGGCAGGAGTAATGGAATACTGGTCCCCTGGCGAAGGGTACGGACTTGACGGGCGGGCTGATTTCGCGCTTTTCAAAATGGTTGTTTTTAAAAACAGGATTACCGCAGGCTGGGAAGACTTAGATTATGATAATACCATTATCTACAACAGGGTTGATTTGAATATAACAGATGACGGAGAGAAAGGGATGCGCCCTTTTTTCGCCCGTGAGGGGTATTACTCAAGGGAGACAGAGCTCTCGCTTAAGGAAAGTTTTACAAGGAGCGGTTGTGATTTCTACGCCGGGGATTATTTTATTTCTCCATACTGGTTTAATCAGTATTCCCATACCGGCGGAAGCGGAATTGAAAACGATTTTAAAATAAAAACAATAGGGAAGCTCTACCTTGATCAAAGATCAGTCCTCCGCATCCCTTTTGAAAGTGAAGAGAAAATCTCTCTTTTTAAAAATGACGGTTTAAGGGGATACACAAGAGAAGGAAGTTTTGACAGGGTATTGGTTACAAACAACAGTCTTACCTTCAGGACAGAGACTGCCCTCTCATTTGGGGAAATCTTCCTTGTTAAGGATTTTGCGGCATCTGTATTCTGCGATTATTTTGAAACTGATGAAAGCGGTCTTTCTGCAGGGATTGCTGTTGACCTCAACATTTCATTCATAGGCCTTACCTCCCTCTTTTTTACCGCATATGCGGGATACGACTATCTGAATAACGAAATTTTCAGCAGTGTTGCTGCCGGAAACAGACACTGAAAAGGGAATGATATTGACAAAGAAGCTCTGCCGCTTTAGCCTGTAATATACACAAAAAAAGGAGAAATAATTGATGAAACCCGGTAAAAGAACAAGTACAGTTATAATTGTACTGATTGCCGTTTTAGGCTTCTCTCTTATCGCAGGCTGCAGCAAAGCCTCAAAAGCTGATGCAGGAACTGAGAAAAAGATAAAAGCTGGATTTGTTTATGTAGGACCGATAGGGGATTACGGTTTTTCCCATGCTCACGATGTAGGGAGAAAGTACGCGGAAAACAAGTTCCCCTGGCTTGAAACAGTATATGTTGAAAGCGTTGCTGAAGCAGACTGTTCAAGAATTATTGACAGATTTGTCCAGGAAGAAAAATGTGATGTGGTATTTACAACAAGCTTCGGGTATATGGACGATACAATAGCTGCGGGTGAAAAATATCCTGACACAAAATTCATGCATTGCTCAGGCTTTAAGCAGAGCGAAAATGTAGGAACATATTTCGGCGACCTCTATCAGATGTACTACCTCAACGGACTTATGGCAGCTGCCCTTACAAAAAGCGATAAAATCGGCTATGTAGCCGCGTTTCCGATTCCTGAACTCTACAGGCATATTGCCGCTTTTTCCATCGGCATCAAGGAAGTAAATCCAAACGCAAAAGTCTATGTAAAATGGACCTACGCGTGGTACGGACCTGACAAGGCGCGGGAAGCGGCTGAGGCTCTTATTGCCGAAGGTTGCGATACCCTTGCTTTTACAGAAGATACTCCTGCTGTTATTGAAGTAGGGCAGGAACATACAGAAAAGGGGAACCAGATATACACATTCAGCCACTACAGCCCTATGCAGGAATACGGAAAAGACAGTGTGGTTTCAGGACAGCTTGCGGACTGGGGTGTTATGTATGAAAAAACACTTCAGGATATCTATGACGGTACATGGACAAACGAGGATCTCTGGTGGCTTGTGGCTGAAAAAGCTGTAGCTCTCGGCGGTACTTTTGATGAAAAAATCAATTCTAAATTTGTTGATGATCTTCAGGCAGTCAAAACAAAAAGCAAAGACTTCGGCGATATCAGCGTATATGACCTTGTTGAAAAAAGACTTGCCCAGATGGAAAAATCACCTGTGGAATTTGAGCCATTTGCAGGCCCTATCGTGGATACGAAGGTAATGTGCAGATCAAGGCAGGGGAAAAGGGAGACAAGGACCACCTCCTTTCCATTATGTATTTTACCGACAATGTCGCGTCAAAGCTTCCAAAGACAAACTGATCAGGCGCTTAAAAAGTCAAGGGCGATGAGCAAAATCAGGCCAGGACTTTTTTAAATATAGAACCCCGGGGAGGATATCTGATCCGGGGTTTTTCTTTTTTTATTCAGGAGAGGCTGGGGGGATCGCAGGCAGCCTCTAAGGATTATCGCCGGCCCTTCTTTTTCCCCCTGCCCTTGTTTTTTTAAAGGTTTATTAAATATCTTTTTATATGCTATTATATGCTAATATAATCTGAAATCAGGTTATTATTACATCGCTGTCATTCAGTGTGATGTTTTCCTGAGTAATACCCGCCTTCTTCCCGCCGCAAATGCGTCCTGAAGGCAAGGAGAAAACCTGTGGTTGTTTTATTGTCTCTTTTAACCTGGTTTGAAATTGTAATCTGTTTTATCCTCTTTTTCCCTTTTCAGCTTGCCCTTTTTATTCTTACTGCCCCTTTTGACAGGAAAAGGAGAATAATGCATTATCATTCATCCCTCTGGTGCGCTCTCGCGCTTGCCCTGGGACCGCTTTGGAAGGTTGATCTTCAGGGGAAGGAATATCTTGACAGAAAAAAACCGCATGTTGTAATCATGAACCATCAGTCTCTCATTGATGTCCTTATCGCGTTCCGTCTTTTCTATCCTGTAAAGATGATAGGTAAAATGGCGCTTGCATTTGTCCCGGTTGTCGGGTGGAACCTCTATTTAAGCGGCCACATTATGGTTGACCGGAAAAAAATAAAAAGCCAGTTCAGCGCAATCCGCAGGATGGAGAATATGATGAAGAGCGGGGACTCCATTCTTGTGTTCCCTGAAGGGACAAGAACGAAAGACGGGGAAATCGGTGAATACAAAAAAGGTGCTTTCAAATCAGCCTCAAGCACCGGCACTGCATTATTGCCTGTTGTAATTGACGGCCCTTATCAGATCCTTCCCAGAAAAGGTTTTCTTTTAAATAAAAGAAGGAACATCACTATCAGAGTCCTCCCTCCGATCCCTGTAACTGCCGGGGAGAAGCCTGAAGAGCTTGCAAGGAAAAGCCGGTTTGTCATGGCTTCTGAGCTTGAGAGGATGAGGAAAGAGAGCGGGAATTAAACAGGCTAAAGAAGATGATGAAAAAGTTGAGAAATATTCACCCTGGAGAGATACTTCAGGAAGAGTTTTTGATACCAATGGGAATATCAGCATACAGACTTGCAAAAGAAATTAAAATACATCAGACAAGGATTGCTGATATAGTAAAACAAAGAAGATTGATAACAGCAGATACTGCATAACGGTTCATCAAATTTTTCGGAACATCAGAAAAATTCTGGATGGGTCTGCAGAATGATTTTGATCTTGAAGAAAGCCGGCTTGTAATCAAAACAATACTTTCTGAAATACATCCTGTTACAGCCTGATTATTATTTATGAAGCTGCTGTTTTAGCAGAGCTGGTGCCCCAAACAATACCTGCGATTGCAATTCCATCAAGTGTACTGCGCAGTAGGGCATCAAAAAGCGCACCATGCCTGATTAATCCGATAAAAGAATTAAATATTATCCAGTTAATTGCTGTGCCCCAGATCATCCATTTTTGAGGATTGGCGTAATGTTTTTCAAGGATTACATAACTGATGCCAAGAACAAAGCCAAAACCATAATTCCAGATTGTTACTGCGGCCGGATAGGAGTATATGTAATTGTCAATTACATTTGTCAGGCTTAATATTGTCCGCATTGTTCCTGTTATAACTGTAAAGAAAAAGATTATACCTGCCTTCCTGGTATTTTTAATTTGACTTTTTTTAGGGTTTACAATAGCTAAACTTCCAATGACTGAACATAGTACAATTACGGGAATCGCGTCGCCAAGCCCCATTGAAAGCTGGTAGATAATAAATTTTAAATTCCAGATATCAAATGGACTTACAGCCAGCATTATTTCCTGCATTCCGGTAATATAAAGAAGAGCCAGAATCACTCCGAAATATATGCCTCCCTTAAAGCCGGTATTGCGGGAATCATTCCTTAAAAGGTTAATTATAACCGCGCAGTGGGTATACAGAATAATGAAGTAAAGTACTGCAACACAGGGGAACCCCAGAATCTTTACAGGAATACCATCCAGACGGCTTTCATCAACTTTTGCAGGGAGAATGGCATGAGCGATGATTGCTAACAATGCACAAAACAGGATAGTGATTACTGAGAGGCTAATGATGCGAAGAGTTTTCTTTGTTTCCATAAAATCTCTCCTGTGAAAATAAAATGCCCAATATCTTTAACCGGCAGTCAGCCCGGTTGTCTGTTTTCTGTATCTTCTTATTCCAAGTCCTGCGGCAAGATATAGAATTGAGGTGAAAACACCGATGATTGGTGAAACAAGAATTTCCTTTCCTGATGCGATGCTGATATAACCTGAGATAACTAAGGGATTTATAAGCGAATCCTCAACCATATGTAATATAACACATGGCCAGATTGATCTTGTTATTCTAAAAAGCTCAATATACATCACTGACCAGAATATCATTGTTATTACGGCAGCCAGGGCAAACATGAGGCGGCTGACAGGAAGTACCATCTGTATATCTGCCTCCGGCAGAAAGACCAGGTAATACGGGATATGCCATATACCCCAGACACTGCCTACGATAAGATATATCTTCCAGTCATCAAGATTTAATTTGACAAGCTGCGAAGTAAGATAACCGCGCCAGACTGTCTCTTCGAAGATGTTTTTTATGAAATTAATTATCAAAGTACTGCAAAAAGCCAGAATAAAAGGTTTTAAGTAAAGCTCTGATAAGTCTATCCATTTTGCTGCAGCTCCGGTTATCAGAATGACTGCTGTAACAAGCGGAAAAATAAAGACAGAAGAGATGTACCATTTAATGTTACCTTTGAAATTAGTTTTGAAACCAATCTCTTTCCAGCTGATCTTTGAGAATAAAATGATTGCGATTGCGGTTAGCATGGGCAATACCAGCCATATACCCATACCGGGAGATTCACCTTTTGGCTGTCCCGGAAGGAGAGAGTCTACAATTACTCCTGCCCATCCGCTGATAACAACAACAAAAATAAAGATAGCAATATTACCTGAAGTTTTTTTACTCATGGAATCCTCTTTATACAGAAGATATAAACAAGGGTAACTCTTAAAAACCCTTGTTAAAAACCATAGCTGCAGTATAAAAAATAATTGAATTTGATACAATATTCGCCCTCTTCCCTGTGTTAAAATGCGGTATAATTAATTCTGTAAAACACACTTGATGCAAATGGAGATGGGGAGGAAGTGGCAAAAAGATATCTCACAAAAACCGCGTTTATCATAGCGCAGGATTGCCCGGCAAAGCTTTTTTACTACGCTGACAAGTCATACTATGATAAAACTTCTGATGATGAGTTTCTCAAAAGCCTTGCCGAGGGGGGATATCAGGTTGGCGCTCTTGCGAAAGCATATTATCCTGAAGGGATTGAGATAACGGAAAAAAGCAGGGAAGAAGCTGCCGCGAAAACTGCCAGGCTGCTGCAGCTGGATAACTGCGTAATCTTTGAAGCTGCCCTGCTCTCTGGTGACTGCCTGGTACGGGTAGATGTTCTTGTAAAGAGGGGAAACCGGATAAGGCTAATCGAGGTAAAGGCCAAATCATATTCAGGAAGCAATAATTCCTCTTTTTACTCATCAGGCGGAAAAATATTACCCGAGTGGGAGCATTACCTTTTGGATATATCATTCCAGACTTTTGTAGCCCGCGGTGCGTATCCCAATTTTTCTTTTTCATCATATCTTATGCTGTCAGACAAGGAAAGCATTGCGTCTGTAAGCAGCCTTAACAATCTGTTTAAAATAAGCCGGGATGAAAATGGGAGGGTCTCCTGTGAATGCGCCGGTAAAATTACCCCCGGGATGCTGGGGAGCAGGATCCTCAGAGAGATAAATGTGGATGAGGAAGTGTCCCATTTCCTTGCAAAAAAATACAGGACAGGATCAGGTGAGGTAAGCTTCGGAGAATATGCTGATTATCTTTCATCAAATTATGTATCAGGGAAAAAGATATTTACAGAAGTCGGCAAGCAGTGCAGAGAGTGCCAGTATGACTTTCCTGAATCAGGCGCCATCGACGGTTATAAAAGCGGATTCCGCGAATGCTGGAAGGACCAGAAAAACCTCTCTGAAAATGATTTCAGCCGCCCGTTTATATTTGATATCTGGAATTTCAGGAAGCATAACGAACTGCTTGATAGAGGTATCTTTTTTATAGACCAGATAAGCGATGACATTTTTTTATCACTCGTAAATCCTGAAAGTTCCAACGCGTCAAGACAGCTCCTTCAGATAAGAAAAAAAAGGGAAAATGATAAAAGCACTTTCTTTAACAGGGAAGTTTTTAAAAATTATCGTGAAAAATGGAAATATCCCCTTCATTTTATTGATTTTGAAACCTCAACCTCGGCTATCCCCTTCTTCAGGGGGCAAAGGCCCTACGAGCTTACCGCTTTTCAGTTCTCCCACCACGTAATTGAAGAGAACGGCAAGGTAAGGCATGCGGGGCAGTTCATTTCCTTTAAACCGGGTGAGTATCCCAATATCAGCTTTGTAAAGTCTCTTAAAAAAGAACTTGAAAATGATGATGGTACGATTTTCCGGTATTCACACCATGAAAATACTGTGCTTAATAATATTTACGATATCCTCTCCACCCGGCAGGGGCCTGCGGCAGAGGTCAGCGCCGATGAAAGGAATGAGCTGATGAATTTTATCTCATCTGTTACAACACATAACGGAGCTGCAGGAGAGAGGACAATGGTTGATATGTGCGAAATTGTAAGGGATTGCTATTATCAGCTTTCAATGGGAGGCTCCAATTCCATCAAGGCGGTACTGCCCGCAGTGCTTGACAGCTCAACCTTTCTCAAAGACAGATACTCAAGTCCTGTTTACGGGAATGATCCCTCATGCGTTATCTACTCCCCAAACTGGAAAGCCAAAGCGTGGATAGAGTTTGATAACAGCAGAGTCATAAATCCCTATAGTCTGCTTGAGCCTGTCCATCTTGCGGGTGAGGATTTCCGCATTAACCAGGGCGGGGCAGCCTCTGCCGCGTGGGCTAAGATGCAGAACCCTGAACTCAGCGAAGAATCAAGGGAAAGCATAAATGACGCGCTGCTTAAATACTGCGAGCTTGACACCCTTGCCATGGTTATGATCATGGAGCACTGGATGAATCTGGGCCGCTCTTTGTAAAGGCTGTAGACAATACAGCCGGCAGGGAATAATATATACTTAACCTGGCAGGTTATGTATTTGCATCCGGCTGCTCAGGCACCGGGGAATAAAGCTGAACCGGTTGTAGTTTCCGATCAGATATCATGGAGGTCAATAACTATGGACAAACAGGATGAAGTAAAGGCAAAAAGAAAAGGCAAAAAGAAAAGGGCCAAAGAATGTACCATCGATAGTAATCAAAAATATCCGTTTTGACGTTATACACTGGGGAAAGGAGCGGGGATTACCGCAAAATGGAGGCTACATCTCAGCTGTGGATTTAACAAGCGGATAAGAGCTCTGGATTTTGAAAGTCTACGACATTACCTATGACCCGGTACTTGAAGGGGATGTTCAGGATAACTTTATTGCCTCAATGTCAAAAAGAATTTTCAGCGGTAAACTTCATGTCAAAGACGAAAAGGGGCGTTGTTTTACAATCGACCCCGGCACCCGCGCTGTTTATCAAAAATTATGATCTGCAACATCATAAATGCCGGGGAACTTACATCATCAGTGTTGAATTGCTGCTTCCGGTTTTGTCGCTTGTTTCCGCAGTGTATTACGGTTTTATATAGCTGTTTTTAAGGAATGATGCTTGAACTGGAGTTTCCGGGCCGGAACCTGTTTTTTTGACTTCTTTTATTGCCTCTTCAATTGATATTCCTCCAAACATGAGTACAGCTGATGCAAACATTCCAGTTCTACCGATACCGCCTGCGCAGTGTATAAATACCGGTGTCCCGTTCTGATTCAGTTTTGAAATATCTTCACCAAGTTCCCAGAATTCATGCTGAATATTTTTATCAGGTATGCCAAAATCAGGAATTGGAAACTGATAAAAATCAAATTCACTGTTGTTTTTCTTCCATTGTGCATATTCAGGTGATTTCGCCTCAATTTCCTGATCAGAAACCAGACAGACAATTTTTTTAATGTTCATTTCATTAATTGCTTTCAGCCAGTCGTTAAAACTATAATGCCAGCCTGGCATTGAGCCTAAATATAGATTTTGCAGTTTTCTTAAAATATTATTCATAATAATTTTCTCCTTAAATAAAAGCTGTATTATTCAACTTCAATGTTTATCCATTTAACTTTTTCAACAGGTTTGGAGCTGCTTATTCTGCTGTAGCCCCCAAACCACTCTTCTGTCGCCTGTTTGATAAAATCAGGATCATCGACAGGAAAACCGGAAGCAGTTCCAATAACGCAGTCTATACCGCACATGGGACAAAGCGCGGTAAGTCCTTTGGGGTTGTCATAGTCAGTCCACTCTAAAGCAACCTCTTTATTATTGGGGTCAAAAATGAAGCCGCAGTAAAAGCAGACCGCTTTCCTGCTTTGCAGTATTTCACTGTGGTTGAAAATTGTGTGTTTGTGAGCTTTATCTATTTGCTTTTGGGTGTATTTCTTTATTTTATCATTCATAATTTTATTATACTGCATGCCAATGACAAAATGTGTCCCCGGTTTGAGAAAACAAAAAAATTGTGGGAATTTTACCTGCTTTTATGATCCTTAAAATGTTTTTATAAACTGCCGCCCTTTGCATGTATCTTCAGAACTGTTAAAATCACGTCATAATTGAATAAACAAGATAAAAAGAAGAATATATGCAGCAGATAACAGTCAGCGGCATCACATTTGAACTCATCAGGAAGGATATAAAAACTATCCGCCTTACAGTCTATGCGCCGGACGGGAGGGTACGGGTTTCAGCGCCGGTAAGGGTAGGTGAGGATACGGTAAAGCAGTTTGTCAAATCAAAGCTCCCCTGGATTAGAAGGCGCCTGATTAAATTCGAAGGGAGTGAGAGGCTTACTCAGAGGGAGTACAAAAACAGGGAGAGCCATTTCTTCCAGGGGGAAAGGTACCTTCTTGATGTAATCGAAACGCAAGGGCGCCCAAAAGTTGAAGTTAGGGGAGCTTATCTTGATCTTTACATTAAACCTGGAAGCGGACGGGAAAAGCGGCATGATGTAATGAACGCTTTCTACCGCAGGGAGATGAAGAAACAGCTGCCTGATATCATCGACAAGTGGGAAAAAGAGATGAAGATCTCTGCTGGGGAAGTGAGGATTAGGCAGATGAAAACCAGGTGGGGCAGCTGCAATATCAAAAAAAAGAGGATATGGCTTAACCTTGAACTTGCAAAAAAACCGCTTCCCTGCCTTGAGTATGTTGTTGTTCATGAGATGACCCACTACTTTGAAAGGCTTCACAACAGCAGCTTTAAAACAATCCTCTCATCATATCTTCCTGACTGGAGAGAGCTTAAGGATCAGCTTAACAGATTTCCGGTAAGTCACACTGAATGGAATTACTGACCGGCAACTGCCTTTTTTATTCTTCGGTAACAGGGTTTGTTAGTTTTCCTATCTTCTCTATCTCAACTTCCACAACATCGCCGTGTTTAATAGGCCCAACCCCGGCTGGAGTTCCGGTAAGGATTATATCGCCAGGCTCAAGTGTGAAGTTTTTTGAAGTAAAGGCAATAATCTCCGGGATGCCGAAAATCATGTATTTTGTATTTGAATCCTGGACAATCATTCCGTTGAGGCGGCATTTTATATCAAGGTTCATCGGGTCGGGAAGGTCATCCGAAAGGACAAGGCAGGGGCCAATCGGGCCGAATGTGTCGAGCGACTTGCCCCGGAACCACCCTGCCTTGTCATCTTTCTGGAAATTCCTCTGGCTTACATCGTTAAAGCAGGTGTAGCCTAATATATAATCATAGGCTACCTCTGCTTTTATGTTTTTGCACTGTCTGCTGATGATTAATGCAAGCTCTGCCTCATAGTCGACTCTCTGGTTTTTAAAGCTGTATTCCTTAATAAAAGCTGGAATAACTATTGCCTCTCCATTGGCGGCAAGTACGTTAGGTGTTTTGGGAAACAATATTGGTTCTGAAGGGACCTCGCCTGTAAACCCCTGAACATTGACGCTTTTGCTTTCCGCGATATGGGTATGATAGTTAAGGCCAAGTGCTATTATCTTGGAAGGGTCAACTGTGTAAATTTCAGAGCTTCCTGCTATTGGCAGTTTTATCATTACTTACCTCCGTTTAAATTCTGCTTTACAAAAATCAGGCTTTCAGTATCAAAGCCGAGTTCACCTGCTTTTTTTCTAAATTTGTCAATAATTTCCCTATCAGGTGACGGGTCCCGGGAAAGAAGCCAGAGGTATGTTGTATCAGGGCCTGACACGAATGCATAATTGTAGTTTTCCTGATCAAGCTCAAAGATTACATATGATCCGTAGAAAGGGCCGAAAAAGGAGACTTTTAAATATCCCTGATCAGCATTACGTGCGAATTTGGCTTTTCCGACAGCTTCTTCCCATTTCTTCTTTGAATGAGAATAGCCTCTGTTTAGTACTTTTACGCTGCCGTTTTTTCGAAGCGAGTATTCAGCCGAAACATTGTCAAGTCCCCGCTCAAATGAGTGGTCAAGGCGGGCAATCTCGTACCATTTTCCAAGGTATTTTTCAAGCTCAAAATCACCTACAGGCGATACACTATCCGGCATCCCAAGGCATCCAAAAAATAAAAAAGGAATTGTTAAAAAAGTTAATATACGCATAACTAAATATATTATCCTCCTGCCCTAAGGCAGCGCAAGTGCTTTTTTCACGGCAGTTGCAATTTTTTCAACTGTATAGGGTTTCTGTACATAACTTGATGCTCCGAGTTTTAAAACCTCATCCGCCTTTTCGTTATCTGAATAACCGCTTACAATTATTGTTTTCTGGTCCGGATTGATTTTCATTATTTCCTTGAATGTTTCAAGACCGTCCGGCCCGTTTTCCATAATCATATCAAGAAGGACAAGATCATAATTTTCTTTTTTTACTGCACTGACCGCTTCGTTTCCGCTGCCCGCGGTATCAGCTTTGTAGTTGAGTTTCTCAAGAATTTTCTCTGCAAGGATTCTCTGCTCTTCCATATCGTCAACTGCAAGTATTTTTTCTCCCCTGCCCATGAAGTTTTTGATATTAAATCCTGAAGATCCTGCCTCCGGCTCTCCTGCTATAACAGGGAAATAAAGATAAACCGCAGTTCCTTCTTCCTGTCTGCTTTCAATCTCAATAAATCCGCCGCAGGCGCTTACAGTTTTCCATACAACAGTCATCCCGAGGCCGGTTCCGCCGCGGCCAAGTGTTTTCTTTGTGTAGAACGGTTCAAATATATGTTTCAAGTCAGTCTCGCTTATCCCTGGTCCGTTATCTCTTACTGTAACTACTGCATAGCTTCCCGGCGGAATAAGAGCGTACCTGCCCCTAAAAGGGGTATCCAGTTTCCTTTCTTCAGATGAAATAATTATTCTTCCGTTATCTCTGACTGATTCAAGTGAGTTCTTGATAATATTGATTACTGATTTTTTTAAATTAACCGGAGAAGCTGATATTAAAAGCAGGTTCTCCGCAAAATCCGCGGCAAGGCTGAAATTACTGTACACTTCAGTGATGCTTCTGTATTCAGGTGAATCAAGTAAATCCCTGATGTTCCTGTTTAAATCGAGTTTTATATTTTCAATCTGATCTTTTCCTGCGAGAGTCATCATATCCTGAATTATTTCTGAGGCTTTTCCTCCTGCTTCACTGATCTTGCTGACTAAGGGATAAATATTGCTTTCTTTATTTATATCCATAAGTATCAGCTCAGGATAGCCAACAATTACAGAAAGAATGTTGTTTAAATCATGGGCAACTCCGCCTACAAGATTTCCAGCCATTTCCATCTGCTTCAGTCTTTCGGCTTGAACAAGAAATGCTTTTTTCTCTGTCACATTCCTTATAACAGCTATTATTCCGGCCGGTATATTCATGCTGTCCCTGTAGGTATTTATGCTTATCTCAAGCGTCAGTATTTCTCCGTTTGCCGCAGGAGAAGTAAAATCAAAATCTGCATCAATCACGGAATCAGGGCAATCAAGGAGGTTTTTAATTTTTTCCAATTTCTCTTTATATATTTCTGCATCAAATAGCGCTGCAGCTTCGCTGTTAATTACCTCTTCAGGTTTCCTGCCGGTAAATTGTCTGAATGAAGGGGTAATATGGGTAATTTTCATATTAAAATCAGCAGTAAAAATAATTTCATTAACATTTTCTGTGAGGAGGCGGTATTTAAGCTCACTTTGTAAAAGAGATATCTCTGCTTTCTCTCTTTTTACAATCTCTTTTTCAAGCATTGAAAGAAGAGCTGCAATGGAAATTGATACAACTGTATTCAGGAAGGTGAAAGTGCTGATAGCAGATACTGCATTGAATAGGGTTTTGAAAAAAGGGAGTCCTTCTCCGATAATCCCGTAACTGAACAGAAAAGCTGTCGAGAATAAAGTCGCAGCATTAATTCCGGATGCAATAATTGCCGCTTTCAGTCCAAGAAGAAGAGCAGCAATAACAGTAAACGAGAAAAACCAGGCAAAAGCACCGCTTGCGAATCCAAGGTGTAAAAGGACATTTAACCCGGTGAAATAAATAAGCAGCAGAAATGCAGATGCTGCCGCCTTATAGGTAAACCTTGAAAAAAAGCTTACAAAAATAAATATAAAAACCAGAATTGCGTCAATAATTAACAGCTGGTATTGTCCTGTTTTAATGGTAAGCATAATGGCCGGGAATATAGCTATCCCTGCTAAAACAAAAGCGCTTTTAAGCAAAGTATCAAGAATTATCTGCCTGTAGTAATACCTATCCCCGGAATTTTTTATCAAACGCATTTTACAGTATAGTATAGCCGTAATTATGAGAGGTCAATATTATTAAGCTGATTTATTCTGAACCGCAGGGAATTCGGCTGCGAAGAATAACTGATAAAACATGTAAGTGTTTATGGTTCGAAAATGTTTGAAGATGTTATGAGAAGGCAGGATTGATAAAAAAAAGTCTTTACTCGTCAAAATATAAAGATTATTATTTCGAGTGCATAAAAAAATATCTGGAAATAATTGATGTTTAAAAAGAAAATATGCCTTCTTGGTGAATTCGGAGTTGGAAAGACAAGCCTTATCCGGCAATATGTTCTACATGCATACTCAGATAAATATATCTCTACAGTCGGTGTTGTAATTAATAAAAAAACCGTATTACTGCCCAACGGAATTGAAGTTATGCTTCTTATCTGGGACATGGAAGGGCAGGAAGATTTTTCAGCATATTCAAAAACCTATCTTCGGGGCCTTTCAGGTTATATTCTGGTCGCTGATGGAACAAGACCTGAAACGCTTGCAACAGCAAGCGCAACTAAAGATGCCATGACTGATATTTTCCCGGCAGTTCCTTCTGTTCTGCTTTTAAATAAACACGACCTGCAAAGTGATTGGAAAATAAAAAAAGATGACTGCTCGGATTTTTCTGATTCAGGAATCAGAATACTGAACACAAGCGCAAAAACAGGCGCCGGTGTCGATTCAGCTTTCATGTATATCGCAGAAAAAATGGCTGGAACCGAGAATGACTGAAAGGGATTTTGCCAAAGAGAAATTTAAAGAGCTTGATCCGCGCGAACAGCGGAACCTGATTAAACTTAAAGAAAAACTAAAAAGCTCAGAAATCTCTCCGCAGGTTGTTGGGCAGATTCTTCCCGAAGCTATAATTATCGGAGAAGATGATCATCATAATATCTCAAAATCAATGATTGATATAACAGAGCGGGCAATTGATTATTCAGTTTCAAAAGACCCTGATATTCTTTCCTCATACCTGTTTCCCATTATCGGAGCTGCTATCAGGAAGGCAGTCAAAAATGCCATGGAAGAGCTTATGATGAATCTTAAAGCAGTGCTTGAAAAAACTTATTCCTGGAAAATTCTTGACAGGATATTAGAATAGATAAAAAAATTAATCCCATAAATATAGATATAACTTAGCAATACACT
>JAVEZE010000053.1:0-15728 GCA_034003145.1 Spirochaetia bacterium
GGAATTTACCAGGTTCGCGACTGAAAAATTCAGGGAAATAAACCAGGCTTATGAAGAAATCAGAAAAGAAAGAAATTTCTGATATTTTACTGGCATTTTTCTGCGGAAACCCTGGAAAAGAATACATCTCAACACGGCACAATGCGGGGTGGATGCTTCTTGATGAGCTTGCAAAAAGTGAAAATCTCTCATGGCAGACAAAATTCAAGGGTAGCTTTGCCCGTTCTGTAAGGAACAGCGGACTAATCTATTTAAAGCCTGATATATTCATGAACCTGGCAGGCCAATCCCTTTCCCCCGCCGCCTCATTTTTTAAACTTTCCCCTGAAAACATACTTGTATGCCACGATGATATTGAACTTGACTACGGAACAATCTCTTTAAAATTCGGCGGCAGCTGCGCAGGGCACAATGGACTAAGATCGATTGAAAAAATGATCGGGACACGTGATTTCTTCAGATTCAGGATAGGGATCTCGCGCCCGTCAAGGGGTGATGTAAGCTCACATGTCCTTGGAAGGTTTGGCAGGGATGAGGAGATTGTTCTGCCCCTTTATATGGAACTCGCGGCAGCTAAATTTAATGAATTATTCAGCAGCACAGGGACAGGGAAAACGTTATCAGACGGGAAAAAAATCAGGCTGTTGCCATGACTGCCTGCTGAACACGCAAGGCAGCAGACATAAATGCGCCTCAGAGAGGAAGGCGCCCCTGAATCGATCTCATCAGCGTCAGGCGGTCTGTGTATTCAAGGTCTCCCCCGACAGGGAGGCCGGAAGCAAGCCTTGTAATTTTTATGTTTTTCTCTTCAAACAGTTTCTGGATGTAAAGAGCGGTGGTATCTCCCTCAACTGAAGGATTTGTCGCGATAATAATCTCATTAATATTATCCCTGCCGGTACGCACAATAAGCTGCTTAATATTGAGCTGATCAGGACCAATCCCCTCTATCGGGGAAAGATGTCCCATCAGCACATGGTACTGCCCTTTAAATACTCCGGTTGATTCTATTACAGAAATATCCTGGGGCATTTCGACAAGGCAGATGGTGTTTTTCTCTCTCATTGAATCAGAACATATATCGCACACATCTCTTTCTGTATAGTTACCGCATATTGAGCAGTTTCTGACTTTCTCACGCGCATCTGAAATAGAGCTGGCCAGGGAAACAGAATAATTTTTATCTGCCTTTAAAAGATAATAGGCTATTCTTGCAGCGCTTTTTTTACCGATTCCAGGCAGTGAGGAAAAATTTTTTATTAAAAGTTCAATTGAATTCAAGACAACACCTTGGCCAAAGATTATACCTGGAGTCCGCCGAACGGAAACCCGCCGGGAAGCCCCATTCCGCCTGTAATGGAAGAGATTTCTTCATTAATCCGCTCCCTCACCCGCTGGACTGCGTCATTGAACGCTGCTTTTATCAGTTCTTCTGTAATTCCTGTATCAGCCGGGTCTATCGCCTCTTCAGTTATTCTTATATCAAGCACCTGCATATGTCCGTTAAGCTCTACCTTTACCATGTCGCCTCCTGCAAAACCTGTTACCCGCATTGCTGAAAGTTTTTCCTGGACTTCGTTCATTTTGCCCTGTATACCCTGAAAGTTTTTCATTAATTCCATTGGATCAATATTCATCGTTGTTTTCCTTTACATTTCGTGATTCCACAATTTCACCTTTAAAAATTTTCTTGATAAGATCTATCTGCCCGTTATTTTCAGATATCTCCTCTTCAGCCTGATGAGAAACATGCTGAACATCAATGATAACACTGCTGCCGGAAATTGCATCAAGTTCCTTTTTCACAGCAGATGACTCATTTTTGATACAGTCGGCAGAAAATTTATCAGCTATGTATATTTTAACAGTATTACCCTTTTTTTCCCAAAGAGTTGTCTTTGCAAGGGAAGAAGCAAGAAGCATATTGCTTTTCTTGAATTTTGCCGCAATCGCATCGCGGTACTCTGTGAAATTCTCTGTTTTTTCTTCCAGCGCTTTTGTTCCAGAGCCGTCTCCATCGTCATTCTCTTTGCTTTTATCTATTCTCACCGGGATTTTTTCTATTTCATCCTTCAGCATTCTGATATTATCAAGAATTTCTTTTTCAGAAAGATACCCTGTCAAAAATGAAAGCCGGCTTACAGCAAGCTCAATCTCAAACTGCTGGTTAAGCGAGTACCTGAGGTTTCTGTAAAGATCAAGAAGAAGGGAAAGGGCATGTTCTATTTTTGAAGAGGAAAATTTTTCTATTACTTTTTCTGAGAATCTTTCAGCAGGTGCGCCAAGTACACTTTCTTTCCTGATACTGTTTTTTATAAGAAGAATATTTCTGAAATATTCAGAAAGTTCAATTACAAACTGTTCAGCGGAAATGCCGGTTTTAAGAATCTCTCCGGCAAGCCTGAGTGATTCTGATGAGCTTCCGTCAGCGAAACTCAATGCAAGTTCATTGATCCTGTCGATTCCGACAAGCCCGAGCTTTTCCTTGATTTTCTCTATCGTGATCTTCCCGTCAGAAAAGGCTGCTATCTGGTCATAAAGGGTATATGCATCCCGGAGCGAACCTGTTGATTCCTTCGCGATCCAGAACAGTGCCTCATCTTCAGCATCAATACTGTTTTCTTTAGCCGCTTCTGAAAGTTTTTCTTTTATGATCTCAAGTTCCACAAGGCGGAAGTTAAACTGCTGGCACCTTGATTTTATTGTTGCCGGAACCTTGTGTATCTCTGTTGTCGCGAAGATAAAAACAATATAGGGAGGGGGCTCTTCAATTGTCTTTAGAAGAGCGTTAAACGCGCTGTTTGAAAGCATATGGACTTCATCAATAATATAAACCTTGTAGCGCGAGCTGTTGGGCGCGAAAAGAACTTCATCCCTTATTTCACGGACATCGTTTACAGAAGTGTTTGACGCGCCATCTATTTCTATCACATCAAGCGAGTTGCCGCGCGCAATTGAAAGACAGCTTTCGCATTTGCCGCACGGGTTTTCAGAAGGCCATTTTTCACAGTTGATTGCTTTCGCAAGGACACGCGCCGCTGATGTTTTGCCGACCCCTCTGGGGCCTGAAAACAGATAGGAATGGGCTATTTTCCCGTTTTTTACCGATTTTCTGAGACTTGTCGCTACAAAATCCTGTCCCGAGAGCTCATCGAATGTGGAAGGTCGTTTTCTGGTTGCTGTAACTTCATATGCCATATTTTGATTATTTATTAAAACCTTCAGTCTGTAAAGCAGTCTGCGGCACACAGCCGGTCACTTACCGCTGCTACCTTCCGGTCCTGACGGATTTGGGCGACAAACTGTTGCGCAGTGCCTTACAGAACTGAAGGAAATACGGAGAGATAGGGATTCGAACCCTAGGTACCTTTGAGGGTACATACGCTTTCCAAGCGCACTCCTTCGGCCTCTCGGACATCTCTCCAGATTTACATCGTTAATCGGAGAGAGAGGGATTCGAACCCTCGGAACTGTAAAACAGTTCAACGGATTTCGAGTCCGCCCGATTCAACCGCTCTCGCATCTCTCCTTTCGATTCGTACCCAAGAGGATTCGAACCTCCGGCCTTTAGATCCGCAATCTAATGCTCTATCCAGCTGAGCTATGGGTACCTGTTGACCACCAGGGAAATTAAACAAAAAAACGGAGAGGGAGGGATTCGAACCCTCGGTACCCTTTAGAGGTACAACTCCTTAGCAGGGAGCCCGATTCGGCCGCTCTCGCACCTCTCCAGTTTTGTAAAAATTATTTTTCGGAGAAGGTGGGATTCGAACCCACGGACGCTCGCACGTCAACGGTTTTCAAGACCGCCTCCTTAAACCGCTCGGACACCTCTCCAACATCAATTGGTCTATGAAATATATCGGAATAAACTTTATTTGTCAATAAAACCAGTCGCCTGCCCAGCCTGTCAGCCGGGGGAAGAATTCTTCTGCCGGAAACTGTTTTAATGCTCAGTTTAAACAACAGTATCCCTCCCTTTTTCCTTTGCCCTGTATAAATTTTTATCTGCCTCCACAAGTATCTGGTTCGGGTTTTCAGCTCCAAATCCTTTGGTACAGGCAATTCCTATGCTTACAGTAAGATATCCGCTTCCTCCCTTAACCTCTTTATTCGCTATTTTCTTTTTTGCAAGAAGAGTTCTGATTTTATTTGCGACATGCCTTGCCCCTTTTGAGTCTGTATCTACAAGGAGAAGGGCAAACTCCTCTCCTCCATAACGGAAAACACTGTCTGTCTTTCTGCTTACAGCTTCAAGTATAACTTCAGCTACCTCTTTAAGACACCTGTCTCCCTCGATATGCCCGTAGGTATCGTTGAATATTTTAAAATAATCGATATCAAGCATAAGAATCGAAAAATTGACATTGGCCCTGGTATAGATATCCCACAGGTTCTCGATAATCTCATTAAAATGTTTTCTGTTGTGAACCCCTGTCAGGCTGTCATGGCGGGTCTGCTTATCAAGTTTCAGGTTAAGCTCTTCAAGTTCATCCTTTAACCGGCTTACCTCTTCAAGCCTCTTTTGAGCCTCTTTTCCCCTTATTATCATGAATATTCCGTAAAAAACTGCTGAAACAAGCAAAACATAAATTACATACGCAGATGGCGTTTTATAGAATGGGGGAATTATATTTATGTCAAGCGATGCTTCATTGGTACTCCAGTATCCGCTGCTGTTTGTACCGGTAACCCTGAATTTATACCTGCCGGGAGGAATTGAAGTATAGCCCACAAAATTCCTTTCTCCCGAATATATCCAGCCGCGGTCAAATCCCTCAAGCATGTATTTATATTTTCTTCCCGAAGGGAATGTGTAGTCTATTGAAGTAAAATCAAATGATAGATAATTTTCATCCCAGTTAAGACTTATTTCATCTTCGGAGAAAATATTCTTCCCGTATATTTCAATATATGATTTGTCAAATATTTTAAGGTTTGTAATAACAATTTCAGGGTTAAATATGTTTAAATAATAAAAAGAGGTATCAAGCCTGTATATCTCACCGGTCGCAGCAATATATATCTTTCCGCTTCTGTCTCTTGAAACACCGCCCTTAAAATCAACCCCGCTTAATCCGAACTGGTAGGTGAGGCTTGTGACTGTGAATTTATTTTCCGGTTTTTTTTCAATAAGTGATATGCCTCTCAGCGTAACCGCGATAATATTCCCTTTCCTGTCTTCTGTAAGGCCGATTATGGTATTGTGCTCAAGGCCGTCTTTTTTATTGAAATTTATAAAAATTCCCCTTTCCCTGTCAAACAGGGAAAGCCCTCCTCCTGTTGTTCCAATCCAGACATTTCCGCTTAAATCACAATATAAAAACCTGACATTATCATGGCAGAGCGAATTGGGATTTGACGCGTCATGAAAATAGTTTTTCATTACCCCTGTTTCCGGATCATAGCTGTTAAGGCCGTTATTGGTACCAATCCACATAAGTCCGGTATTATCCTTGACAATTGAGTAAACCATATTATCTGAAAGTCTTTTCCCCTCCGGCGAATAAATTGAATACTGCTCTGTCTCTCCGGTTTCCGTATCCCACACATATACGCCGTCATTGTATGAACCAAGCCAGAGCTTTCCCTCATCATCTTCCGCAATTGCGTAGAAAATTTCATTTGATCCAATCGCGGAGCCGGTAGGATAAACTTTTTTATCCTGTTTTATTGTATTATCAGTAAAATAATAATGCTCAAACCTGCTGTTTTTGAGATCTGCCCTGTTAAACCCTGAATTGGTAAGGACCCAGACATTGCCCCTGCTGTCGGTAAATATTGAGTTAATAACATTATTGCTTATCGAATTAAAATCATCCGGAATATTGATGTAGTGCTTTATTTCCCTGCTTTCAGAATTAAATAGATATAATCCGTTGTTATATGATCCAAGCCAGAGATTCTCTTCCCTGTCCCTCATCATTGAACGGAATCTGTCGTTGGCTATACTGCCGGGCCTGCCGGTAAAATAAAGATACCTGTTGTCTTTTTGAAGCTGATTTAGTTTGCTGATCCCGCCGCCGTTTGTCCCAATCCACATCAGCCCTGATTTATCCTCAAAAACAGAATAGACAATATCATTGCCAAGTGAATATTTATTGTCATTATTGAACACAAAATTTGAGCTTTTATTTTTTTTTATATTATCAAGGCTGTCAAAATAGAAAAGCCCGCCCCCCCAGGTACCTGCCCAGAAATGATTTTTACTGTCTTTTTTAATGATATAGATTCTGTTGTCGCTGAGAAGACGGGTGTAATGTTCTCCAGATTCAGTGCTGAAAACAATAACACCGCTGCCCCATGTTCCAATAACAAGCATACCCGGGCCAGCCTCATCAATCGTCATTGCAAAAACGCTCTCTTCTTTATCAAGAAAGCTGGTGAATTTATTCCCGTCATACCTTGAAATCCCGTTATAAGTAGCTATCCAGACTTTTCCGGCTGAATCACAGAATATATCGCGGACAGTTCTGTCAGAAAGTGAATCAGGGTTTCCTTCTTCATGATTATAAAGATCTGACCTGCCTGTTTTCCAGTTTATTCTTATAAGCCCGTCAAGTGTCCCTATCCAGTAGTTTCCAGATTTGTCTTTTTCTATGGAAGTTATTATCCCAAGCGATATTTTTTCAAACGCCTGGGAATTATCATTTAATACAGGATAACTTATAACCTCAGTTACCGGGTCAAGAATACACACTCCCCTGTATGTGCCGAGCCAAATAAGGTCTTCATCTTCATCATAATAGATTGTCTGTATCAGATTATGAGGCAGGGATTCCGGGTTAAAAGGCTCGTGCTCAAAAAGGCGGAAAGCCTTCCCGTCATATCTGTTAAGCCCGTCCTGGGTCGCGAACCAGATAAAACCCCTTTTATCCTGAACAATACCTGATACGCTGTTTCCGGCAAGTCCATCGCGGCTGTCTATCCTCTCAAACCTGAAATCAAGCGGATAGATATCAGCAGCAGAAATAAATAATATTGTCAGAATTAAAAGTATATATTTATTTTTTTGTATCATATCGGGTTTTTTAAAAGAGGCAAAAAACTGGAACAAACAGGTATTACAGCTTGATTTCTTTTTTGAGAAGATAATCCTTAAATCCGCACCTGTAAAGCAGTTTCTGCAATCTTTCAATATCTTCCTTTTCTATACCAGAAAGAACAACCCTGTAAATGCCTGAATCTGTTTTTTCAATTACCGGCTTTATCCCTTCTTTCTCAAGCCGGAGAACTGTTTTCTCAACATTGCTGATGATGCTATATGCGGCAACCTGTATTTTGTAAACATAATCAACAGCTTTCTCTCCATTGCCTTCAACAATTTCGATACTTACCCTCGCAACACCTGATTCAATCATCCCTATTTCCCTTGCCGCGGCAAATGAGAGATCTATTATCCTGTTTTCAATGAAAGGGCCGCGGTCATTTATCCGGACAATGGTGGATTTCCCATTATCAAGATTTATGACCTTGAGAACTGTGTCAAAGGGAAGGGTTTTATGGGCTGCTGTATATTTATATGTATCAAAAACTTCACCATTTGCGGTTTTTCTTCCGTGAAACTTTCCTCCGTACCAGGAGGCGTAACCAGACTG
This sequence comes from Spirochaetia bacterium, assembly GCA_034003145.1. Taxonomy (GTDB): domain Bacteria; phylum Spirochaetota; class Spirochaetia; order CADAEX01; family CADAEX01; genus JACKPD01. The sequence goes on from JAVEZE010000053.1 coordinate 7,599, forward strand.
CCCCGCAGATAGAGAAAGCGATACAATAAAAATCATTATTACTGGCAGAAAAAGTTTTTTCATCTTATTTCTTATCGGCTCTATCGTTTATCTTTTAAATGATTATTGAATAAGGAGATAATTTACCTGTATACTCACCCTATCATGACAAATATTAAAAACTCGTTCCATTGGGCAGATATAAATGCTGACAAGATTATCAGGGAAAGAAAAAAATTTTTTGATTCAGAAAAAGAGACGTTTGTGTGCGCCTCAGGAATAACTCCTTCAGGTACAGTTCATATCGGTAATTTCAGGGAAATAATTTCGGTTGAGCTTGTTGTACGCGCGCTAAGGGACAAGGGAGAGAAAGCCCGGTTTATTTATTCCTGGGATGATTATGATGTATTCAGAAAAGTCCCTGCCAACATGCCTGACAGGGAAAAGCTTGAAAAATATCTTAGATTTCCAATCACAATGGTGCCTGATCCATGGGGAAAAGAGGAAAGCTACGCAAGGGCAAACGAGGCAGAGCTTGAATCGCTTCTTCCTGCTGTAGGTGTTTATCCTGATTATATTTACCAGGCAGCAAAATACAGAAAGTCGGAATACGCTTCCGGGATAAAAACCGCGCTTGAAAAGAAGGATGAGATAAGGAAAATTCTTGATGAGCACAGGACATCCCCTCTTGATAAAGAGTGGATACCGGTCTCTGTTTTCTGCAGCAGCTGCAGCAAAGATACAACTTCTGTAGAGGGGTGGGACAAGGATTGGGGCATAAGCTACAGCTGCTCTTCCTGCGGGAACAGAGAGACTGTGGATTTAAGGAAAACCCCGTGCGTAAAACTTCCCTGGAGAATAGACTGGCCGATGAGATGGAAATACGAGAGGGTTGATTTTGAACCGGCAGGCAAGGACCACCACTCGGAAGGGGGATCTTTCGATACTGCCGAGCAGATATCCAAAAAAATATTTGATCACGAACCTCCTGTAACATTCCAGTATGATTTTTTAAGCATCAAGGGGAGGGGTGGAAAGATTTCTTCCTCTACAGGAGAGGTAATAAGCCTGCGAGATGTTCTTGAAATATATCAGCCTGAAATTGTGAGATACATGTTTGCCGGAACACGGCCGAACACGGAATTCGCGATTTCCTTTGATCTTGATGTAATAAAGATATATGAAGACTATGATAAATGCGAAAGAATATATTTCGGTGTCGATCCTGTTAACGAGAAAAAAGCAGACAAGGAAAAAAGGATATTCGAGCTGTCCCAGGTGAATGAGATACCTGATGAGATCTCATATCAGATTCCATTCAGGCACCTTTGCAACCTTCTGCAGATACAGTCGGGTGATATCGATGCTGTTATGGCATCACTTACTGATATAAGCGAAAAACAGAAAGAGCGGCTTAAGGTAAGGTCAAAATGCGCCTGGAACTGGATACGGGATTTCGCGCCTGAGGATTTCAGGTTTGAACTGAAAAAACCTTCTGACGAGCCGCTGCTTCCTTCGGAGGCTGACAGGGAATCTTCGGTCAGGGTATTAAAACTGATTGCAGAAGAAGTACGCGGACTTGAAAAGCATACAGAGGCCTCGCTTGCCGAGGCAATATACGCATCAGCAGGTGAGTGCTCTATTGATCCCAAAGATCTTTTCAGGCTGATATATACAGTTCTTATTGGAAAGGAAAAAGGGCCCCGTCTTGCAGGGTTTATACTGGCTGCGGGAAAGGATAAGATTCTCCCAATACTTGAACAATACTGATGAGGCCAGGCAGGAGTGCTGAACCATTACCCCTGGTTTATCAGCCCTTTTAGTATATTCCCCTTTTTTCTCCAGTTTTTATTTACCTTTACCCGGAGGTCAAGAGTAACCGGATAAGGGAAGATCCCCTTGATTTCCCTTTTCGCGGCAGCCTTTATCGCCCTTATCTTTTCGCCTGCTGCGCCGATTAGAATCCCTTTCTGTGATTCACTTTCCACAACAAGAAAAGCCCTTACCCATAGCGCATCATCAGGCGGCGTGCCGCTCATCTCGATGTCGGCGATTTCAACATACATGCTGTGAGGGACCTCTTCCATTGTCCTGTTTATCGCTTTTTCCCTTATTATCTCGCTGATCCTGAAAGAGACATCCTGATCAGTGTAGATATCTTCAGGATACATCATCTCTCCCTCGGGGGCAAACTCAAACATGGCATCAAGCAGTTCACCGGTTCCCACTCCTGTTCTGGCAGAAACGTTTACTACAGCAATATCACGGCCTTTGTGAAATTTCCTGAGATTTTTCCGAAGGAAATTCCCGAGGCTCTCAAGAGTTATTTTTTTATTTTCCTCCGGAAGTTCGAGCAAGTCTGTCTTGTTGACCGCGACAACTATCCTTGTATTTCCTGCCGCAAGGTATTCAAGTATTTTTTTCTCTTCTTCTCCCGGTTCCCTCATGCAGTCGACAACATAAAGAATAAGCTCTGCGTCATCAACCGCGGATTCTGTTATCTGCTTTAGTTCTACATTCAGTTTTTTCTCTGAAATGTGATATCCTGGAGTGTCCTGAAAAACCAGCTGGCCGCGGCTTTCTGTATAAACGCCCCTGATTATATTACGCGTAGTCTGGGGAGTTCTTGATACAATTGAGACTTTATGCCCGCATATCTGGTTTATAAGGGTGGATTTGCCTGAGGAAGGACGCCCGGCAAGCGTAACAAATGATGATTTCATTTTCACTTGATACTCTAATTAGATTATTTATTCAAGTTCAAAGAATAACCTGCATCACACATACAGAAGATTGGCAATTTAAAGGTTTTATTTTCCCTGTAATAAGGTTTTAAGGCCAAAAAAAAGCCGGTCTTTAACCGGCTTTTTGAAAGCTGTCAGATGTTTTAAGGCTGATCAGCTCACACATTTTAAAAACTACAAGCCTTTACCAGGCTTTTTTATTAACATTATTAAAACTCTGTGCCGGCATAACCGGCGTAACACATAAGGCGGCAGCATCATCAGACCTCCTTCAGTTGTATATATTATAATCAGTTTTCATCAATCTGCATCCGGCTCCCTGTCCGGCCTCCCTCTATGCTGCAGATATACTTCCTGAAATAAATTTAAAACATTTAATTAAATTTGTCAAATTTAATATAGCTGTATTATCTTTACTGTTAAATGCAGCTATTATATAAGGAGATCTTGCCGCAGGAAACTGCTGGGGGCTAACCCGGCGCAATGAACTGCTTTTTAAAAGGTACCTGTTAAATATTGCGGTCACCATTTTATTGACAGCCGGCAGGCTGTATGCTAAATAACCAGAAGAGGGGATAAATATGAAAGCAAATACACTGATTCAAAACAGCGAAGAGAATGATGAAAAAGATAAAAAAGAACATGACATGACAGAAAAAATTCTTAAAACAAGAACAATACTGTTATCAGGTGAGGTAAACAAAAAACTAGCGGAAAAAGTGATAAGCCAGATGCTGCTTCTCGAAGCGGAAAACGATGAACCTATAAAGATTTTTATAGATTCACCAGGCGGAGATGTTGATGCCGGATATGCTATATTTGACATGATAAGATTTATAAAACCTACGGTTTACATAATCGGAATGGGGCTTGTCGCAAGCGCGGGAGCGCTTATCCTCCTTGCGGCGCCAAACGAGAGAAGGCTAGCCCTTCCAAATTCACACTATCTAATCCATCAGCCCTTAAGCGGAATACGGGGAGTTGCGACAGAAATTGAGATACACGCGAAAGAGATTGAGAAAACCAGAAAGAAGATCAACAAGCTGATATCTGATGAAACAGGAAAAGATGTAAAACAGGTTGAAAAAGATACAGACAGGGACTTCTGGATGAACGCGGAAGAGGCAAAGAATTACGGCCTTGTTTCAAGAGTAATCAAAAACCGGGGGGATTTCGAGATATGAAAGATGAAATTATAATCAAAAATCTGGGGAAAACTTTCAAGGGGATTGAGAAAGCAGATATTTCTGCGGGATCCATCGCAGAAGAAGCACCCGCAGGAGAAGCAGCAGGAACAATCAGGCTGTTCAAGGGAAAGGTGCGCGATGTAATTGATCTTGGAAAAGAATTACTGATTATAACCTCAGACAGGATTTCAGCCTTTGATGTAATACTTTCAACTATACCGTTTAAAGGTGAAGTGCTGAATAAGACTTCGCTTTTCTGGTTCAGGAAAACTTCAGATATCATTAAAAACCATATCCTTGAAGAAATATCGCCCAGGACAGTAAGGGTAAAAAAGTGCAAAATTCTGCCTGTCGAGGTTATTGTAAGGGGATACCTCACAGGTTCAGCATGGAGGGACTACTCGAAAGGGAAAGATATCTCCGGGATAGCACTTCCGAAAGGGATGAAGTTTAACCAGAGATTTGAGAAACCGCTGTTAACCCCCTCGACCAAGGCAGAAGCAGGAGAACACGATGCGCCGATATCAGCTGGCGAGATTGTTTCAAAAGGGCTTGTCGGGAAAAAGATATGGGATGAAGTTGAAAACAAGGCAGCCTCACTTTTTGCCCGCGGAAGCGAACTTGCGGCAGAGAACGGTCTTATCCTTGTTGATACAAAATATGAGTTCGGCCTTCTTGACGGCAAGCTGATGCTGGCTGACGAGATACATACACCTGATTCAAGCAGATTCTGGTATTCAGACACTTACGAGAAACTATACAGTGAAAACAAAGAGCAGCGGCAGCTTGACAAGGAATATTTCAGAAAATGGCTTATCGACAGGGGATACATGGGAGAAGGGGAAATCCCTGAAATTACAGATCATGTAAGGGTTGAAACAGCGAAAAGGTATATTGACTCATACGAAAATATAACAGGAAAGATTTTCACACCAGAGGCGGGAGATTCTGAAGCAGAAAAGAAAAAAATAGTGTTACATCTGTAGCAGGCAGCAGTAGAAAAGGATAATTACCTGCTGCATCAGGAGGAATTATCTTTAAAAGATTTTTTCTTTTTTCATTTATAACTGTTTCAGCAGTTTTCCTTACCTCTTTTTCAAGATGTTCTGTTATTCCGCAGGAAAGCGGGCCGTCAGCAATAACAATCATGTCATACAACAGCTGCAATCTTTTTGACGACATAGACAACGGAACTGAATATCCTGAATATGACCCCTCATCAGACAGAGAGTGGAACAGCAGACTGTATCATGAGCGGCTTAAAAGAACAGGAGAAGTAATAGCAATGGCATCCCCACCAGAGGGGCCGGATGTTATCTGTTTTCAGGAGATAGAAAACAAAAAAGTCCTGAAAGATCTTTCATCTACTTACCTTAAAAATTACTCCTACAAATATATAATATCACCTGACAGCGATGGGAGCGCCATTACTACAGGAATTATAAGCAGATACCCCCTTGAAAATGTAAAATACCATTCAATTTTTCTTGAAGGATTTGAAAACTTAAGAACAATAACAGAAGCGCAGATTTCAACACCTGCAAATGATTTTTACATTTTTAACTGCCACCTGAAATCAAAACTGGGAGGAGCTGAGTTTACCGAAGCTGCAAGGATAGAGGCAGCAGGGGCTATACGCAGAAGATGCAGAGAAATAATATCTCAAAACCCTGACGCGGAAATAATTATAGCAGGCGATTTAAATGAAAATATTGATGAATACCAAAGACAGATGGGAAGATATACAACTGCGCTGATGCCTCTTAAGGAAGCTGGAGAGGGATATGATGGAAAAGTGCTTGAAAGCTCTTTAATTGTGACTGGTAATCCTGAAAACCTGCAGACAGAGAAAAGTAAAGCTGTTTTCTACTCTCCATGGCTTGAGGGGAAAGAGGCTGGAAGCTATTTTTACAGAAACAGCTGGGAGACAATTGATCATTTTCTCCTTTCTCCATCCCTTTTCAACAAAAAAGGATTTGAATATTCAGGTTTTGAGGTTTTAAAAAAAGAAGCGCTTATCAGAGGCAGCGGTGAGCCGCTTAAATGGAACAGCAGAAGTGAAAGCGGCTACTCAGACCATCTTCCGATTTTACTTTTTCTGAGGCTCAGCTGAAGATTATTCTTCAAGAATAAAATCACCGAATTCCTTAACTGTGGTAAAATACCTTACACAGTTTTCTATCATATACTCTTTTATCTCCGGGATATCGTAACTCCATCCGGCCGCAGCTGTTTCAACACCTGTATTCTGTCCCAACAGCACTCCGGGTTTCAGGTCATCAAGGATCAATGACTCTTTTGCGCTTATTCCAAGCGCATCAAGCGCTGTCAGAACCGGCCAGGGATACGGTTTACGCTTGCTTTCATCATAGCTCCAGCCGAAAATCATGTCAGGAAAAAAACCTGTGCTGCCTGAAAAACCTTTAATTGTATAATCCCTTTCTATCAGATCTTTTTCAGAATGGGATACAACCACAATCTTACCGCCCCTTTTTCTGTATTCAAGGAGGATATCTATAATTCCGGGGAAAAAATCAGGAACTATCCCTGATGTATATTTCCTCCAGATTTCATATTCAGATGCAATTTCATCACTGTCCATTCCAAGATCATCAGTCATGTAAGCCATTATTCCGGGATCAAAGTTAATCCTGAACCAGTCGTCGAGAGAAAGGGGATCAAGATGGGGACGCATTATTTTCATCACTTCAATATGAGCCTTGTGATGTATTACCGGTGTGCTGTCTACAGATGTATCATCATGATCTAAAAATAAGCATTTATATCTGAGATTCATTCAAAAAATATAATACAAACACCAATCAGTATCAATGAAATGAATAATTTTTTGAGATACCGGGACGATTCTTTATAAAAAGATTTCAATTATTTTGTATAAACAATTATCAAAACATTGAAATCAATAATTTTTTCTACTATAATTAAATCTGTTAAAAATAACCCAGGACAGGAAGGAATACCCATGAACATTAAAAGGAAATTAATCCTTTCATTTTTGATTACGACTATTGCGCCGCTTTTACTGATCAGCATATTTTTCTCTGTAAAAAGTATTGATACAGCATATAAGACAACAAACCAGACAATGGAAAGCGTCTTGAAGATTGCGGAGGACAAAATCAACACCTTTTTCAGGGCAGCAAAAGAAAACACACACATGCTCTCTGAAAACAGACTTGTAAAATCTGCAGATGATTCAGTTACAACATACAGGTATAACAAGGAAACAACACCGATGACCCCTCTTGAGAACGGCGGTATTGAAGCAGAGATCTTCAAATATTTTAAAGAGGTAATAGATACCCACCCTGAATATGCCTACGCATCACTTGGCCTTGAGAATGGCGGTTTTATAATGTATCCGGTTTCAGACAGAAAACCGGGATATAACCCGCCGGAAAGGGGCTGGTATAAAACCGCGTTCGAAGATACTGAAAAATCACTTGTCGCAGATGTATTTCGAACATCAGACGGCAAATCAGTCGTGATAAGCTCGGTCAGGGCGGTAAAGGATTTTAACAACAGGATAACAGGAGTTGTAGCATATGACATAACTCTTGACAGCATCACAGATACTGTAAAAAACATTAAAATCGGAAAATCCGGTTATGTAATAGTTGTCGATGCTAAGGGGAAAATACTGTCTGACCCCCGTAATGAAGATCTTAATTTCAAAAACTTAAGTGAATGTGAAAACGGATATCAGGAACTGGCAGGCAGGGAGAGCGGATTTTATAAGATAGATGTTGATAACACCAGATACATTGTTCTTGTTACAAACAACATGATTGAAAATACTGCAAACCTTATCGGATTTATACCGGAAGAAGAGGTGTGGGCAGAAACCAGAAACCTCCTTTTTTATACCATTATTATCGGGCTTGTTCTTCTTGTGCTCTTTGGCGCTCTGGGGCTGTTTACAGCCAATTCAATTATCATACCTGTAAAAAGATTGAATCTGATATTAAGGGAAATTGCGGAAGGAAACGGGGACCTGACAAAAAAGCTTGATATAAACACAAAAGATGAAATTGGAGAAGTTTCAGAAAGCTTTAATAATTTTTCAGAAAACATGAGAAAAATGATTTCAAAGATAAAATCCTCAACAATCAAACTTTCAGAAACCGGGGAGACATTAAAATCAAGCATGAATCACTCAGCATCAGCTGTCACGGAAATTGTAGCCAATATTGAAAGCT
>JAVEZE010000054.1:0-15711 GCA_034003145.1 Spirochaetia bacterium
GTTCTCTCCACGGCAGGTTGGCGTTACCAACGGCAGCATTACCAAATACCTGGAAAAGCTCTCCTCCGGCCTTAGAATCCCAACAGCGGGGGATGCTGCTTCCGGCCTTGCTGTTTCTGAAAAAATGAGGGCACAGATCAGAGGTCTTGTTCAGGCTTCAAGAAACGCTGCAAACGGTATTTCTTTTATCCAGACAAGCGAAGGATATCTGCAGGAAACCCAGGACATAATGCACAGGATGAGAGAACTTGCTGTCCAGTCTTCGAATGGTATTTATACAGCAGAAGACAGGATGCAGATTCAGGTTGAGGTTTCACAGCTTATCGATGAAATTGACAGAATTGCTTCACATGCGCAGTTTAACGGCCTTAACATGCTTACAGGAAGGTTTGCAAGAGAAAGCGGCCAAAATACAGTAACTGCTTCAATGTGGCTGCACATCGGGTCAAACATGGATCAGAGGGAAAGGGTTTTTATCGGAACAATGACTGCAAAAGGCCTGGGCGTCAGGAATGTCGGAGACGATTCAATTCTTACACTGTCAACACCTGACAATGCCAACATGTCTATAGGTATAATCGACGGAGCTCTTAAAAAGATCAACAAACAAAGAGCAGACCTTGGAGCATACCAGAACAGGCTTGACACAGCAATCAAGGGTATTGATATAGGCGCTGAAAACCTTCAGGCTGCTGAATCAAGGATAAGGGATGTGGATATGGCAAAAGAAATGGTTGACTATGTGAAAAACCAGATCCTTATCCAGGCAGGAACCGCAATGCTTGCGCAGGCGAACACAAAATCGCAATCAGTATTGCAATTACTGGGATAGAGTATTATTATATATAATAATACATAAAAAATGGGCAGCCTCCCTGCGGGACAGGGCTGCCCTTTAGTTCTTTGAAATAAACTCCTTGTTTATCAGAAATAACTTTGGGAACACCTCCCTTCGGGAGGGAGATGTTCCTTTAACCGGCGCAAATCAGAAGCGGCGCGTGAAGCTTTTGCAGATGTTCCGGAAAAAGGTTATTATCAAGGGAGGCAAAGGATGCCTCCTGTAGAATTCAAGGAGGGGCTATGATTATTAATCACAACATGAGTGCAATGTATGCCAACAGGCAGCTCGGTGTTTCAGGCTCAGAATTGGGCAAAAACATTGAAAAACTTAGTTCAGGCATGAAAATTAACAAAGCTGGCGATGATGCCTCTGGACTTGCAGTATCAGAAAAACTGAGAAGCCAGATACGGGGACTTAACCAGGCTGAAAGGAATATCCAGAATGGTGTTTCTTTTATCCAGACCTCGGAAGGATATCTTCAGGAAACTCAGGATATTCTCCACAGGGTAAGAGAGCTTTCCGTACAGGCAGCAAACGGTATTTATACAGCAGAAGACAGGATGCAGATCCAGGTCGAGGTTTCACAGCTTGTTGATGAAGTCAACAGAATTGCATCGCATGCGCAGTTTAACGGCCTTAACATACTTACCGGAGCTTTTTCAAGATCAAATGATACAGCAAACGTGATGAGTCTCCAGGTTGGAGCGAATATGGACCAGATGGAAACAATTTTCATCCAGACCATGACAGCTCAGGCACTGGGTCTTATAAGCGAACAGAATCCGAACGGCATGATTTCTATTTCAACACCTGAAGCAGCCAATATGTCAATCGGTATTCTTGATAACGCTTTAAAGTCTGTCAACAAACAGAGAGCAGATCTTGGAGCATACCAGAACAGGTTTGAAATGGCTTCCAAAGGTATTGCAATTGCTGCGGAAAACATGCAGGCAGCAGAATCGAGAATAAGGGATGTGGATATGGCAGGCGAAATGGTTCAGTATGTGAAAAACATGATATTGAATCAGGCTGGCACAGCAATGCTGGCACAGGCCAACTCAAAATCCCAGTCTGTACTTCAGCTTCTTTAAGCCCATGAAGTGAATAACACGTGTTATTTTAATTATTTTTGAGAAGAGATCTGGACGTCATCTTCTCATACAGACAACAGGGGGAGATCGCGCCTCTCTCCCGCTTTTTTAAAGAGGTAAAAACCATGGAACTGGATATTCAGGGACGAATAGGTAAACAGCCGCCAGTTCAGAACCAGAATAAACCGAATCCTGCGCAAATTTTACACGCACAGCAGAATGAGGCTGTTAAAGCAGCGGCAAAAGAAGCTGCGGCTGAAGCGGAAAAAATACAGCAGTCAAAAACCAATACAGTTTCCAAAGAGGAAATTGAAAGATATATAAGCAGGATTATCAGGGATGCTTCGCTGCTTAACAGAGATCTCAAGTATTCGATCAACAATGAAACTGATCAGGTTATGGTTAAAGTGATCGATAAATCCACCGATAGAGTAATCAAGGAGATCCCTCCTGAAGCAATTCAAAGATTGCAGGCTCGTCTCAAGGAACAGATAGGGTTATTGATAGACGAACAGATTTAGCGATACGGAGGGGAGGAATAAACCTGGATGTCTGATTTAACAATCCCCGGCGTTACAAGCAAATTCAACACAGAAAAAATTATCGAAGGACTCATGAAAGTCGAGCGGATTCCGCTGGAGAGGCTTGAAGAAAAAAATGAGCTTAGTAAAAAACAGAAGCAGACATGGCTTGATCTTAACAGAAAACTCACCACATTAAGAGACTCTTCCCGCAAACTTTACAGCTTCCAGAATCCTTTTGAAGATAAAATAGCTTTTTCCTCTGATGAAACTTTACTAACAGCATCTGCTGAACGGAACGCTGCTGTAGAAAAAAGGGAAATCAAGATTGTTGCAACAGCTGCGGCAGACAGGTTTGTATCCCTGCCGATCCCTAAAAAAGAAAAAGTAGAACCTGGCAGCTATATCTTCCTTGTCGGGGAGAAAAAAATTGAGTTGAATTTCCGCGGCGGAACAGTCAGGGAATTCTCGGATTTCATAAACAAAAACAGCCAGGATCAGATAAAATCAGCTACAATTAATTTTGACAGCGATAATCTTTATTTTGTAATAGAGTCAAAAATTACCGGGACAGAGAACAAACTCACATTCAGCGGAAAAGCATCTGATTTTGCCCTTAAAACCGGAATAATGGAAAAGTCCCAATCATCTGCAAGAGATATAATCCCAGCAGAGACTATCAACAGGTGGAACGCCCCACTTGATGAGGCAGGATACCTGGCGGAAGGGAATTCCGTAACTTTAAAACCAGGAAAAGAACTTGGCATTGCAATTAAGCCGCCTGCAGCACCTGATAAAGAGATGATACTTGAATTTGATATTACACTTAAAAAACTTTCAGAAGAGGAAGCCGCAGCCGCGCCTAAGCCTAATTCAGGGCCTGTTCTTCCATCTCCGGGAATTTTGCAGTTTGAGGATATTACAATTTCAAACAACCCTTTTGATCTTTCTCTTTCAGAAAAAGCCCCTCCCCTTCCGCAGGAAGAAATTACTGATATGTCTGTATATTTTCTCGGCATCGGGGGCACCATTACAAGGGGCAGCGACATAATCGATACTGAAGAGATTCAGAAGATAAAAATACCGCTGGCTGATTTAAACGGGAGCCTTTCATCGCTGAATTTAAGAAACAGGAACACACACAGGGAACTTTCTGTTTCCAATATAAGAATATACAACCCCCAGGAGAGGGGCGAACTGGTGCCTGCAAATCCTGCGTCAAAAGCTGCCGATGCCGAACTTGAAATAGACGGCATAAAAATCACAAGATCTTCAAACACAATTGATGACCTGATACCTGGCGTTACACTTAACCTCAAGGCACCAGGGGAGAGAAAAACTGAAATTGAGATCAAACCGGATACAGAAAACATAAAAAATTCAATTATTGAGCTTGTAGGCTACTATAACAATCTTATGGCGGAAGTACAGATACTTGCCCGAAACAATGAAGATATTATCAATGAAATTGAATATTTCTCTGATGAAGAGAGAAAATCGGCAAAAGAAAGAATGGGTGTTTTACAGGGAGAAATCTCTCTTACTCAGCTGCGGGACAGACTGCAAAGGATAGTGACAAACGCATATCCATGGAATGATGATAACAGGATGACTATGCTTGCCCAGCTTGGTATTTCAACAAATACAGGAGCTCCCGGCTCAAGGGGCGCTTCAAAACTGAGGGGATATCTTGAAATAGATGAGCAAAAACTTGATACAGAGATTGAATCAAACGGGGCTGCCTTAAAAAATCTCTTTGGATATGACACAGATTTAGACCTTTTGACAGATTCAGGGCTCGCCTATGAGCTTGATACCTACCTTAAAGCATATAATGAGACAGGCGGAATAATTTCGCTTAAAACAGGAACAATTGACCGCAGCATAAGCAGAACTGAAACTGAAATAACAAACTATAATAAAAAGCTTGTAAAACTTGAACAGGATTTAAAGAGAAAATACGGAATGATGGAAGGAGCTCTTCAGGATCTTGAAAAAACATCAGCATCAATCCAGAATATGAATACGAATAACTCCAGATAACCTGACTATTTCCGACAATTAATTAAGGGCATCTCAAAAAAAAGATATTTTTTCAACGGGAGAATAATGTGCAGATTCTGATTGACAACAAATTAATTGACTTCACACTGGAACAGGAAAAAAACAGTTTTGAAATTATTACAGCACTTGCAAAGTATCTAAATAACAATAGCATGCTGATAAGCAGCGCCGAAGTTAACGGGAAAGAATACTATACAGGAGACAGGGCTTCTCTTGAAAAAATCACTTTAGATGTAATTGACAGGATAAGTATAACAACTGTAACATTTAAAGAGTTCAAATATTCACAGCTTCTTCTTATTCAGGATTATTTTCAAACACTGATCCAGCTTATTAAAGAAAAAGACTTTATCAAAATTACAAAATATCTTGAAGAATACAGTACGGTAAAACTTCATCTGGAATCAGTTATTGACAGGGCTTTCAGTTCAGGCGGAGGCGGATTTATTGAATCAATTGCGGAAAATAACAAACTTTCTGAAAAAGATTTAATTGATTTGAAAAATTTCAGTGAAAATATTATTTTTATGGCAGTAAACCGGCAAAAAGAGATAATTTCAACAATGGAGGAACTGGGAAAAGAAAAAGCATGGTTTGAAAACTTCCTTCCGGAACTGGGCAATATTTCTGTATTGATGCAGACAGGAAAAGACAAGGCTGCAATGGAAAAAATAATTGAATTTATTGATTTTTCTAAAAAATTATCAAGGCTGATGGGGTATTATAATGCAGAAACAGGTAAAATTGATTTAAACAGTTTAAGCAATTACAATAAATTGCTTAATGAACTTGTAGATGCCTTGTCAAGATCAGATTCTGTTCTTACGGGAGATTTGCTTGAATATGAAATTGCCCCTGCAATAGAGCAGTTTTTTGATATAATGAAAGATGATATAGTTACGTATATTTAAAAAAACGGGAGAATTTAATGATAAATTCCTTATTTTTACTGCAGGCTAATTTTGCGCTGCCTACGGCAGATACAAAAACCATTTATATTACACTTGGAATCTTTGGCGTATTTGTGATTTTTATAATAATCGGCTCTTTAACTGGAAGAAGAGGGGCTTCTGCATCTGGTGCAGGAGCATCAAGACCGCTTTCTTCAAGAGCAGGGAAAAAAAGATTTAAAAAAATCGCCAAAAACCTGGGACTAACCACAATGCAGACAAAACTGCTTGAAGATATTGCAGCAAAATACAGGATATCCTCCCCAATAATCTTTATATCATCTCCAAATGTTTTCAATACAACCATGAAAAAGGCGGTTCGCGACTATGACAGCGGAGCTTACGCACCAGATGTAAAGGAAAATTACAAGCTGATGCTTTTTACAATCAAGCAGAAACTGGACAGGAACAGCGGCACCGGTAAAAAGATAGGAACATCAAGACAGCTTACTTCCGGGAAACAGATAAATATTACAACAAGCAACGGGGCAAAATACACATCCCAGATATTGACAAATCTTAAAGACTCCATATGCGTAACTATCCCGATGCAGCCGGACGGAACACTTCTGAGGTTAAACAAATGGGAAAATGTATCAGTTTCTCTCTTTGAAAAAGGGGACAGGGGCTATACTTTCGCGTCAAAAGTAATGGGCTATACAACAATGAAAAACACAGCTGCCATGATGCTGCAGCATTCCAGTTCAATAAGCACTTCCAAACAGCGTTATTTTCCCAGAAAAGAGCTGGGAAAGCCCTGTTATTTTTACAAGATAACCATAGCTACTGTAGGTTCAGGTAAATCTGCGGTAAGGAAAGCTGTAGTAAATGACCCAAAAGGAAAACTTGGAACAGTTGTGGAAATATCTGCCGGCGGGTGCAGCATCAGGGCAGGAAACTATCTTAACAGGGGTGAGCTTTTAAAGGTTGATATAGGACTTGAACGGAAAACCACAATGACTGCCCTGGGCAAGGTTGTAAATCTCCGGAAAGAGGGGATGGGAAATAATGTCATGCATATACAGTTTACAAAAATGACAAAAAAGAACATGAATTCCATAAATTCCTATGTATATGGAATAGAAGAAAAAGAGAGCATTCTTGATTACTAATCCTAAAACTGATAAAATGTGATTTAATATGATTGTAAAACAGCTGGATAATCTACGGAAAAAAGATTCTTATCTTTATTACAGAAATGATTACTGCGCTGACGCGGTTTTTGAATATGGAAAAAATTCAAATACGGAAAAAGCATCAGTAGAATTCTCGATTGAAAAAACCGCGATAGGCGATACAAAAATAAATGTCTTAATCAACAGCAGCATCAATTACCCGATGCTTCCTGCAATGAAAACGCTCAAAGCATTTGTAATGGATATGCAGACAGAAGGATCGCTTCCCTGATTTTTTTCTCATATTCTGAAAACGACACAATAGAAATTGGTAAAAAACTGGCTTCCAGCCTGCGGGGAGGCGATGTAATCTCTTTATCAGGAACACTCGGCAGCGGCAAGACAGTTTTTACACGCGGCATAGCTCGGGGCCTTGGAATAGAAAACAATATTACCAGCCCTACCTTTACCCTTTTATGTGAATACGAGGGAACGCTTAACCTGAACCACATGGATCTTTACAGAATTTCCACTTCCGAGGAGTTTGAAATGATCGGGGGGAGGGAAATTATATATTCAAATGGTGTTTCCGTGATTGAGTGGGCAGAAAAAATAAGCGATTATCTGCCTGATAAAATCATCAGGGTGAATATTTCAATAACAGAAAACAGCTGCAGAAAAATTACAATTGACGGAATTGAATTATGAATATACTTGCTTTTGATACAAGCACAGACAATCTCGGCATCGCGTTAAAAAATGAAAGGGGAACATACTCTTTCACCTTAAGTGAGGCTTTAAAACATTCGGAAAAACTGCTGCCTCTTGCGGAAATGGTTCTTGGCGCGGCAGGGACAAAAATATCTGAAATAGATCTGCTTGTATGCGCAAAAGGGCCAGGCTCGTTCACAGGCCTTAGAATAGGGATGGCAACTGTAAAAGGAATGGCATATGCACTTTCAGTTCCTGTCATTTCTGTTCCAACACTTGATTTTCTTGCCTCGGGCTATAATTATTTTGACGGGGCTGTGATTCCGGTCATTGATGCAAAAAAGAACAGATTTTATACTGCAGTATATGCCGGGGGGAGCAGAAAATCGGAATACCTTGATACCGGCTTCAGGGAAATAGCTGGATTGGCAAAAAAGTATGAAAAAACATTGCTGACAGGGCCTGACTGCGGTAAATTATATATGCAGCTTAAGGAAGAAGCGGAAATTGACCTAAAAAACATTTTTCCGGATTTGTATTCGAATAAAAGCAGGATTATCAACTGTCTTGAGATGGGATACGAAATGTATAAAAACGGAGAGGCAGACAAGGATGATTCAGGCCCGGTTTATATAAGAAAGAGTGATGCTGAAGCACAATCAGCATTGGAGTAATTGATGAATAAAGAAAATATAGCAGAAGAACTCGAAATACTTGAAGAACTCGAGGAACTTGAAGAAACTGGTGACATTGAAACTCTGAATAATTTCGCAGAAACAGAAACTGCTGAAGATATAGAAAAATATCACATGGAGACGGTACAGATTCTCAATGCAACCTCATTCAGATTTGAGATCCAGAAATTCAGAAAAGCTCCAGTTCCTGTTTTTTTTATGGATAAGAGGCTCAGGGTTATCTGGATGAATACAGAGGCGGACAGATATTTTACAATTGAGGATAACAGCAGCTATGTCTTTATTCAAAAGCTTTTTCACCCTTACCTGAATGAAATAAGGCTGCAGAGCCTGTATGAATCTATTTTCTCGCCTGAAAAAGGGTTTTCCTGGGAAGGAAGAGTTGAGGTTTCTGGCCATGACAGGGCAACTTCAAAAGCAAACATAATAATACTTCCCTATTTTAAAAATGTTAACGAAAAAAAATCAAAAGGGCCGGACGGGTATTTCGGAATTATCAATGATATAACAGAGGATAATAATCTTCTTCTCAGGAATACTTTCAAAACACTGCTTGAAGCTTCAAAACTTAAGGATGACGATACAGGCAACCATATTGAAAGGGTAAGCCAGTATTCATACAGAATCGCGGATATACTTTATAACAGCAAAAAATATGAAGAAATAGATATGGAATTTGTCATAAACATAAAATTCCTTGCAGCAATGCACGATGTTGGAAAAATTGGAACACCGGATAACATACTTAATAAAGAAGGAAAGCTTACTGATGATGAATGGCAGATAATGAAAGAACATACTATAAACGGCGCATTTATCTTAAGCTCCTATCCAGATAAAATGGCAATGGAGATTGCCAGGTCACACCATGAAAAATGGGACGGAAACGGATATCCTTATGCTCTGTCAGGAAATGATATTCCTCTATCCGCCAGAATAGTAGCGCTGGCTGATGTCTACGACGCACTTAGGATGAAAAGGATTTACAAAGATCCATATTCACATGAAAAAACAGTTTCCATGATAAAGGAAGGAAGAGGCTCCCATTTTGACCCTGATCTTGTTGATCTTTTTATAAACATAGAAAAAGATATTGAAGGGCTTTATAATCAGCTTGCAGATAATGATTAAACAGTAAAAATTATTCTTTTTTCAAGATATCTTCAAGCGATGGTATTACATCAACAGCAGAACGGGCAGCTGCCCTGTTTTCTTCCTGTATAGCCTGATAAACCTCTTTTCTGAATACTTTTATGTTTTTTGGGGCATCAATGCCGATCTTTACCTGATCCCCTTTTACATCAACAATTGAAAGCTCAATATTATCATCTATTATAATGCTCTCATTTATTTTCCTGGAAAGAATCAGCATTTGGAACCGCCTTTCTCAGCAAGTTCATCCATTATAAAATGTCTGACACTCCATTTCTGGTTTGTTGATATAAACTGCCTTCCGGTCCTGTTTTCCCTGTTTATTATTATCGGCCCCTGGAGATTGGCTGTCATCTTCTTCTGGTCATCCGGAACAGTAACTATCGAAAAAACAAGTTTTTTATCTTTGTCATCAGGGCCAAGCTCAAGCTCGAGCAGATCACTTTCATCTACATCAGGGGTGTAATCAGGGCGGAAAATCAGTGGATCGATAAGTATAAACGCAAGATCCGGAACATCAATAGCCTGCAGCCAGAAGAAAGGCCACTGGCTTGCATTTAATAGCGCATACTCCCTGATATTATCAAAGCCGAATATCCCTCTTGTAAAAGTTATTTTCTGTTTTTCCTCAATATTTATTACACCGAACGGTTTTGTTTTAAGCTCCATAAAATATTTTACCTCAGAAAATCAAGAAGTGTTGGTTTAAGTATCCGCGCAGCTGTCTGCAGGGAAGCCTTATGTGTAAATTCAAGCATTTTAAGTTCTGTAATGGCTTCTGCAAGATCAATATCTGTTTCCCTTGAATCCATTGCTGTTATTTCAGGGATTTGATAGGCAAGCCTGCCTTTAACAAGCTCAAGCCTCTCATCCCTTGCCCCCAGTTTCCCGGCCTGGGAGACAAGATGATTTAACCCGTCCTGGATCCCTTTAAGCGAGCTGCTGCCGATATCAATAACATTACCTGTATAAAGGCTGTCTCTTAGTTTTATCGCCATGTCAAAGAGTGAACCGCCCGATATTCTTGCGTCAGGCGCGATATTGTGGGGCGGCCTTGTGTTTGCCGCCTTGACCAGGCCGGTTTCCTGGAAAACGGTTCCCCCTTCCGCATCCTCAATCCAGATTTGATGGGGTTCTGTTGTAGAGAGGGTAAGAGAGCTTTTGACAGGATCAAGAGATGCTTTTACAGGCGCGCCTGAATCGTTGATTTTGGCTATCACAGCGTGGATATTGTCGCCTGATTTAAAATCAACCTTTACACCGTCAATAAGGACAGAGGAATCATTCCGGACAAAAAAGTTGTCAGAATTACGCGATGAAATTACAATCTGCTGTTCCGCCCAGAATAGTGTATTGCCGGGAAAGCCTGATTCAACATATGAGTTATCAGATATTTCACCCATACCGGGATTTATTGTCCCTGTATATTCCACATTTGTAATCAGCTTGCGGCCGCTCCCCTCGACATAACCTTCAACCGGCCTGAATGCAAGGCTTAAAGATCTGTCTCCAGAAAAAAGGGAGGTGCCGTCTCCGTGCCTTGAATTGGAAATTTGAACAAGTTCATTTAAAAGCTGATTGACCTCGTCTCCCATCATTGCGGTTTCTTCTTTTTTATAGGTACCGTTTGCCCCCTGGACAGCAATTTCATTAAGCCTGTGCATTATGCTTAATGATTCCTGGATATATCCCTCAACTACCCTTCCCCTGCTTTGAATCTCTCCTGTATTATCAGAAAACTGCCTGAGCCTTGAGATATTGGATTTAAGCACTACAGAATGGGCTGCAGCCACAGGATCGTCCCTCAGGTTCTGGATCCTGCTCTGCCCAGCGATTTTCCCCTGCATTCTGCTTAAAAGAGCCTCTTTTCTTCTCATATAATACTGCATATCGTTATTAGGCATATCTGTGCTTATTCTTTTCATACAATTGCATCCTTATCTTTTTTCAAAGTTATACCTTGAGCCGGTTTATGATTGTGTCAAGCATATCATTCATCTGTGAGATAAACCTTGCCGCGGCAGAATAGCCGTGCTGAAACTTGATCATCTGGGCAAGCTCCTCATCAAGGTTAACCCCTGATATGGATTGTCTTAGATCATCAAGTTCTTTCATTACAAGATTCTGCGTTTCAAGAGCAGTTTCCGACTGCTCACCCTTCAGCCCGATATCAGCGACAGTTGATGAAAAATACTGATCAAAACTGCTGAATTTCCCTACCATGAGATGTTTATTGCGAAGCTCTGCTATGGCAAGAGCCGCAGATCCATCCCCTGGATTGGCAGGGCGCCCATTTTCACCAAATCCAGCTGCTATTGTAAGGGGATCAGATATTATGGCTTTGTTTATTTCTACCCAGCCACCTGGATGGCTTAATGGCGCGACAGCAAAACCGGCTGCCCGCTCCCCGCTCTGAAGGGATGCAACCGCATCTGCTGTTTCCCATACATAAGCCCCGTCAGGGCCGCCTGCTGCAAGAATCGAGGCATACCCTGTAAGGAATTGACCTGAATCCTCAACATGCTTTATAACAAAATCAGGAGTTCCGATTATGTCAGAAGTCATGGCCCGCATTACAAGTTTTCCATCACGATCAAGAACCGCGTTTATTTTTGCCGGAGAATTATTTATCCTGTCAAGAACATCCTGGACTGTATCTGTAGGAAAGTAATCTACCGCAACATTCTCATCAGCCCCGGAAAGTGTCATTGTTCCCCTGATACCGATTAGCTCCTGGGGTGAGAGAGTGTTTCCCCCTGTAATCCTGAAAATATAGCTTGAATCAAACTCTCCGTCTCCGTTTCTGTCATAGTTGCCTTCTGCGGATAAAACGAACGGGTATTCCCTGAAAAACTCCACCCCGGTTCTGCCGTTTGCTCCCCAGCCCTGCTTGTGAAGATCATTTACGTTATCGATAAAGTTGACAGTCATCAAATCTATTTTCTGGATCTCATCCCGTATATCAGAATCCCTCATTTCAATAAAAGAGGCAAGTTTCCCCCCCTTGAAGAAGGCTTCCCCGCCTGTCCCTTTCCAGGTAACCTTTGAATAACCTTCATTTAACGGATCAATCTCTGTGGAAAGATAGTTGATAACCCGCCCCTGTATCAGATGGATCCCTGCAGTGTGTATCTGGAATTCATCTGCGTCCCGGTTATCAACTGTTATATTGATAATTGAGGAAAGTTCCTGGACAAGAAGGTCTCTCCTGTCAAGAAGATCGTTGGGATTGTCTCCCATTGCTTTTATTTTAACAATTTTTTCGTTCAGCGCTGAAACATCAGAGAGGATGCTGTTGACTCTGCTCACAGCCCCTGTCACTTCAGTTTCTACCATATCGCGTGTCTGCTTCAGCGACTCATACCTGTTGTGTATGGCATCAATAAGTGTTTTACCCCTTTCAAGCACACTCTGCCTTGCTGCCCTTTCAGAAGGATTGATGGAAAGCTCCTGCCATCCTTCCCAGAATTTGTCCATTGCAGATCTTACAGAAAACTCTCCCGGCTCGTTGTAGATTTTCTCAAGCATAAGCAGATATTTGTCCCTGCCTTCCCAGTATCCCTGCTGGTTAGCCTGGGATACAATTCTCCCTTCAAGTATTTCATCCTTTATCCGCTCTACACTTGTAGCATCAACTCCCTGGCCTATCTGGCCCGGGGTGTTTTCCCTGTTAAGGTGAGGAGCATAAAGCGGTTCAAATGTCTCCATTCTAACCCTCTGCCTGCTGTATCCGTCTGTTGATGCGTTTGTTATATTATGTCCAATCGTTGTAAGGCTTTTAGTGTGCGCTACAAGACTTCTTTTTCCAATTTCTATCCCTGTAAAGGTTGACTGCATATACTATTCTCCTTTCCTAAAGCTGTCTGTCGAGAATAAAAGGGGGTTCAGATACTCTCATGTTTACCCCTTTATTGTCATAGATTGTCCCTTTTCTTAAGGGAAAAGCTTCATCAAGTACCTTTCTTACAGCAGTTGTTACTGTCGAAAGATAGGCATCAATCCTCATTGTAAGGGTTTTCACCTTCATGACGCTGATTTTAAGGTCCCTGTAAAGAGAGGCAAGAACAGCGCTTTTTTCGGGACAATACTGTGAAACAAAAACATAAAAGCTTTCTGTCTGGTCATCGCTGCAGTAAAGCTTCATTGCCTGGTAAATTTTTGCTCTTTCTGTCTCTGCTTTATCTATTTTTTCCGCGTAATTCTGTATTTCAATAAGTTCCCTGTCAAGTTCAGGCCAGTTTTTAAGTATAATCTGCTGTTTGATTCTCTCTTCCGAGGCATAAAAATCCCTGAAAAGTTCAAGCTGCCCTGTCATGCATTTTTCCAGATTTTCAGCATATTCTTCCAATGTCATCTTAACTCCCATAAATAGACAAAAGCCTTTTGTTTGATTATCGGAGTATTTCATGGGATTATTATGAAAAATAAGGGGCGTTTTGAGGGTTATTGTTGTTTTTTGTTTTTTGTATTGCTTTTTTCAAGAAGATCAAGATCAGAGATCAGTGTTTTATTATAAGGTATTACTGCAAGCCCTTCTTCAAGAACAGAGAGCGCCTCTTCCAAAGCACCGCTGTTATATAGAGATACAAACTTATTGTGATATATGATTCCCAGGTTGAATTCAACTGTTTGGGCAAGTTTATCTATTCTTGGGTCATTTCCTGTTTCTTCAGCAGCAGAGGCACTAAAATCCAATGCTGAGATCCACCCCTCCTCTGCCGAAAGCCTCTGGATTTCCCTTGAATATATATAAACAAGATATTCCTGTTTTTCCTTTGCACCGATAAGGGAATCAGCGTGATATTTCAGTATTTCTTCATGGGATTTTGTAAAATTATTTTTCATTACTGAAAGATAAAGTTTCTTTTCATTTATGAGCCTTGCGGTATCATCAAGTATCCGGCCGCTTATAAGAGGTTCCGAGGAAAAACATTTACGGAAATATTCTGCTTTTTCGATCTGGCCATCTTCCAGAAAATAAACTATCTGATTGTAAAAAAGCTTTCCTGCTGTATCTGTAATTACGGGATGATCCCCGTATACAGTATATGCGTCTGAAAGAAACCTGACTGCTTTTCCGTATTCTTTCCTGTTGCCAAGCTCTACCGCATGATTCTTGAATTCACTCATCATCTCGTTAAAAGCCTTATCTGTTCCAAGAAGAGCATAGCGGTCGACAGCAAGAGGGACAGTATCCATGTAATTTCTTTTATGCTGCAATCCAGATATCCTGTTTTGAAGTATCAGAGCAAGAAATTCCTGCTGCGATATTTCCTTCCTGTCCCTGTAGTTTGCGGGAGGAGTATAGATAAAACCTGTTTTTCCGAATGAATCTGTAAATTCTTTTTTTTCACCCGGATCAAAACCGTATTTTGTTGTAGTTTCAACATCAACTGTTTTGCCTGGAATTACAACAGCACAGAAGGCATGATCGCTTGTCCTTATTCCCTTTACATCAAGATTATTGCGCAGCGCAAGGGCATAATAAAGAATACCAGAGGAAACACAGTTGAAATAACCTTTATCAAGCAGCACATCAAGCCTGGTTTCCATTTCATAATATTTTTTAAATATTTTCTCATGCAGAAAGAGCAGAATGGCATTACCTTTGTTATAGCTTTCATCAATGCTGCTGTTCTCACTATGCGCTAAGCTGATTTCCGCTCCGGTTTTATCAAGATAATCTTCAAAATCCCGGGCCAGGGCATCATATTTTTCAAGATATTTATCAGTTTCTGTTTTTTTTACACCTGAAAAAACCAGCGCATACCAGAAAAACAGCCTCTCTTCGATTACAGGGGTTTTTGACGCAGCAACAGCATCAGGGTCCGGAGTAAAGAGAGCCAAGTCACCTTTTTCCTCAAATAATTCATCACATGCAGAGGAAAGCTGCACAGGAAAAGGCTCTGCTGTTACAGATGCTACTGGAAACAGGATAAAAATGAGGAAAAACATAATACTGTACAGCGTTTTTTTACGTTTTAATGTTTGCATAAATTGTCTGTAATATTATCTTATAATCATAGTATAATAACAAAACCATACTTTAAAATACGGCTGTATGTGATATTTTACAACAGCTGTTGAAAAAACATCAAGGAGCCTTTAATGAATGCAGAATATGATATTATCGTTATTGGGGGAGGCCCTGCAGGGCTTACAGCAGCCCAGTACAGCGCCAGAGGTAATTTAAAAACCCTTATGATCGAAGAGATGGGAAGCGGGGGGCAGGTGCTGGTAATAAACGATCTTGAGAATTATCCAGGATTCAGTGAACCGATAAGCGGAATGCAGCTCTCAAGCGATATGGAGAAACAGGCAATCAAATTCGGAGCAGAAATAATAAACGACAGCGTAAAAAAAATTGAAAAAAAGGGGAATGTTTTTCATGTAACAACTGATTCAGGCAAACATACAAGCTATGCAGTTATTGTTGCAACAGGCGCCAAACACAAAAAACTCGGGATCAAGGGTGAAGATGAATTTTCATGAAGAGTAGTTTCATACTGCGCTACATGTGACGGCCCTTTTTTCAAGAATAAAAAAATACTTGTAGTATGAGGGGGAGACG
>JAVEZE010000055.1:0-15650 GCA_034003145.1 Spirochaetia bacterium
CCCTCATTTTTTCAGAAACCGCATGGCCGGCAGCATCATCCCCCGCTTTTGTGATTCTAAGGCCGGATGAGAGCTTTTCCATGTTTTTGGTAATGCTGCCGTTTGTAACGCCAAGCTGCCTTTGTGAGAACATTGCGCTCATGTTGTGATTAATTATCATTTTTTCCTCCATGATTTTAAATCAGGCATCCTTGCCTGAAATTTTTAAAAAAAATGTTAAAGACCCTAAATAATTGCCGATAATAGTAATGATATAGGGTAACTCTGCCTTTTCAGCAGGCTAACATTTCCTTAATCTTTAATCGGTCTTAACCTTTATAATCTTTAACCCGGCAGAGAAAAATTTTAATTTTTCAAGTTATTTTTTTTGGATATTTTTGACTCTAACTATTGATTATCTCGACATATTTTTTTGCGATTGCATCGCTGCTGTCATATTCAAGTGCGGAAAGAAAAAATGATAGCGCTTTGTCTGTATCGCCGTTTTTATAGTGGAAAATACCAAGATTTGATATGATTTTTGTGTTTTCCGGCTCAAGTCCAAGCGCTTTGTGCAGATATTTTTCCGCTTCCTTAAGCCTTCCTGTTTCTATACTGCATAATGCGATCTCGTTTAAAACATCTGCGGTTGATTCGCCTAATTCAAGAACTTTGGCAAATGCATTGTATCCTTCCTCAAATCTGGAAGATCGTCTGTATGCCCATCCAAGTAAAAACCAGGCGTTCCAGACATCAGGAGATTTTTCCAGAAAATCTGATATTATTTTTATCGCCTCATCCTCACGGCATAGCTGTATCATGTCATGTGCCTGCTTGAATTTTGAATCAAGCAAGTCACTTGATTCGATCTGCCTGATTATGGCAAGCGCTTCATCCCGTTTTTCCCTGTTTTCTTCTGTTTCATCGCTTAAATCAAGAAAAGCGGTATAGTGGTTTTTTGCCTTGTCATAATTTTTCCTGTTGAGGAAAAACCTGGCAGCGAAATAGTGGACAATGTCTGAAGAAGGATCAATTCCAAGCGCTTTTTTGTGGTATTCAAAAGCAAGATCAAGATATTTCCTGTTTTCCTCACTGGAAGAGTCAACAGCTAGTTCTGCGCGGTGTTCATAAAGCATTGCCATGTTTAAAAAATTGGTGGTGTTATCCGGTTCAAGTCCTTCAATTGCGAGAAAAATTTCTTCAGCTGTTGTGAAATCCTTGTTTGCCGCTTTTTCAACTCCCGCGTCAATAAGCTGGCTTGCAAGCTCAGGTTTTATTGCCGCGATAAAATTTCTGTAATATTCAAGATTATCAAGATCCCGGTGGAATGCCAGTATTTTAAGCATTGCTGCGATGATCTTTTCCCATGATAAATCTTCAAGTGATCCTTTCTCTATTGAGCCTGCTTTTTCTACAGGAAGGGGAATATCAGCCCTTATTTTAAATCCGTTGATTTCAGTTGCGAATTTTTCAGGTATTTTGATAAAAATTATTTCATTCAATATTGTTCTCCGGGTCGGCAGGCTCTTCTGGAGCAGCAGGTGAGGCAGCAGGCTTAATGGCTCCAGAGACAGCTGTTTTTTCATCAGGTAAAGGTTTTGCCGCTTCGGGAGGAACAGCAGCTTCAGAAGGAACAGCAGCTGCTTTATTTTCGTCCGGAGCAGATGCTTCATTTGTTGCACTGCTTTGTGCAGCTGCCGAAGCGGGCAGTTCTTTGAGTGTTTTCACATAATTTTCAATACTTATCTTAAAGCTTACAGGTATTGTATCTCCTGTAAATTCGATTCCGATCAGCACAACATCTTTTCTTCCTGGAATATTGTCAATCCTCGCAATTTTTCCTGATATCTGCCAGTTGCTGCTTCCTGAACTGAATTTTATGATTATTGATTTATTTAAATGGAATTTGAAAGCCTTAACCCCTATAGTCATTATCCCGGAAGTGGAAATATCCACAAGTATTACTTTTCTTGGGATATTTTCTATTACAAGGTTAACTTCCCGTGAATTAAGGCCCAGTAATTTATAGTTGTTCTGGTTGACAATAATTCTGAGATTTTTCCTTTTTTGAAAGTTGATGTTTGCCTCAAGAAGCTGTCCAAGAGTAATTATAAGGTCATCAGGCGGCCTCTGCGTATATGACAGAAAAGCATAGTTAAGGTCTGAATCGGGAGTAGTGTAGGCGCTGTATCCTGTTACCCTTGCATTTACAAAGAATGAAATTTTATCATTTTTGTTAGGTATGTTAAAACAAATTCTAAGTGATACAAGATTTCCTGATTCCCTTATCAGCGAGATAAAGTTGTCTCCGGTGTTAACAATGATTCTGCTCTTTTTCATTGATGTTGAGTAAAGCAGGCATTTCCTGTGTACACCGCCGCACCTTACATAAATCTCTTTCTGGTTCAGCTGTGTCGCTGCGACAATATCTTTTGTAAAAGTAATGTCAACCTCATTGTAGAGTTCATAAAGTTTTGATATCTGCAGACTTGTTAGTATAGCCATGTTTTCAATTAATGATATGATTATATTATTGCTGATGTCAACTGAATCATTTGAGTTTTTCAGCTGCCCCCTGGGCAGCTTTTAGTACAGCTGTTGACCAGTCTATGGTGTTTACCACCATTATTTCTTCCAAAGCGGCCCGGTTTTCTGTATTTCCGAGCGCATTTATAACTGCTATAACCGCTCTTCTGTCAATTGTTTGCGTCATACCTGCAGACTTTCTGTTGTTCTGATCCCTTAAAAAACTGCTTAATGCTGCAACAGCTTCATCGCTTTTATAGGTTCCAAGCGTTGAAATTGCTGTCAGTTTCTCATTGATATCATAATTGCTGAAAATCATCTCTTTTAGATATGGAACTGCCTCCGGAGGCTTTACAGAAGAGCTTGCTATCATGCTGCAGGCAAGAAGCCTTATGTTTGAGAGATCTGTCTGTTCAATAATATTGCCCGGCTTGTTTGTAATGCCCTCATCAAGCGCTGCTGAGGCAAAAACTCCCTTTTTTTCATCAGGAGCGGAAGAGTTGTTTTCCGCTTCAAGAGCAAGATATTTGTTTTTAAAATCAGAATCTTTTTTCATGATTCCGGCCAGAATTTCAGAAGGATCAGATGCAATTATTTTAAGTGCTTCTTTTGCCCTCTCCCTTACTCCAGACAATGGAGAATACCAGCCTGATGAAGCATAGAAAACAGATTCATAGGTTTCTTCCGATTGAAGTTTTTCAAATGCTGTAACAAGGGCATAAGCCAGTGTTTCGTTTTCTCTTGCGTTTTTATTGCTGTAAAGCCGCATATTGATATTTCTAAGCATAAGGTTAAGTTCAGCTATGTATTTTGTTGAACCAACCCTTCCAAGCGCGGTTATAGCCTCTCCTTTTATAATCAGATCTTCGCTGTTTACAAGAGCATTGTAAATCTCCTCTTCAGCTTCAAGCGCTTTTAATTCACCAAGCTTTTTAATGCTTGTTTTTTGAAGCTGATTATAAATCCTTTTTTCGGTGATTTCCGATATGCTGCTTCTTGCTGAATTAGTCTCTGTCAGGGATTGCAAAATAACAGGGATAAGTTCACGCCCCTCCTGCTCTGCTATGCTCCGCATAATGGTTAATTTATATTCAATCGTATCAAGTCTGTTGTACAGCCTTGTCCACATTGCGGCGTTCTCGTTTCCGTAAACAAGAGCTCCGATTGAAATAAGGACTATTAATGCTGATATTTTTTTCATTGTATTTTCTTTTCTCATTTTTATTTCCCCTGTTCTTTTTCGATAAATGCAAATACTTTTTCAACAATTTCTACAACATCACCTTTTGGTGTTTTGATTATGCTGGTTTCAGTCCTTTTTCCATCTTCTTCAGAATATTCATATATAATTTCATTTATAATGCTCTTTTCACCTTTATAGATAATTTCAGATGCGATGAGATTGTCTTTGTTGTATTTATAGATTGAGCCTGATATTTTTTTGCCTGATTTGTTGTAATGGCTCATATCTGTCATCATATTGTTTGCATATTTGTAGGTAAAATATTCTTCAAGAACTCCAGCCGGTGAATAGCTGTCTGTTCTTACATTATTTCCATTTTCATAAATATACTCATTATACCCGAGCAGAATATCGGAGGAATCAAATATTTCCCACTTTGTTTTTTTGGAATTATCCCCCTCATATTTGTAGAGAGATCTTGAAACCTGTTTTCCAGTGTTTTCAAAAAGGATTGTCTCAATAACATTGCCTTTGTTATCTGTAGTAATCTTTTTCTTTTTCAGCAGGTTGTTGTCCCTGTCGTACCAGGATAACAAAGAGCTGTTGTTACTGTATTCAGCAGAAGCAGTTTCAAGTACAACTCCTGCATTATCGTAAGTTGTTGACTGGATCAGCCGGCTGCTTCCGCTTTTATAGGTGTTGACTGTTTTTGTATCAACATAACCCATTCTCTGGTATTTTGTTTCACTTAAGAGAATCGGAACAATGATTTTGGCAGGTTCAGGTGATGAAATTTCCTGATTTACCTGAACGATATTGTTTTCAGGTTCAGCGGATGGGGCAGGTGATCCTGCGCATCCGGTAAAAACAGCAAGAATAATAAAAAAAGCAATTGCTGATATAATGGTTTTTTTCATGTCGTAACTCCTGTTTGAAGTATAATGTTTAGTGGTAAAATTAATACAGTTTCTAATAAGTATGAAGAGGTAAAGGGTTAGAAAAAAGAAAACCCCGCGGAGCCGCTTGGCGAAAATCTCTTGAACTCATTTGTTCAAGTGGGTTTCGTTTGCGGGATATTCTGATTTGCCAGAAGCAATTCAATTCAACCCCGGCATAAGGAATCCCATTTTTATGGTTTGTCCCAAGAGATTTAACACACCGCCCGGTTTCCGCAGGTTAATCATTTTCAAGTACACTCTCTATACAGTTAATAATCCTTTCTGTCAATTCTGTAAACTCACTCTCAATCGATTGATTGTTGCCTGAATCCCTTTCTTTGTAAAGTTCATCAATAACATAAACTGATGCAAGAAGAGCAATTCTGAGGGGATCTTTCATTCCTGTGGTGGTTTCAACCTTGCTGATAATTTTTTCAAGGTAATCAAGTATTTCCTTCATGTAAGCAGGATCTTCATCGACCTGTATTTTGAAGGAAGTACCTAATACCTTTATCTCAACAAGGTTGCTTCCCATATTTAAAAAATATCTAACTGCGCGCTGCTTTCCGGATTTGCGGATTCAGACTCTTCGTCAGAGTCCTCTTCCCCGTTTTCTGAAATATCGCCGGCCGGATTGGTATCAGCCGGAGATGAGGAGTTGTAATTCTCAAACAGTGAGTTCTTTTCAGTCTCATCTGCTTCAGAATCTGCTATATCAATATTGTTTTCTTCTGGAATTTTATCAGAATTTTCTTCAGAGACTGAAATATTATCCAGATCCTCAAGCTGCCTGATAGCCTTTATAATACCTTCTTCAATTTCACTTTGATTATTCCTGAAGTCTGATATTATTACTTCGAGTTCATCTATCCGGCTGTTTGCTGATCCAAGCTCTGATTTAAGTAAATTGTTTTCTTCTTTCAGCGCTTTTATCAGTTCAACTGCTTTAAAAACCTTTTCTTCAAGTCTCTTGATCTGTTCCAGGGATAGCATGATCAGGCTCCCATTGCCTGTTTAGCTTTATCAACAAGCGAAACAAAAGCAGCTTTATCTTCAATCGCCATGTTGGAAAGAGCTTTTCTGTTTATCTCTACTCCTGCTTTATTGA
The DNA here is from genome assembly GCA_034003145.1 of Spirochaetia bacterium. GTDB lineage: Bacteria > Spirochaetota > Spirochaetia > CADAEX01 > CADAEX01 > JACKPD01. The sequence goes on from JAVEZE010000055.1 coordinate 5,735, forward strand.
GTCCGCAGATGAGTTTTGAGTATGTAAATTCCTGATTCCTGCATTCAGCTGATATACGGGTAATCCAGAGTCTTCTGAAATCCCTTCTTCTTGTTTTTCTGTGATCATAGGAATTCTGGAGAGCTTTCATTACCGCATCTTTTGCGGTTCTGAAGAGCAGACTTCTTCTTCCCCTGAATCCTTTGGCATGTTTTAAAATCTTTTTTCTTCTGTCGTGCCTTCTTGTTCCATCGACTGCTCTTGGCATTTTATTCTCCTTCTACTTCATCTCTTACTTGTAAGGCATGACTGCTTTGAGTCTTGCTGTCTCAGGTTTGGAAAGTATTGCCCCTTTCCTGAGACCTCTTTTCCGTTTTGAGCTTTTTTTTGTCAAAATGTGTCTCAGTCCCTGTTTTTTGTACTTTACTTTTCCGCTGCCTGTAAAAGAAAATCTTTTCGCAGCGCTTTTTCTGGTTTTCATCTTAGGCATAAAACCTGCTCCTCTATTTTTTCCCTTTCGGATTTAGTATCATTGACATAAAACGCCCTTCCATCATTGGAGGTCTGTCCATGACATATTCGCCTTCAAGAAGATCAAGCATTTTAAGAAGCACGTCTCTTCCAAATTCCGTGTGCGCAAGCTGCCGTCCCTTAAAGCGTATTGTAACTTTTACCTTGTTGCCTTCATCAAGAAACTCTTTAACATGCCTTGTTTTAAATGCAAGATCATGTGTTTCTATCAGGGGCTGCATTCTGACTTCCTTGATTTTAATCAGTTTCTGTTTTTTTCTCGCTTCTTTCAGTTTCTTTTCCTGATCAAAACGGAATTTCCCGTAATCAAGTATCTTGCAAACCGGAGGAACAGCCTGAGGTGCAACCTCAATAAGGTCAAGCCCCGCTTCCTTTGCCATTGCCAGAGCTTCTGCAATTGAAACAACACCCTGTTGTTCACCATCATCGCTTAGAAGTCTGACCTCTTTTACACGTATTGCTTCGTTAATTCTTAAATCTTTTTCTTTTGCGGCCAATAACACCTACCTGTCAAAAATATATTTCATAAAAATATATCATTGAAAAAAAAAAGAGTCAAACGGTAACATAATAGATAGTTGCAAAAACAGGCAATAGATAATAAAATATGTGACTATGACAATATTTTCAATTCTGATATTTCCACTCGCATCACTATGGCTGATTTCCGGAGAACCTGAAGCAGAGCGGTTTAAACAGCTGTGGAGTGACTTCCGGGATTACTTTCTCCCTGGTCTTTTTTATTTTATTCCTGCTCCATTTATTGTAAACCTTCTTACAGGTTTTTTAAACAGGACATATTCACTTGCAAATATATATTTATTTCATTTTTTTACAGATTTTTTTTATTATCAACTGATTTTAACAGCTTTTTGTCTTTTTAAATTCCGAAACATGATGTATTCAGGGACAGATGAGAAAATAAAGCATTATTTTTTATTTTTTTCTGGATTTTTTACAGCACTTGCTGTTTATTCAAATTTCAGCAGCAGCAGTTATGGTGATTTTTATTCATATTTTATACTTCCTGTCTCATGGTTCCTGATGGCCGGTTTTACAGTTTTTTTTATGGTCTATAAGGATATGGAGAGCGGTATTGTTAAAGGATTGTATATCAGCGGATTATTCCTGTTTCCTGCCGCTGCCTCATTAATTCCGTTTTTCTTCTATATTAGACTATATTTTCTGTCAGGTTTTATTCTTCTTTTAATCGGGCTTACCGGTTATTTTCTTTTAAGGGCAAACCGTATCGAGTTATAGGCAATGGATAAATTTCCCCAGATGCCAGATTTCCTGCTTATGCTGATTGCTGTTTTCTGAAGCCATAAACAAGCCCCTTTACTTGACATCAGGAATACTCTTAATTACTATTGGTTATCATCCAATCAGCATATTAACATTACTGTTCTGCTGGAATGAATGATGAAATATATTTTTTACCCATAAAAAATATTCAGGAGGAAAATCATGGGGAATTACAATAAAGATTTCGAGAAAGCACTCGAGATCGGCCGCCCGCCAAATATCAAGAAGCTTTTTCCAAATTCTAAAGCTCTTATTGTAAGCGGTAAAGTTATTGACAGGGCAATGCTTGCCAAGGGAAAAGCAATGACAATTGCTGCAAACGGCAGGAGCAGTTTTGTCATAAAAGGGGCGCTGATGGCTGCCCAGAAAGCAAATGCAGCAATAATAATTGAAATCGCGAAGTCTGAAGGCGGCGCATCGTCTTATTGCCCTGTAAGCTACTGGAACATGGCAATGTATGTGGATTCACTGTGCAACCAGCTTGGAATCACTGTTCCTGTTGCGGTACATGCGGATCACTATGGGATTAAAGGGGATGCAGACATCGAAGCTGCCAAAACAGAAATCCCCAGCATGTTTGACGCAGGCATTACTTCCATAGCAGTTGACGCATCACATCTTCCTGATGATAAAAATTTACTGGCAAATCTTGAACTGAACAAATATATCCCGTCATGGGCCGGCCTTGAAACAGAAGTAGGTGAAATAAAAGGATCAAGCGGACTTTCAACACTGAAAGAAGCATCCTTTCTTATCGCAGGGCTTAACGCGCATGGTATATTCCCTGACTGGATTGCGCTTAATAACGGAACAACACACGGTATTGAAGCAAGCGACGCAGGGATTCAGGTAGAGCTTACAGCGGACATCCATAAAGGGCTTGAAAAATACGGCATTTCCGGCGCCCAGCACGGTACATCAGGCAACAGCTCAGAAAGATTAAGAGCAATCGCGCAAAGTACCCATACAACCAAGGCAAATGTAGCAACAGCGCTGCAGATGATTTCCTGGGGTCTTGAGGTTAATGATTACGGCAACGCAATACTTGATTCAAACGGAAATTTCATAAAAGTCAAGGGCGAAGGGCTTACAGAAGAGATGTGGAAGAAAGTAGTTGCCTATGCTGATGAAAAAGGGTGGAAAAAAGGAGATTACAAAAAAATCAACCTGCCGTTTGAAAACAAATTCTGCGGACAGCCTGCTGATGTAAGGGACAGAATGGCTAAAAGGGTAGAGGATTTTGTATATAACATGCTTGTAACAGTATTCAATGCCAAAGATACTGCTCCTCTTGCAATCGAGGCTATCCTAAAGGCCGGCTCCCATGATCCTGGCCCCAAGGGAAAGAAAATTGAGAATCCGGCAGACTGGACACCTGCGAAAATTGCTGAAAAAGCTAAGAATCTTGATAGCGATAAAGGGGCAGCCGGTAATTTTGACGACTGATTCCAATAAATCATGCCCCTCACCCGAGGGGCATTTTACTTTCATGCTGGAAAGCTATGACTGAAAAAACACTTTATAACCGGATAAGGGATATTGGCAGAATAAAAATATTTTTATCATCAGAGGCATCTCTTCCTTACTGGATATTATTTATAGCAGTTATAACAGTTTTTACATCATATTACCTCTCAGCCGAGAAGGCGGTTTTTATTTATGATCCTTATACTATTGAAACATCAGGCATGGGATTAAAGGAAATAAGAAAAAAAGGGCTAAGAGAGAGGGTGGATTTTACATTTATTGAAGCATCTGACGCTGATTTTTCCCTTCAGGATGACGGCAGGAAAAGGATTGTCCTTACATCATATCTTTATTCGATAATTATAAATGAAAGCTCTTATCCCTCTTTTTTTAACGATAGGCAGGTTTATTTATTTGGTCCGCTTTTTGATTATAATACAAACAATACCTCAAGCGTCAATGTTTCACTGGAATTTTCAAATAAAGAGGGGATTGATGATATCTGGGAGGGAATTGAAACAGTTTTTTTCCTTATACCTCCGGATATTTTCGGGAAAGAAGATACAGTGGAGCCGGAAAACCAGTTGATCTCATTGCTCAAGATAAGTTTTCTTGCTTCAGAACCTGAGGGAAAGACATATTCTCTTTTGCTGAATGAAGAAAACAGAGCAAAATCAACACTTCCGGAAGGATCAGAAAAAGATGCTTCAATACTTTCTGTTCTATGCATAAGGTCATTTAACAACGATTCAAGAAATATGATTGAAAGTTACAGCGGAAATATGGTGTTTTTTGACTTTATCAACACAAAAAACCTTTTTTCATCAATCAATCCGGCAAAAAAGAGAGCTGCCCCGCAGATGCTAAGCTATGACTATGAACTTTCCCTGCAGCGGATTATTTTGTCTGAAAATGGGGAAATTTCAACAGGTATGGTAAATTATCAGCCTGTTTATGCATTGAGGGATATTGGCCAAAAAAAATAAAATATTTGACAAAGAATCATGTAAGAAATATAATCAAATCTAAGTACGATATAAGCGGTGTTTTTCGCAAAAGGAGATGGTAATGACACGAGCCGGCCTGGTTTTTGGCTTATTTATTTTGATGTCTGTACTACTCGCTTTACCGGTTACAGCTGATGAAGAAACAGAAAACTTGGTTTCAAGTATTCTGGAAGATTTTGATAACCCGGATCAGAGCAAGTGGATAGTAGTTGGTAGTAAGTTTACTACCGAAGGATACCCTAAAACAGCTTATCCAGTTTCCTGGCCTGCAGCGTTATACGGGTCCAACAAGGAAGGAAAAGAATACAAGATTTTAGGTGTTAATGGAAAGTTTGACCGGATGGGATATAATTATATAGAATTGATACCTGATAGAAAGAACGAGGAAGGGGAATATACAGGAATCCCGATTCCCGGCAGATGCAAGGTTCTTGATCTGTGGGCATGGGGATCAAACTATGATTATTATCTTGAAGCCCATTTAACAGACTACAGGGGTGTAACACATGTTCTTCCGCTTGGCAGTCTCAACTATGAGGGCTGGAAAAACCTCAAAGTTCATATCCCGGGTTATATACCCCAGGGAAGGACATATATTCCCAAACTCAAGCAGCTTAGCCTTGTAAAGCTTGTTATGTGGACAAGACCTGCAGAAAGGGTTGATGATTTTTATATCTATTTTGACCAGATCAAGGTTCTTACAGATGTATTTATCTCCCGTTTTGACGGTGATGATCTTGCCCAGCCTGAATCAGTTCAGGAAATATGGGCTGATGGGGGAGGCAAATGATGAAGAAATTAACAATTGTTTTGATAATGCTTCTTGTTTTCTCAGGTGCAGTATCGATATCTGCCCAGACACGGGAAGCCGGAGAACCGGTTCCGGAAAATATCGGTGTTGACTCTGCGCAGCAGAAGCTGAAGGAAATTTCGATTACCAAGTTTGAGGATCCTGCATTTTTCTATACATCAATGTCCCGCGACCAGGGGTTTGTAATAGCGAGGAAATTGCCTGGCACACCTCTTGAAAAAGTTCCGATAGAAGATGAAGAGCAGCTTGGAATAAATGAAGAAGATAAATATGTTCTTGGTTTAAAGGTCCATTATGACAGAAGGGGTGTAAATTCCTTTGCTGTTATGCCGGTTAAACCGCTTCCGATTCCCGGAGTAACAAAAACCATCTCTGTATGGGTTGCCGGACGAAACAATAACCATATTCTTAGTATAATTCTTCTTGATTTTTTCAATAATCCCAAAGAGCTTGTTGTTGGTAAAATGAATTTCTCGGGATGGAAAAAATTAACAGTTGCTGTTCCTCCGAATATTGTTCAGAGAGATTTTCACTACGCAAATGTAAACGGGATAAAATTCGCAGGCTTCAGGGTAGATTGTGACCCGGTAGATACCTATGGAGTATATTATACTTATTTTGATGATCTCAGGGTTGTAACTGATCTCTTTTCAGAGGAGAGCAGGGATATTGATGATATGGCAGACGGCTGGTGATAGGCTGAACTGCCGGATAAAACAGCAAGTTTTATTCAGATAAAAAAGGGGGCTGTCCAGTTGCGAATAAACACGCATGGGCAGCTTTTTTGTTTTGGCGTACAGTATGGTATTTACTTTTTATTAGTGATATATTGGGGTTACTGGAGAGATCAAGTGCAGATTGATATTGGGGCAGGGACAGTGATTGGAGCAAATTCTGTTTTTGAGGGGAGATTCGCTGTAAAGGGGAATCTCAGGATTGACGGTAGATTTGAAGGAACAGCACTGCGTGTTGACCAGCTTCAGGTTGGGCCTGAGGGAAAAGTCAAGGCAGATGTAACAGCTTCAAATGTTGTAGTTGAGGGAATTGTAATAGGCAATATTACAGCCTCAACAAGAATATTACTGCTTTCTACAGCAAGGGTTCTTGGTGATATCAGGACGCCTGAGCTGATAATACAGGACGGTGTTGTTCTTGAAGGAAAATGCACCATCAGCAGGATGGAGCTTGACAGTACGAAGGATTATATTGAAAAGCTTTATCAAAAGTAGGGGAGTAAGATCTTCCTGTTTTAAAGCTTTTCTTGTTTTATTTATTTTTTCTGTTGTGCCGCTTAAAGCACAGCAGCTTGTATTCAGCCCGTCACAGGCCGGTGTATATAAAAAAAGAACAGTTTTTAATCTCAGAATAAAAGAAAACAACCTATATAAAGGTTCTGTATACAGGGAGATAAGGGAAAAATACTCACTTGTCTCGGAAGAAAAAAGTGTCAAGATATTTAGCGGAATTAGCTGGATCTTTGAGGAACTCAAAAATGAAGGGAGAGATAAAGCCCGAAAAGTTGATCATACTATAGATGGAAGTTTTAGCCTCTCGCCGGACGGGTCAATAAAGCGGGCAGAAGGAAGCAGTTTTCCTTTTTTAACCGGCTTTCCTGTTTATCCTTCTGGTTCATCTGTTAAGCAGGGTCAGCTCTGGACTTCCACAGGAGATATGCTTGTAGATCCGCTTAAAAAAGGGATTTACACAAAAGTTGAGTTTATCTGCCAGTATAAGTATGACGGCATTACCCGGTTCAAGGGGCTTGATGTTTATCAGGTCTCTGCGCAGTTTGCCATCCGCTACAAAAAAGGGGATGACTTTGAAGGGGATAAAGAGCTTCTTGATATTTCCGGCAGCCACAAGGCTGTAATCTATCTTACCGCGGAAGAAGGTCTGCCATATTTTATCCAGGATAATATTGATGAAACATACCGCTATGCCGGCCTCACCTACAGCCAGAAAGGGTTTTCCCACACCTGGTATTCAGATGTAATACCTATGAAAAAAGATGCTGTAAAAGAAGAGATTACCCTGGCGCTTAAAGAGAGCGGACTTGAGGGAGATGGATATTCAGTCGAAGAGAAGGGGGACGGGGTCTCCCTTACTGTCAATAAACTACACTTTGTCCCTGACAGCGCAGAGCTTCTGCCGGGAGAAGAGGATAAAATCAAGACCATAGCAGGTGTTCTGTTGAAAATTCCTGAAAGAACTTTTCTTGTAACAGGGCATACTGCTGATGTGGGAACAGCACAAAGCCAGCTTGAACTATCTGTTAAAAGGGCACAGAAGATTGCCCAGATGCTTGCCATGAACGGCATAGCGCCTGATAAACTGATATTTACTGGAAAGGGGGGAACAGAGCCTGCCTCCGGCAACAGCAGCGAAGAGGGAAGGGCCAAAAACCGCCGGGTCGAGATCATCATTCTTGAGGATTAAAAAAAAGGGGAGATGCGCTTAAATGCTCCTCCCCCTGTTAAGTAAAAACCAACCTGTTATTTTTTGATTGAATAAAAAGCTTTTTTCCCTGGATACTCTGCTGTGCTTCCAAGCATATCCTCAATTCTAAGGAGCTGATTGTATTTTGCGAGCCGGTCTGACCTTGAAACTGAGCCTGTCTTGATCTGCCCGGTGCCGAGCGCAACAACAAGGTCTGCTATAAAGCTGTCTTCTGTTTCGCCGCTTCTGTGGGATACAACAGCAGTATATCCAGCCCGTTTTGCCATCTCTACAGATTCAAAAGTCTCTGTAAGGGTCCCTATCTGGTTGACCTTGATAAGGATAGAGTTTGCAACACCCATCTCGATCCCCTTGATAAGTCTTTTTGTGTTTGTGACAAAAAGGTCATCGCCTACAATCTGAATTTTTTTGCCAAGTTTATCTGTCATCAGCTTCCATCCGTCCCAGTCATCCTCTGCCATACCGTCTTCAATCGAAATAATAGGGTATTTGGAGCACCAGGAAGCCCAGTAGTCTACAAGCTGTGCTGATGTCATCTCCTCTTTTGTCGACCATTTAAGGACATATTTATCTTTTTTCTTGTCATAAAGTTCGCTTGATGCGGGATCAAGTGCTATAAGAATATCTTCTCCCGGGCGGTATCCAGCTTTTTCAATGCTCTGCATGATTACTTCGCATGCTTCTTCGTTTGATTTAAGGTCAGGGGCAAACCCTCCTTCATCGCCTACTGATGTTGAGTAACCTTTTCCCTTAAGTGTTGTTTTAAGGTTGTGAAAAACCTCTGTAATCATTCTTAGCCCTTCACTGAATGATTCAGCTCCTGCAGGCATAATCATGAATTCCTGGAAATCAACAGAGTTATCTGAATGCGCCCCTCCGTTTATAATGTTAGCCATTGGAACAGGCAGTGTGCATGCGTGGTATGGCCCCAGGTATTTATAGAGAGGAAGTCCCTGAAAATCCGCAGCGGCGCGGGCAGCTGCCATTGAAACGCCTAGTATCGCGTTTGCGCCAAGCCTTGCCTTGTTTTCCGTGCCGTCAAGTTCTATCATGGTTCTGTCAATTTCTACCTGGTCAAGCGCGTCAAAACCTTCAAGTTCAGGTGCAATAATCTCGTTTACATTTTCAACTGCTTTTAAGACCCCTTTTCCCATGTATCGTTTTTTATCGCCGTCCCTGAGCTCTACAGCCTCATGCTCCCCTGTTGAGGCTCCTGAAGGGACTGCGGCTCTTCCAACTGAACCGTCTTCAAGATAAACATCAACCTCAACAGTAGGATTGCCTCTTGAATCAAGTATTTCCCTTGCCTCGATATACTCAATAAAACTCATTTTATGCTCCTTTTTCAATATTTTCTGCCTACCAGTATAATAAGTTTTAGCTTTTAATTCTACACCGCCGCGTCAGATGGTTTTTAAGAGGCTGCTGATCTCATACCGAAAAATGCACCATTTGAATCATTTGAAGCAAACAGCCCTTTTCCTTGTATATTACTGATGTTTATCTATCTTACAACTATATTTGCTGTAATTGGAGCGCTTGTCTCAGTTTTCGGTTTTATGAAATAAATTATACACTTTCAGGGTAGTTTTTTACTCTTCCCAAATCCTTAGCCCATTGATATTGATGAAATGTGCATCATATGAAATTAATTGAGCACCGGTTTCTACCGCATGGGCTGCTATCCATATGTCATTAAGAGGAATCATTTTACCTTTACTGCTTAAATCTGCTTTGATTTCTCCAAATATTTCTGAGGTTTCAATAGTTACATTTATGATTTTTACCCCATCTTTTCGCAGAAAACTTTTCAGTTCATTTTTATTTTCTGAATACTTGCTTCCCCCTTTAAATCCAGCAAAGAGTTCCCCAAGCATAACCGTGGAAATATATACAATTTCCGATTCTGTAATACGTTCCAAAATAAGTTCATCACCTGACATGAAACTGCTGTATGCATTGGTATCAAGTAAAATCTTTGTCATTTTTCCAATCCGATTTGTCAACGTATTCCAAATCAGCTATCCGTTCTTCAAATTCAGATTTATCTTTATCAGACCATTTCCCAAATAAATCAGAAAATAATTCTTTTCTGGAAGCTTTTTTATCAGATAATAGTGAGTCTTTTAGTATTTTTTTGACTGTTTTGTTCTGGCTTAAACCATACTCACGTGATTTTTCTGATATTTTTTTATCAAGATCGTTTTCTATTCCATGAATTGTTATTGATTTCATTTGCATCCTCCTTGTGAACCATTTATTAATATATTATAGTTCATAAATTGATTTTTTATCAAGGCAGTATTTAGTTTTAAGAAGTAAATACTGCAATGATATTTAAAAAGATTTCTGTGGTCAC
>JAVEZE010000056.1:0-15231 GCA_034003145.1 Spirochaetia bacterium
GTTATAACAGAAAAATCCATTGACGGCGACTGCCTTTCTACATCACTTTTTATGCTTGGATCAGTAAAAGCGCTTGATTTAGTGGAAAAACTTGAAAAAACCAAAGCTGTAATAATAACCAGGGAGAGAGAAATACTTTTAAGCAGCGGCGCGAAAAAAATGTTTTCACTGACTGACAATACTTTTATTGTTAGTGAAGATTAAACAGTTCCTCTTGAGCTTCTCTGCGGCTTAAGCGGGGAAAAATGTGGAAAAATACAATTTTGCTTGACAATAAGCTAAGTATACTATACTTTTATTCCTGTATATTATGTTATTGTTTATTTGTATTGTGTTTGAAAATATCCCCCTGTCTCGTTTGCATAAATTAATAATACAGCATTATACTTAATCATACTGAAGTTTCCCGGTAAAAAAATACCGCCGGGTATTCCCTGTATTGGAATATATCGGGAGTTGCCGGAGGAATTTTTTCCGATATAATTTTCAAAAAGGAGTTAGATGATGAAACAAATTAAAAGAATTGTTCTTTTATTTCTTTTCACAGCTGCAGTTACAGGAATCCTGTTTGCCGCAGGCGGCAGCGAAAAGGATAGCAAAGGTGTTATTGTTTTCGGCGATGTAAGCTGGGACAGTGTCAAGGTGCATAACCGGATCGCGGGATTTATTATAGATCACGGTTACGGCTACACACCGGAGTACACCCCGGGTGAGACAATAACTATTTACCAGGGGATGATGCAGGGCGATATCGACGTGAATATGGAATCCTGGTCAGACAATGTCCAGGAAGCTTATGATAAAGGGATTAAAAGCGGCACTATAATTGATCTTGGCCCTAATTTCCCTGACAGCGAACAGGGTTGGTATATTCCAACATACATGATCAAAGGTGATGCCAAACGGGGTATCAAAGCTACAGCGCCTGATCTTACATCGGTAGAGATGCTGCCCAAATACTGGGAACTTTTTAAGGATCCTGAAGCTCCCTCAAAGGGAAGGCTTTTTGTAGGCCCGCCAGGGTGGGGAGCTACAGAATTCGGCCAGGAAAAAATGGTTAAACTTGGCCTTGATAAAACCTATAACGCTTTTCTTCCAGGCTCTGATGCAGCTCTTTCAGGCTCAATGATAGCAGCGTACAAAAAGGGTGAACCATGGCTTGGTTATTACTGGGCTCCCACCTGGGTTTTAGGTTCACTTGATATGACACTGCTCAAAGGTTCAGAATGGCCTCCCGCAAAGGTAAATATACTTATAAATCCTTCAGTAAAAGAGAAAGCTCCCGAGCTTGTTGATTTTTTTACAAAATATGAAACAACTACCCCTGAAAACAACGAATTTCTTGCAATCATGAAAGATAAAGATTATACAACAGATGAAGCTGCAATGTGGTTCCTGAAAAATAAAGAAAATAAGTGGTCTAAATGGGTACCAAAAGATGTTCATGAAAAAGTAAAAAAAGCTTTAGCTTCATTATAGAATAAGGAAAAACAATATGAGTGAAATGGAACCTATAGTGTCCATTAAAAACCTCTGGAAAGTCTTTGGGCAGAAGCCCAAAGACCTTTCATGGGAGCAGATGAAGTCAACAAAAAACGATGATGAGCTTAAAAAAACCGGATGTGTTGCTGCGCTGCGCGATATTACCATGGAAATTGAAAGAGGCGAATTTTTTGTGATTATGGGGCTCTCCGGGAGCGGAAAATCAACACTTATCAGAACACTGATACGGCTTGTTGAACCTACCAAAGGGAGCATCGTTTTTGCAGGCAGTGATGTTGTAAAACTTAACAAGAAAGAATTAATTGAATTCCGCCGTAAGAAAGCAGCCATGGTTTTCCAGAATTATGCTCTTCTTCCTCACAGGACTGTGCTTGAAAATGCGGCATACGGGCTTAAAATACAGGGGATGAAAGAGAAAGAACGGCTTGAAAAGGCTGAAACAGCGCTTGAGACTGTAGGGCTTAAAGGATGGGAGAGCTACTATCCGGGAAATTTAAGCGGAGGGATGCAGCAGAGGGTAGGTATAGCGCGCGCGCTTGCCACTGATCCTGAAATACTGCTGATGGACGAGCCGTTCAGCGGCCTTGACCCCCTTATAAGAAGGCAGATGCAGGATGAGCTGGTAGAACTTCAGGATACAGTTAAAAAAACAATAATATTTGTCACACACGATCTTCATGAAGCGTTAAAGCTCGGCAGCAGGATCGCCATAATGAAAGGGGGCCTTGTAGTCCAGACAGGAACACCGGAAGAGGTTGTCACTAACCCGGCAGATGATTATGTTAAGGAATTTGTGAAAGACGCTTCCCCTGCGAAGATTATTACTGCAGGCCTTATAATGGAAGATCCTGATCTCCTTCTTTACAGATGGGAAGGGCCGAAAACTGCCCGCCACCTCCTTAAAAAATCCAAAAAAGAATATGCATTTGTTGTTTCCAAGAAAAGGGAACTTCTCGGAGTTACAACACTCAATGCTCTTGATAAGGTATTAAAAGAAGGGGAAACCGAATTCGGAAAAAGCATTGATACAGATATCGCGCGCTGCACTATAGATACTACACTTGAAGATCTTTTTCCTGTCGCGACAAACACTTCCTATTCAGTAGCTGTTGTTGATGATAAGGGGCGATTTCTCGGCGAAATCAGGCCGAGGATGATTCTCGATGCGATGTTCCAGGATGAGGAGGAAGAAGATGTTTAAGTTTCCCGAGATACTGAGTATCCCAATGGCAAAATGGGTTGATAGTATAATGCAGGCTGTGCTTGATAATTTCGGCGGGTTTTTTGACCTTATAGGGCATATCAGCCTGATAATGCTTATGTCAGTTGAGAGGGTTTTCCTTGCAATACCATGGTTTGTTATAGTTATTGCAGTTGGTATTCTTGGATGGAAAATACTTGCATCAGTCTGGAAAGGGGTACTATTCTCGATTTTATTGATGATAATCGGCAGCTTTGGTTACTGGGATCTTGCAATGATGACATTGGCAATAGTAATAACATCAGTCATAACTGCTCTTATAATTGGAATACCTATAGGTATTATAATGGCCTGGAGCAGGACTGTTGAGACAATAATAAGGCCTATACTGGATGCTATGCAGACTCTACCGAGTTTTGTATATCTGATTCCGGCTCTGATGCTGTTCGGCCTTGGAAAAGTCCCTGCAGCATTCGCGACTTTTATATACGCAGTGCCGCCTGTCATAAGGCTTACCTGTGTCGGAATAAGGGGGGTGCCGGAAGACGTGGTTGAGGCAGCCAAAGCGTTTGGATCAAGCAGATGGCAGATCCTGTTCGATGTGCAGCTTCCGCTTGCCCGTCCTTCCATAATGGTCGGTATAAACCAGACAACTATGATGGCGCTTGCGATGGTTGTAGTCGGCTCAATGATAGGGGCAAAAGGACTTGGAATGGAAGTTCTCCTTTCAATCAACAGAATTGAGGTTGGTAGAGGTTTTGAAGCCGGCCTAAGCATAGTTCTCCTTGCAATTGTAATTGACAGGCTTACAAACGCGCTGTCCAAAAATGGAGAAAACACGGCAGGAAACGGAACTTAAATTTTTTTTCAGGCTCTTGCAGCCTGAAAGGCGGAATGCTCTCACAAGAGTTTTCTTTTATTCCTGCTTCAGTCCTGGATTATTCATCATACCTGATAATAATCCAGGAATTTTCTATTTATAATCTTTCCCATATCATGGAAAAAAAACAATCTCCAATATATAATGTTCAATATATTCTTGTTCCATTGAGGAGAAACTACCATGGCTTTTACCGATCTGCAGGATTTTATAAAACAGCTTGATAAAAAAGGCGAACTTGTCAGGATAAGTGCACCTGTTTCAGCTGAACTTGAAATTACAGAGATCGCAGACAGGATTATGAAAAAAAAAGGGCCTGCGCTTCTTTTTGAAAATGTCAAAGGTTCTGATTATCCTCTTTTCATAAACGGCTTTGGTTCACAGGAAAGAATGGCGCTTGCCCTCGGATCCTCCTCTCCTGATGAAATTGCAGAAGAGATAAGGGATATCATTGATCTTTCGGGTTATGCATCCCTTTTTGACAAGATAAAGGCAGTACCCCGCCTCGCGCGCCTTGCGATGGTCTTTCCTGTTACAAAGAGCAGGGGGAGCTGCCAGGAGATAGTTGAGGATTGCGATTTATCAACCCTGCCTGTGCTTAAATGCTGGCCCGGGGACAGCGGCAGATTCATGACACTTCCTGTTGTAATTACACGCGACCCTGAAACCGGCATGCAGAATATGGGGATGTACAGAATGCAGATTCTTGATAACAGAAGTACTGCCATGCACTGGCATCTGCATAAAGACGGACGAAGAATATATGAAAAATATAAAAAGAGGGGCGGGAAAATGGCTGTCTCTGTCGCATTGGGATGCGACCCGGCTGTCATTTATGCAGCTACAGCGCCGCTCCCCGAATTTGTTGATGAGGCACTCTTTGCCGGATTTATCAGAAAAGCGCCCCTCTCAATGGTAAAATCAATTGAAAGCGATATCCTGGTTCCCTCCTCGTCTGAATTTGTTCTCGAAGGTTACATAGATATTGATGAGCCTCCTGTGCTTGAAGGGCCGTTCGGCGACCATACCGGCTATTACTCGCTTGCGGATTATTATCCTGTATTTCATGTTACCCGCCTTACAAGGAAAAAAAATCCTGTATATCCTGCCACTATTGTAGGGCGGCCCCCTATGGAAGACTGCTATATCGGCAAGGCAACCGAGAGGATTTTTCTCCCTCTTCTTAAAATGCAGTGTCCTGAAATTGTGGATATTGATTTTCCCCTTGAAGGGGTATTTCACAACTGCGTAATTATATCGATAGATAAAAAATATCCGGGGCAGGCAGGTAAGGTCATGAATCATGTCTGGGGGCTTGGCCAGATGATGTATACGAAAATGATTGTAATTGTGGATAAAAATGTTTCTCCCCACGATTATTCTGCTGTTACCTGGAAAGTTTTTAACAATATAGACTGGGGCCGCGACATTGTGATTTCAAAAGGGCCTCTTGACGCGCTTGACCACTCATCCCCTTATCCCTATTACGGAAACAGGATCGGAATTGATGCTACAGTCAAGCTGCCGGAAGAAGGGCATCCGCGTATCTGGCCGGATGAAATTATCATGGACAGTGAAATAAAAAAGCTTGTTTCATCCAGATGGAAAGAATACGGTTTTAAAGGAATGGATGAGTAATGGGGAGTTATTTAAAAAAAATAACAGCATACAGCTCTCTTGTGATGTTTTCACATTCGATATTCTCCGCCTCTTTTGCCGTGGCAGCAGCTTTTTTTGCCTCCCGCGGCACTCCAGGCCTCATCAGCTTTATCTGGATAATGACTGCGTTTTTCGGGGCAAGGAATTTCGCAAACGCTGTTAACCGTATTGTTGACAAAAAAATTGACTCGGAAAACCCAAGGACCGCATCGCGTCATATCCCCTCCGGTGAGATATCTGTAAGGGAGGCAATACTGGTTTCCATGTTTTTTCTGGCAGTGTTTATTCTGGGAGCCGCAATGCTTCCGCCGATATGCCTAATGCTTACTCCGTTAGCCGCTTTGCTAATGGTTTTTTATTCCTATACAAAACGCTTTACGTGGATGTGCCATTTTTTCCTGGGAACAGCCTGCGCCTGCGCGTCTGCAGGGGGCTGGCTTGGAATAACAGGGGCTTTTGAGTGGCAGATGGTGCCTCTTGTTTTTGCCAACGGCGCCTGGGTAACCGGTTTTGACATCATCTATTCGATTCAGGATGAGGAGCATGACAGGAAGGTAAAGCTTTACTCCATTCCCGCTGTATTCGGCCGCAAAACAGCTTTCGCATCAGCAGTCTTGCTTCACCTTTTTACCCTCATCATGCTTGTTATTGAAGGGCTCATAATGACTAACGGAATAATTTATTTTACAGGAATTGCAATCATAGGGGCGCTGTTTATTTTTCAGCATTCCCATACAATTATCACCTCATTCAGCAAGGTAAATTTTGCGGCATACAGCGTCAGTAAAATTGTAGGAATCATTCTTGTAATTGCTGTAACAGCAGATGCTTTTTTTACATGGAGATTATAATGAAAAGAATTATTGTCGCGGCAACAGGGGCAAGCGGCGCCATATACGCGGTAAAACTGTTAGAAGCCGTTGTGCGGTTTGAGATTGAGATCCATCTTGTTTTCTCTAATACAGCAAAAAAAGTTATGTTATATGAAACTGGAGAAAGTTTTTCGGAAATTGTTGAAAGACTTGAGTCGGGGATAAAAATGGATAAGCTGCCTTGCCGCATAACTTTACATGAAAACAATAATATGTTCTCATCCATCGCAAGCGGCTCTTTTAAAACAGAAGGGATGATTATTATCCCGTGCGCAATAGCCTGCGCAGGGAGGATCGCTTCCTGCAGCGGAAACACTCTTATAGAGAGGGCCGCTGACGTATGCATCAAAGAAAGGAGGCCGCTTGTTCTTGCAGTGAGAGAGACCCCGCTTAATCTTATACATCTTAAAAACCTGACAGCGCTGTGCGATGCAGGGGCGGTAATATTTCCCGCTATGCCCTCTTTCTACAGCAGGCCCGAAACAATTGATGAGCTTGCGGAAAACTTCGCCTCAAGAGTGCTTGCTTCGTTCGGCCTTGTTACTGAGAATTACAGGGAATGGAAAGAAAATGAATTATAATAAAGTGAAAACTCTTTACAGCGGCGGAAAATGGAGCAAAACAATACTGGCTGTTATAATTTATCTGGTATTTTCATCTGTAACTGCTTTTTCTGAAAGCAGGCCAGATTTAATCATAGGTGTTCTCCCTGATGTAGATTCCATTCCCCTTCTTGTTGCGGAAAAAGAGGGTTTTTTTGAAAAGGGAGGGGTAAGTGTAAGGATTGAAAGGTTTACAAGCCCTGTAAACAGGGATACCTCATTCCAGAGCGGCAGTATTGACGGCGCGGTATCAGACATCCTTGCGGCTCTTCTTGCGCTTAACGGAGGGTTTGATGTAAGGATTACCTCTCTTACAAACGGTTCATACAAACTTGTGGCTTCAGGGAATTCAGGTATAAAAAAAATCAGCGATATAAAAGGGAAAAGCGTCGCAATGTCATTAAATACTGTTATTGAATACTGCACAGACAGAATGGCTGCCTCCGCAGGCCTTGCCGCAGGCAGCTACGGGAAAACAGTAATCTCCCAGATACCGGTGCGGCTTGAAATGCTTAAAGCAGGAAAGGTAGCAGCCGCTACCCTGCCTGAACCGCTTGCAACGGCAGCCGCATCCGGAGGATCAGGCGCGGTAATTATTGACAGCTCGGAAAATCACGGGATAAACCCCGGAGTGATGCTGTTCTCATCAGTTTCCCTGTCTCAAAAAACAAAAGAGATAAATGCTTTTTACACAGCGTACAACAAGGCGGTTTTATACCTCAACAATACTCCGTCTGATGAAATTGATGATTTTCTCATTAAAGAATGCGGTTTCCCTGAATCTGTAAGAGGCGTAATTACGCTCCCTGCCTATACAAATGCCGCTCTCCCGGCAGAAGAAGAATTTAACAATGTGAGAAAATGGCTTGAAGATAGAAAACTTATCAAAAAAGGGATTAGCTACCGCAGTTTAACTGTAAGGATTTATTGATAAAAACAAGGTTTTTTCTATCTGCTTCCGGTTTTATCTATCAACCAGCGGCAAAAATATTTTTCCGCCGCGTCAAGTAAATAAAAAAAAGCAAGCCCTAAAAGTGATATACACACTATTCCGGCAGCCATATCCTTATATGCCACCCTTATCCATGAATCCATGATAAAAAATCCCAGCCCCCTGTCTGTCCCGAATGTTTCAGCGAAAAAAAGTACGCTTAGCGATGTTGCCGCAGATATTCGCACTGACGAGATGAAGCGGGGAAGAGTGTGGGGCCATATAACATAACAGAAAACATGGCGGAATTTCCCGCCCATGATGGAAATGGATGTGAAATATTCCTTTTCAATGCTTTTTACGCTGTCCCGTACAGACAGCAGCACCTGGAAAAAAATAACAGAGAAAACAATCAGGATGCGGGAAACCTCACCAAGGCCGAAAAGGAGGAGAAACAGGGGAAGGAGCGCTATCTTTGGAACTGGATAAAGAAGATAGGACAAAGGTGAAATAATAAAATCACCCTTTTTGCTCAAACCTGAAATTACTCCTGCGGGGTATGCAAGTGATGATGCAAGCAGTACCGGGATTGCTGTTCTCAAAAAACTCGCTGCTGTGTGCCTTAAAAGGAGAGAAGGAAAAATCTCAATCACCCTTCTTATCACATCAAAGGGAGGGGGTAGAAAAATACCTGCGCTGCTCATTGATATCAGCTGCCAGAGAGAGAGAATAATAAGTGAACCTGTTAAAAACTGCGCGGAATTACGGATAAGGCTTTTCATCTGGCACTCTCCATAATCTTCCTGATATTGCTGATATGGAGAAAAAAAGAAGGATCTTTTCTGTCACTGAAATCCTGCTTTGAGCTGTAGACAGAAACAAACCCTGCAGATGGTTTATCTCCCATAATATAAATTGTATCTGCGAGGTATGCCGCCTCTTCAATACTGTGTGTCACAATAAGTGTTGCTGTCTTTTTACTTCTTAAAAGGGTTTTTAAAAAATCCTGAAGTTCTTCCCTGGTAAGGGCATCTATCGCGGAAAAAGGCTCATCCATCAGAAGAAGCTCAGGCTCTGATACCATGGTTCTTGCCAGGGCGATTTTCTGTTTTTCCCCGCCTGAAAGGGATAACGGGTAGCGCTCTTTTAAGCTGCTTATGGAAAAATCATCCATAATCCTTAAAACTTTTTGCCTGATTACTCTTTCATCAAGTCCTGCAATTTCAAGAGCAATCCTGATGTTTTTTTCAACTGTAAGCCAGGGGAAAATACCGTAAGTCTGAAGTATGCAGCCGACTCTTTTATCTCCTTTTTCAATCAGTCTGCCGGAGAGTTTTACGCTCCCGTCAAGAGGATTTTTCTGCGCAGCGATCAGTGAGAGAAGGGTAGATTTACCGCATCCGTTGGGGCCGAGAATTGCAGCTGTTTCACCTGACGGTATTGTCAGATTAAGTCCTGTGAATAAAGGTGCTGCCGGATATGATGCGGAAAGGTTTACTGCTTCAAGCATGCAGCAAGTGTATAGCCACAGCCGGCAGAATGTAAACAGGTTAATATATGTAAAAAATCGATGATATCAAATAATCACCAGTATAAATATCAAATTTATCAGGAAACTGAGAGCATAATAATCGCAATTACAGAAAGCAACAGCGCTGACATTTTTCTGAATGTCAGTTTCTCAATACCCCAGGATATCGCAAGAATATATGTAATCAGGAATCCCATGTTTGATATCGGAATGACAATACTTATGTTTGCGCTTTCGATTGCGTAAAAAAGAAAAACCGCAACCATAAAGATCAATAATCCGGAGATAAGGGAATATTTGAAGCTGATAATTGTTATCTTGCAGTTTTTCTCCCTTATCAGCGCATATAAGGCTCCTCCTATAAACCAGAATAATGAGCTCATTATTATAATTGCTTTTTTATCTGTCCCTCCTGATATAAGGAATTTTGATGATACAGCATATAATGACCTGAAGACAGAAGCTGTTATCCCGATTATCAGGTAGAGCCAAAATCTTTTGTCAGCGTCTGCCTTATTTCTCTCAAAGAGGAACAGGACTGCAATGACTGAAATCATTATACCGGCCAGATTAATAAGTCTCAGCTTTTCATGAAGAAGTAATATCGAAAGAATGATAACAAGCACAGTATTAAGCCTGTATATTGTTGATCCTGTGCTTGCGTCAAGCACAGTCATGCTTTCTATAAGCAGTATATTTGAAAGGAAAACAAATAATCCCGGCAGCAGCGCATAACCAAGAGCCTGCAGTGTAATGCCGCCAGTGCCGCCGGTCACCCAATAAAACAGCATCTGGAAAATAAACCAGAAGAGTCCTATCATGGATACAAACATTCCCCGCGATCGAAAAGCGACAGTTGAATATTTTTTAAATACAAAATCGTTGAGGCCGGAGAAGAAAAGGCACAGAACTGCAAAAATCACACCGCTGTTCATTTAAATATTCCTTGAAGCAGATTTGTGTTTGATTATAATAATCGAAATTATTACTGCAATCAGAATAAGTGATGATATCTGGAGAATCAGATCAAGCCCGACAAGGGTGAGCATGAAAAAAGCAATAGGAGGCCCTACCGCGCTTCCAAAATCGCCTGCTGTTGAAACAAAACCTATAGCTCTGCCGCTGTTTTTGTGGTCAGAAATATCGCCTGCTATGGATTTTGTCAGAACCATTATACTGCTGCCTGGAATTGCGCATAGCAAAATACCGGTAATTGTCAAAATAGGCGAGGGCATGCTTGTTAAAATCAAACCAGCCGCTCCCAATGCAAAGCTTACAATTATGGAAGTCCACCTGTCTTTGAAAATATCAGATAATAATCCCGCGACAGGGGCGCTTATCATGCTGATGAGGGATTTTGAGCTGCTGATTATACCTGTTAATGTTGAGACCCCAATAAAAATAAAAAAGGGAGAAATCTTGTTTTTTGTGATTATGCTGATTAGAGAGGCGACAAAACCTGAAAATATCAGCCTTGATATACCAAGTATTCCTGCGGCAAAATAAAGTTCCCTGTTCTTAATCACTGTTATTATGTCGCGGGGTTTTAGTGAGTATTGTCCGGATATAGTGGGTTTATCTAACCTGGGCATTAGCAGTAAAACAAATATTGTAACAAAAAGAGATATTACCCCGTTAACAGCCATTGCCCCCCTGTATCCGATAGTATCGGAAAGAAATCCTCCCAGCATTGACCCGAATATGTTTCCGGCAATGAACCAGAGGTGATGAATCCCCATCCATTTGCCCCGCTTATTTCTGTCAACAATGGATAAAAGAATGCTGGCTCCGCCGATAGATATTCCTGACCATGATATGCCCCAAAGAATTCTTGAAAAAAACAGGGGCCAGAACCCCCTGAAAACTGCGAAGATTAGTGTTGAAACTGAGCCTGTAAAAAGCGAAAAGATAAATAATCCTTTTTTTGGGCCAATATCAAAAAGATAACCGTATATGCTGTTCGAAAATAATCTTATTATTCTGTTCGCGCCCATCAATATACCGGCAGCCGCAAGTGTAATACCTGCAGCTTCAAGATGAAGAGGCAAAACCGTATATACAGTTGTATCCCCGAGCATGGAAAAGGCAGATCCTGCCGCGAGAGGAATAATAATTTTGTAAAATTGTTTTTTATCTGATGTCAGTTTGTTCAATTATTTTCACACCTTTCCTGCAATCAGGCATTGCTGCACTGTAATTCGTCTTTATTGGCATTTTGTCTTACAGGGTACACAATATTCATAAGGGTGTCATCTTTATAGACATGCATATTCGAATTTCAATAATTTTCTTAATTTTATATATAGTATTCCCCTATAAATATATATGAAAAAAGTTATTCTATTTATCATGCTTGCCGCCATAGCTATGCCTTCTGCTGCTGATGAATTGACGGACCGTATAGATAAGGCTTTTTCAGCGGGAAATACAGAAGAGATAAATGATATTATTGCTGAAAAAAGTACTGAAGAAGGTTATGGTGAAGTTGAATCATACCTTGTCGAAAAAGTAAAAAAAACAATAATAGCGGGAAATTACAGCTTTGCCGGTAATGTTCTTGACCAGATTCTCCTTAATAATCTTGATAATATCGAGGCCCAGGACCTTTATATTTCGCTTGAGAAGGTAGAGAAGGAAAAAAGGCTCAAAGAAGAGAAAAAGCTTGCTGAGGAGGCAAGAAAGCGCGAGGAAGAGAGGCTGCTAAAAGAGAAAAGGCTTGCCGAGGAAGAGAGAAAGCGAGAGGAAGAGCGGATAAAACAGGAAAAAGAGCAGGAAAGGATCGCCGGGGAGCAGAGGCTTCTTGAAGAACAGCGGATAAAAGAGGAAAACGAGCGTCTTAAGGAGATTGCGAAGGCGCTTGAGGAAGAGAAAAATACTGCAGCTGAAAAAGCGGTTTCAGAATATATCCAGAGTGAGAACGATAAGGGTTATTTTACTTTTAACGGGGAACTTGGCGCCATTAATCTAATCCTCTACAGGTCAGGATTTTTCAGCGATGTATACGATAAAAACAAGACAAGCTACAGATACGGATTATCGCTGGGCGGATCTGCGTTCTATTACAAAGCCGGTTATTCCGCAGGTCTTGATCTTTCAGCTGAATCATTCTTTCTTGAGATATATCCGGAAAGCGCGTCGGTTTTTTCATGGAAAATAGCCGCAAACAGCGAATTCCTTGCCACAGATTTGCCGGTTTACGCTAGACTGGGCCTCACACAGACAAAATATAACTATCCTTCGGATGTCGGTGAAGATATGTATATCACATCCCTTATTTCCCCGATTTTAGGAATAGGGCTGAGGGACTACCAGCTTACTGACAGGTTTTATTTAAGCGGAATTTTTGATTTTTATCTTGTCAGTTTCATGACTTCATACTTTGACGGGGCTTTTGACAGCCAGTTAGGTCTTAAGTATGACCTTCCTGATTATAAAAAATATGACTTGTATGTGAAAAGCAATCTTACTGGAACTTTTGTTCTTGGCGATAACAATATTGAGAATAACCTGAAGCTTCAGATTATTGCAGGGGCGGGGATCAACTATGGCAAAAAGTAACAGATTAATACTGATTTTTTTGGCAGTTTCTGCATTATCATACGGACAGGATATATATACAAAGTATCTTGATGAAGCCAAATCTTTTTATCTTATCAAGGATTACGGCAAGGCTTTATCCCGGATACAGTTTGTCCTTAAAAGCCATGGCAGTTTTGCAGCACTTACTGAAGAAGAGAAGATGCTTTCTGAAAATATTTATTATTTTTACCTAAAAGAGCTTTCAGATAATAACAGCAATGATAAATTCAGCGCTTTCGCTTCGGGCAACCCCTATTTTAAGGAGATTGCGGCTTCTTCCCCCAGGATTAATGAACTCAAGCAGAAAAATGATGAATATACAGCTGCGGTTAAGCGTGAGGAAGAACTGAAACAGGCCATGGCAGAGGAAAAGAGAAAGACGCAGGAGCTCGAGGAGCTTAAGAGGGCGGCGGATGAAAAACTGCGCATGGAGACGGCACGCCTTGAGGAAGAACGGAGAAAGGAGCTTGACAGGATAGCCGAGGCGCAGAGACTGGAAATGGAGAGGATTGCCAGGGAACGGAAGATTGAAAGCGAAAGACTGCTTGCCGAGAGAAAACGGGAAACGGAAAGAATCCTTGAAGCTGAAGCAGCCAGAAGAAAACAGGATGAAGAGGCGAAAAAAGCTGAGCAGGAAAATTTCATGAAACTCCAGGAGCAGATAGTAAAAGAAAGAATGGAGGCGGAAAGCAGTTCAAAAGAACAGATTAATACAGTAATGCACTCTTTCATAACTATGAGGGACAAAGAATCGCAGGGAAATATGCGGATAGTCATTATTGTTACTGTAGTAATCGGCGCTATCTTTATCGCGATGCTTGCCGCTGTAATAATTCTCTTCATAGTGTCCTACCGGAATTCACGCAGACAGCAGGAAACATTCATGAAGTATGCAGAGATGGCTCCGGCCCGTTCATACGATGCCCTCCCTTCTCCTGTCATGAGCGATGTAGCTGACGCGGTATACAGGATTGAGGACAGAACATCCTCAGGCGAGCATGGTGAAAGCACCTCCAGGGCGCTTCCTTCTCCTGAAGATCATGACAAGGAAAAACTAAGGATAATTGTTGAGCAGTGCAAGGCATTCGGGGAAGCTATAGACAGCGCCACACACAGAAAAAACTGCTCAAAAAACGCGGCTGAGCTTGTCTACAAGATTTCAGTGCTGCTTGGACGTCCCACAAGGGAATCAATGATCTATTATGCTGTCGGACTTATTTACGATATCGGTTTTTTAAGCACAGATCCAGCTCTGCTTGACTCACCCAAGCTTACTGACGAGCAGTTTGAACAGGTTAAAAAACACACAACATCAGGGCTTCACATGATCCATTTTGTTGATAAGGAATACAAACAGATTTTTATCGATGGTATTACAAAGCACCATGAAAACATGGACGGAAGCGGCTACCCTGAAAACATCAAGGCAAAGGATATCCCTTTTATCGCAAGGGTAATAAGGGTTGTAGACAGTTATGTGTCTCTGATCTCCCAGCGCGCCTACCGCGATATATATGACAAGGAAACTGCCTTTAAAAAACTCATTGAGGACAAAGGTGTTTATGATGAAAAAATACTGGAGGCATTGTCAAACGTAATATGAAAAAAACAAATATTTATCTGATAATATGTTTTTTAATGATAGGTGCATTTATTAACAGCTGTGATATAGCAGACGGCATGATCGGGGTTAATGATGCTATTCTCAACAACAGGTCTGCTCCTGTGATTTCTGTTATAGGAGGAGGCAGTTATGCCTTTACAGACGCTGATAAAACACTTGAGCTGAAAATTGAAGCCCCCCAGTCAGGTTACACTTATTATTGGTCTACTACAGCAGGCTCCATAGAGAGTGAAGGGGTAACTGTCACCTATACAGCACCGGAAGCAGAAGGAGATGCGGTTGTTACCTGTTACGGCGCCAGGGATGAATATGTCGAGACAAAAACAGCCCAGAAGACAATACACAATATTGAAATCCTTACTGACAACATGCTCTGGCTTAAAGCTGATTCAATAACAGGGCTGGGGAATTATGCTGCTGTTTCATCCTGGAGCAACAGCAGCACAAATGCTTTTTCTCTTACCCAGTCAGCCCCAGCTAATATGCCGAGATATGTTCCTGACAGCATGAATGGGAAACCGGTTATAAGATTTGTTGATAATACAGATATGCTTTCCAATACCGCTCTGACAAATATTTATTCAGGATTTGGAGTAGCTCAAACTAAGTTAACTTTTTTTATTGTATACAAAGTTCAATCCTATAGTTCAAGCTATATTATGGGAGTGCGGAGCGGTTCAACAAACTCATTCCCTGTTTTACTTCAGGTTTCAACAGGGCAGCTAAGGGTTTATCAAAATGGAACAGCTGCAAGTACATATAATGCTGTCCCTTTTCCTTTAACATACGGGCAGAGCACAATATTAAGTTCAGTCTGTGATACCACAGCCTCTGTGGCAGTTCCTGATA
>JAVEZE010000057.1:0-15128 GCA_034003145.1 Spirochaetia bacterium
CTGGCCTGCGCCTATTTCGCTGTATGTCAGCGTCTGAGCTGTCAACACTCTGTTTCCGGGTGTCATTAAAAGGATAAATAGACTTAACTCCCTGACTGTTGTTGTCATTACCAGAAGAATTCCAGCAATTATTCCAGGCCTTGCAAGCGGATAGATTATCTTTCTGAATCTCAGGAAAAGCGACGCTCCCTGAAGAATGGCAGCCTCCTCAAGTTCAAGCCCAATCTGATGCATGGCAGAGACCCCGGTCCTTGCAGTATAGGGAATCCTTTTGGCAAAAGAGACAAACACCAGCAGCAGAAAAGAGCCGTAAAGCATTGGTACAAACGGACGCGGCACAGCATATATGGAAAGATATACAGCTCCGAAAGCTATACTGGGAATAACAATGGGAATAAATGCGAGAGAATCAATTATGTTTGCAATCTTTGTTCCCCTCATCCTGACAACAGAATATCCAATAAATAATCCGAAAAATCCGCATAACAAGCCGGCAGAGACTGCAACTCTCATAGTATTATAAGCGCCCCTCCAGATCGCGGGATTAACAAATATTCCTTTTTCCCCTTCTGCATAATCTGGATTACCCTGTCCTAACCACCAGTGAAGCGACATATTGGATAGGGACCAGTCTCCTTCGTTAAGCAGCAGGCTTGAATACGCCAGAAGCAGAAGAGGAACTACAACTACGAGGAGTAGAGATGCGACTACAATGGTTCCTATTAATTTTCTGTATCTGCCGAAAGAAAAGAGGTTATATTTTCCGCTTTTCCCTGCAATAGTTACAAAACTTTTTCTTGTTCCTATTAATTTATTGTTTATATAGATAATGAATGCGCAAAACAGGATTAAGGAAAGAGCCACACTGAAAGCTTCACTCATTCTGCCAAACCGCGTAAGGCTGTAAATCTGCGTGCTTAATACAGAAAACCTCGCGGGAATACCAAGCATCGCCGGAGTGGCGAATGTCCCTAAAACTCTGGAAAATACAAGTATTGCCGCAGAAAATATGGCCGGTGTTACAAGGGGAAGGGTTATTTTCCGTAAAATATGAAATCTTGAAGCTCCGAGCTGCTCGGCGCTTTCTTCAAGCTGATTATCTATATTTTCAAGAGAAGCCTTTACCATCAGGTAAAGAAAAGGAAAGTAGTGTATGGTTGAAACAAGAATAATTGGAACCGGGCCGAATATCAGCCATTCCGGAACTTCTAGACCTGTAAAGTATGCCAGAAATCCGGTAGGCCTTCCAACACCTCTGTGCTGAAAAACTGCAAGCCATGCCATTGCGAAAGCCCATGAGGGCATCAGGTATGGCAGTATGCACAGAAATCCGATAATTTTTTTGTATTTAATATTTGTCAGTGCTACAAGCCATGATAGAAACATGCCTAGTATTGTTATCAGAATTGTAGCTCCGGTTCCGATAATGATTGTATTTGTAAGAGGACCGAAAAATCTTGGCCAGCTTGTAAAAGTTCTTGTCCAGTGCTGAAAGGTCAGGTCTCCCTCATATGCCTCCGGATATCTGCGCAAATCATCGGGCCCGATAGATAATGATTCATATATAATAAATATTACCGGAAGCACGACAAAGTATATCAGGGTTATTATTACAATAATTGATATTATCCCTTCAGCGCTGTTAAGTTTCCTGAAAAGCTTGCGTGCTTTCATGTTAAGGGGAATTTTACTCAGGCTCGGTACTTGATCTGTCATCACAATAGTATCCTCCTTTTTTAGAAAATTATAACCGAGTGAAAATGCTGTATTTGAAATTTTATTACATCAGTAAAAACAATCCCTCTCAATTTGCTGAGAGGGAATTAAGAAAAATTTAAAAAAGAGTATCGGTTAGAAAATCCAGTACTACCTCCTGGAGATTATAAACCTTTTCTTCTTCCATCATCCAGAAATTGAGTTTTGAAAGGGGCCACATCACATCAGCAATATCAGGTGCGAATTCAATTTCCGGTTTAGCTGTTACATCACTTCTTGCAGGCCAGTTTCCCGGTTCATGAAAAGGAGCGAATCCGCCGCCGCCCTGCTCATCGCCATATAGAAATCGAATAAAAAGTTTAGCTGTGTTGGGATTGGCAGATTTGTATGTAATTCCCGCTATATAAATATTTAATACACCTATGGCAGGAGTTGTGTTCAGTGTCGGAAAAAATCTCAAATCGCCTTTCGCGGGATTTCCAACATCTCTGAATCTTGAACCGGCAACAAGTCCAACCGGTGCGTTTTTAAGTCCCCTTTCACCAACAATCGGCTGAACATCTTTTTCACTTTTTACAATTATCGGATCATTGTTTAAAAGCATTTTTATCCATTCGTATCCTGCGTTGGGTGTTGTAAGGGTAATCTCTTTTCCGTAAAGCTTTTTGTAGTCAGCCGCCATTTCATCAGCCCTTAGCACGATAGTAATAAAATAATCAAGAGTGCCGCCATCAAGGCGCGGATCTCCGATTGCCACCCTTTTATTCCATTTCGGTTCAGTCAGTTCCCAAAGGCTTGTAAAAGGTTCTCCCTTTGATACTGTGTCATTGTAAATCCACTGCCTTGAGCCGTATCTCCAGTGAACAAAGGATTCTTTCTGTTCAGATGTCAGAACTCCATCCAGATCCGGTGGGGTCCATGAAAAAAGGGAATTGCGGTCATAAAGAAGGCTTTTCTGCCTTCCGGCCTGTGAAGCCTGAACAACATCAGCTCTGTGAAGCCCTGCCCTGGCTTCTCTGACGTATTTTTCAATTACCTCAGCAGTACCCATCATTTCCGCCTCTACCTTAAGACCTGGATACTTTTCCATGAATGCGTCTGCGACCCGGCCCATCCGGCTGGTGCCTGCGTAAACAATCATTTTTCCTTCTTTTTTTGCAGCCTCATAAAGCGCATCATAGGAAACTTCTTTCTCCTGCCACGGGCCGAGTTTAACCTCTTTCAACCACTCTTCCACCTCAGCCGGATAGCCCTGTCCTGAAGCAGCAGGTGCCGGGCGTTCTTTTTTGCCGCCTGAGTATACCGGTGTAAGCGCGATCATCCCGATAAATACGAATAACAATAATTTTCTGATCATAATTCCTCCAAATTTTTAGGATTTAAAATATTCTAACCTTTGAATTGTAGTTATGTCAAGACATAATATTAACAGCATTATCTTTATTCTGTATAATATCAAAAAAGCGGGAAAGCAGTTTTGAAAGAAGAAAAGAACACTCCTCGCCCTTATATTATGAGCTCAGATTAAAACAATTTTTTAAGATAATTAGTGTGTAGAATCTACTGCGAAATAAAAATGGTTTGAGGCAATTGTTGCCTGCCTATCCTCTCTTGAGACGGAAAAGAGTGAATAGAATCATGAGGAGATTCGAATTAAAGGCAATTTATTCATATATAGTTTTACAAAAAATGTATTCAATATATAGCTGTCTAAAAAGATAAAAAAAAATGAGGATTTACCAGTTTTGATAAATCCTCATAATAACATCTCCTAGGGGAGTCGAACCCCTGTTGGCGGGATGAAAACCCACTGTCCTAACCACTAGACGAAGGAGACATAAAGCAGTACCTGCATTATTCAAGTAAAGTATTCAAGCCATCAAGTACTGTATGAGCCGCAATGGATTCGAACCATTGACCCACGCCTTAAAAGGGCGTTGCTCTACCAGCTGAGCTAGCGGCCCAGTCTTTTGGGACGTTGGCAATTTACCAGTATTCAAAAATTTTGTCAATCATCTGGATAAGTTTTTTTTAAACCTTAAAATATGGATAAAGTTGAAAACAGATCAGGCACAGCCCGGTGAAAACCAGGAAGATATTTCTATCCGAAAGATTCAAACAGGGCATCAAAACTGTTTCCCTCATCACTACGGTGTGCTTTTATCACACAGCTTACAATACTGCCTGAAACCGGGTTTTTTCCACCTGGAAATCCGCTTATCTTAAGTTTAAGATAATTTCCCGAGATCCCGTTCCATATATTTTCTTCTGTCCCTTCCTTCCCCTCAATAATTGCGGATGCGCTCATCCCTATACAACTGGAAGCATAGGATGCAAAAAGTTTTTCAGATAAGTTTCTAAGTTGTTCTGCCCTATATGTTGATATCCTTTCAGGAACATGGTTTTTCATCTTATAGGCTGCAGTTCCGGGGCGGGGAGAATAAGGAAATACATGAAGATAGGCAAAACCGCAGGCAGAGACAAGTTCGCATGTCTCCTCGAAATCCTTATCTGTTTCCCCGGGAAACCCTGTTATGACATCAGCTGATATCATAGGGTTGTCTTTCTTCTGCCTCAGAATCGATACAGCATCTGTTACCTTGTCTCTTTTGTATTTCCTTCCCATTGCAGAGAGTATATTATCTGATCCTGACTGTACAGGAAGGTGAAAATGGCCGCATATCCTGTCCAGTTTTATGATATCAAGATACCGCTCATCTATGCTGTCAGGCTCAAGTGACGACAACCGGATCCGCATCTTTTGCGTATCAGCAAGTATTTTCTCTATCAGTGAAACAAGGTCAAAACCTCCGGATTTATATGATGATATGTTGACTCCGGTAAGAACAAGTTCGTTGTAGCCCGATTTTTCAATATCAATAATATTAGAGATAACATGGTCGGGATCAAGGCTTCTTGATCTGCCTCTTGCAAGAGGTACCCTGCAGTATTTGCAGAAATTATCGCAGCCGTCCTGGATTTTAAGGAATGCCCGTGAATGGAACAGATACCCTTTCTTGACAGAATAAAAGCTGCTGTCCGCCGGTTTCTCTGTTTGTGAGCCTGATTGTGATTGAGAGACTGATTCTTCCGCCGCAGTTTTTTCAATAAAACCCTTAAGCAGCGGCACTGCATCCTGGGGATCTATACAGTTATCAAGCATCATTTTCGTGCTTTTAAGCAGCAGCTGTTTTTTATCCTGGGGTATTACAAGCAGATTGTCTGCAATCTCTTCAATTTTATCCGGATCAAGCTGCGCATAGCACCCTGTAACAACGACAATGGCACCCGGAAAATCCCGCGAGATTTTTCTTATTATCCTTCGCGCCTTTTGCTCGCTTTTTGATGTTACAGTACAAGTGTTTATTATATAGATGTCAGCGCTTTCTGTTGCAGGGACAATATCAGCACCGGCGGATAAAAAAGAATCTGCCAGCACTTCGCTTTCAAACTGATTCAGCTTGCACCCGAGTGTGTAAAAAGCAACGCGTGATTTTGATTTATTCATTTTTTTTGTACAGGCAAATTACTCCCGGGTCAGCCTGCAAGTTTCATCTGTACCCTGTTTTTTCCCCGTACTGATTCAGGGTTTGACGGGTTGAGCTTTAAAGCCTTATCATACGCTTCAAGAGACCATCTGTAATCTTCTGCCATTTCTCTCGAATATCCTAGACGGGCCCACCATCTGGCTATATTCGGAGAATGATATAGCGCTGTGGTAAGGGCAATATCAGCATGATGGTACTCGCCTATCTGGATAAATTTTTCCCCCATGTAATAATAAACAACATCTATCCGTCCTCCGCTCTGGACAAGTGATACATATTCCTCAAAGTACTTAAGCGCTTCGAGATTGTTGCCAAGATAATAATGGGCTTCTCCGCAATTTTCTATTATCCTGCTGTCATAGCGTGATATTTTTAATGCAGCAAGGCTGTAATCAAGCGCTTCCTGATATTTTTTAAGCTTGATAAGCGACCATCCAAGGACTGTATATGAATCCATGTTACGGGGCATCTGCTCAATTTCATTAAGACAGATTTTAACAGCTTCTTCATATTCACCGTTTTTGTATTTCTGAAGCGCATCCGGCCTTTCCTGAGCAAAAAGAGGAGATACAGAAGCAATAAAAAATATCATAATTATATAGAGTAGTTGTTTTTTCATTTTAAAAACTCCAGTTTATTTAGCTGTCATTGTACAGATCCCGTTAAAATTACACCCTTTTTCCATAACTACTGCAGGGCTTGTAATATCACCGGTAATAATGGCAGTAGAAAACAACTCAATCATCTCTTTTGAATTGATATTTCCTTCCACCCGCCCTTTGACAGAAACCTGGCTGGCATCAATCTGGGCAGTAATTACAGCATCTTTTCCAACATATAGATCGCTTGATGCATTTATAACACCGTTGAATTTGCCTTTGATCATGAGAGGCTTTTCAAAAGAAAGTTCGCCTGTAAAATCAATATCTTCTGACAGGATAGTATCTATATCTGATTCTTCTACATTTTTTATGCTTACTTCAGCCATATTGGACCCCTCCGGATTTCTATGGAAATATCGTACTTAACCTTAAGGGAGGTGTCAAGATGAATAGCAAAAGAGGAGCTCTTATGATTAACAGTTATTCGATTAATATCTGATTTTTATACTTTTTTGCATGGATTGGAGAAATATTAGATTGAAATTTCATCTGAAACAAGTCATTATTGCTAAAGTTAAAACAATTAATCATCTCTGACTAATTACAACAAAATAGCAATGTAAGGAGGAAATATGGGTTTCATAGAAAGAATGAAAGAAGAAGCACGGGCAAAAATGCTTAAACTGGTTCTCCCTGAGGGAAGGGATTCAAGGGTAATCAGCGCGGCAAATACATTAATCGCCGACAACCTGATTTCAGAGGTTTTTCTCGTAGGTGATGAAAATGAAATCAAAAAAAACGCGGATTCAATCGGCGTAAAGCTTAACGACAGAATAATAATTGTAAATCCTGAAAAATCACCCAACCGCGAAGAGTATGTAAATGAATATTTTGAACTCCGGAAACACAAGGGAATGACAGAATCCCAAGCAGCCGAGGAAATGAAAGGTGTTTTAAGCTGGGGCGCTATGATGGTCAGAAAAGATGCCGCATACGCTATGGTTGCAGGGGCTGAAAATTCAACAGGATCTGTTATTTCCGCGGCGCTCAAGATCATAAAAACAGCTCCCGGAATAAAAACCGCATCTTCATGCTTTATTATGGATAAACCAGGTTCAGACTGGGGACACAACGGAAGCTTTATAATGGCTGACTGCGCAGTTATCATCGATCCCACATCTGAACAGCTTGCAGATATAGTTCTGGCGGCAGCTGATTCTTGCAGAAGCTATCTTCTTACAGAACCGAAAATTGCGATGATGTCTTTTTCAACAAAAGGCTCAGCTTCCCATGAAACTGTAGACCGGGTAACGAAAGCGCTTGAACTTGTAAAAGCCGCCTCTCCTGATCTGGCTGTTGACGGAGAGCTTCAGCTTGACGCTTCAATTGTCCCGGAAGTCGGCCAGAGAAAAGCACCTGGTTCCAAAGTAGCCGGATACGCGAATACACTTATTTTCCCGAACCTTAACGCAGGAAACATCGGCTACAAGCTTACACAGCGTTTCGGCGGTTTTGAGGCTTACGGTCCAGTGCTTCAGGGATTCGCGAAGCCGGTATCTGACCTTTCAAGGGGATGCAACGCCAACGATATAGTTTATAGCGCTCTTGCAACAATAAACAAAAAATAATTATCCGCATATTTACCTGCTGTTTAACCTGACAGCAGGATTATTTCCTATCTTTATCAGCCGGCGCAGATAAAGATGGCAGCAGCCTGACAATCCGTTCCCTCAGTGGAGCGGATTATTTTTTAAGGGGTTGACAACTTCGGCTTTATTTTAAAATATTCCTTCATGAAAGTATTACTGATCGGATATGGAAGCATGGGAAAAGAGATAGAAAAAGCACTAATCTCACGGGGACACTCCCTCTCCGGATTTGTCGATCCCATTGCGCCAGGCGGACACAAGGAAGTAACTGCGAATCTTCTTGAAAAAGCAGATGTTGTAATCGATTTTTCATCCCCGGCCGCAGTTGAAAGCAACTGTGATATATATGTACAGGGAAAAACCCCGGTAGTAATGGGAACAACAGGGTGGGAGCAGATACGGGAAAAAATTGAAAAAAAGGTTAATAAAGCAGGTATTGGTTTTATCTGGGGCTCAAATTATTCAATAGGAGCCCATTTGTTCTTCATTTTGGCAGAAAAAGCTGCATCACTGATAAATTCCCTGCCGGAATATGATATACTATTACATGAGTATCATCACAGGAGAAAAAAAGATTCTCCGTCCGGGACAGCGCTTACCGCGGCATCAAAGATTCTTGAACAGCTTGACAGAAAAGAGACCATTACAACACAAACCCTGGACAGGCAGATAAAAGAAAATGAACTGCATGTTACATCTACAAGATGCGGTGAAATACACGGTACTCACACGTTGATGCTTGATTCTGCCGCTGATACGATTGAGATTACACACAGGGCAAGAAACAGAAGCGGCTTTGCACTGGGAGCTGTAATGGCAGCTGAATGGGTAAAAGATAAAAAAGGGTTTATAACTGTAGAAAGATTTATAAAAGAATTATTAGGTTAAGGAGTTAATTATGAGATTAAAAGGTGTCTATACAGCTCTTGTCACCCCTTTTAACAAGGATGGTTCAGTTGACTGGGATGCAATGAAAAATCTTGTTGAGTTCCAGATTAATGAGAAGATAAGCGGTCTTGCGCCGATGGGGACAACCGGTGAAAGCCCTACCCTGAGCCATGAAGAACATATGCAGGTTGTGGAATTTGTTGTTAAGCAGGCAGAAGGAAGAGTTCCGGTAATCGCGGGATCAGGATCAAACTGCACAGCTGAAGCCATAAGGATGACAAAACTTGCCAAAGACTACGGCGCTGATGTATCGCTTCAGGTTGCCCCCTATTACAACAAGCCGAGCCAGGAAGGATTATACAAACACTTCATGACAATTGCTGATAAAGTTGATATTCCTCTTCTTGTTTATAATATTCCGGGCAGAAGCGGAAAAAACATTGAAAACAGCACAATGCTGAAACTTGCCAAACATCAGAATATTATCGCGGTAAAAGAGGCAAGCGGCAACATTGCGCAGGTTATGGAACTTGCGGCAGAAAAACCGGCAGATTTTGACATACTTTCCGGCGATGATAACCTCGGCCTTCCGATTATCGCGCTCGGCGGCACAGGTATTGTATCGGTCGCAAGCAACATTATCCCCTCCCAGATGGTAGAGCTGGTAAAAGAAGCGCTTGCTGGAAACATGATTAAAGCGCGGGAGCTTCATTACAGGCTTTTTCCGCTTTTCAAGGCAGAATTCATTGATACCAACCCGATTCCAATTAAATATATGATGTCGCTGAAAGGGATGGTTAAGGAAACCTACAGGCTCCCGCTCTGCGAAATGAGCAAAGATTACAAGAAGCAGGTTAAGGATATGCTTGAAAAAATGGACCTGATATCAAAATTTACAAAGTTTTTTAAATAAATCAGCTCTTCAGATAACAGATACGAAATGCTGATTTGAAACTGCCTGCCGGATAAATCAGGACTGTTAAAAAACGATTAGGCTGCCTCACTTAAAAAGGGAATAAGGGCAGCTTTTTTTTCTCCCGAGAGCATGGCAAAGGCCGCAAAACAGAGGAGGGGGAAAACACTGTTTCGGAGATGCAGGCAGCTGGCATTGCGATGACAAGGGATGACAGGAGAACTGGCTGTTTTGGTACTGCCCTAACTTGAGAGCCATGAGTGATTTTATTTCAGCTGTTAACTTTCTGGTTAACTTTTGTAAAAAGAGAGACAATCTGATCCGGATCAAGTTTTTCCGCCCTGATGCCGGGGGAAATTCCCTCATCTTCAAGTACAGCTTCTGCTTCATCCTTTCCAATTGTTTTAAGATTATTGAATATTGTTTTCCGCCTTGAATTAAAAAGCATTCTTAGAAAACGGGAAAATTCTTTCCGGTTTTTGATATGGTCATATTTCCTGTGAGGAGTCATCGAGACAATGGCAGATGTTACATCAGGGGCAGGATAAAAAGCCCCCCCCTTGATTTCCGATTCAATTTTAACATTACAGGCAAGCTGGCAGAGTACTGAAAAGGATGAATACCCCTTTACTCCGGGGCTGGAAACCATTCTCTGCGCCACCTCTTTCTGGACTGTAAACACCATTTTTTCAGGTATAAAACTCTCTTCGATAAATGAGGCTATCATTACAGATGCTGTATTATAGGGAAGATTGCCGAATATCCTGTCCGGCATCCCATTTTCCGCGCTGTAATTCTTCCAGGTTTTAAGAATATCTCCTGCAACAATTTCAATCCTCTCCTTAAATAATGAATCCAGCAGTCCTGCAAAACCCCTGTCAATCTCAAATACTGTAAGATGCCCGCCTGATTCAGGTGATATTTTCTCAAGTATAAGCTCTGTTATCGAGCCGAGCCCCGGGCCTATCTCCCATACCTTATGGGAGCTCCTTAAATCTATTGCTGAGACAATCTGCTCCCTTACGCTTCCTGAAACAAGAAAATTCTGGCCGAATTTTTTCTGCGGCGTAAAACCTTTTTCCGCAAGTAAACGGATTATATCTTTGGGTGAATTATAATTCATCTGTACCTCTTTAAAAATTTAAACAGTTTATGCGGCTGAAGCGGGAACATGGCAAAAACTATAACAAATAGATTGATAATAATTAATAGATAAATTGAAAACACTCCGGTTTTAAAAGGAGGCATTAGCGAGAAAAAAGAGGCTGCTTTCCCGGTAATGGAGGAAAGTGTCTCAAGCAGATAGCTGAATACCGGCAGAATATTCCCGGTAAAAAAAACAATTATAAGTAAAGGGAAAGCGAGAAGCATTAAAAGTGTAACCAAAGGGGTAAGAATCAGGGATGCGGCAAGGCCGGATAAATATATTTCATTAAAGACTATGGCAGAAAGAACATAAGAGGGAATCTGGGCTGCCAGAGTACAGGCTAAAGGGGCAGCGATAAAGGGGGGAATAATGCCGGGGATTATTTTATATATATAATCTGTGAGAAAAATAATCCCGCTTACCGCCAAAAATGAATACTGGAATGAGAGTTCCCCGGCTTCATCAGGAGCCGCAATTACAGCAAGGAGCAGGCAAAGTACAATCAATTTCCTGAAATCCCCCTTTCTGCCGGAAAGCCTTGCAATAGTGACAAGGAGAAAAAAAAGAAAAGCTCGGAGCAGCGATGCCGACATCCCTGCAAAGAGGGCAAAAAGAAAATTAAACAAAAGGGAAGCGATAATCGAGAATCTGATCCCGGCAGCCCTTTTTAAAATAACAAAGATAATCATTGTAAGAATGCCAAGGTGCATTCCAGAAAGAGCAAGCAGATGCGAACAGCCTGATTTTCTAATATTATCAGCAAGCCCAGGGTCAAGTCCTCTCCTGTTTCCGATAAGAAGTGCTGCAATCAGGCCGCTTTTTGTTTCTATCTTTTTTATCCCTGAAAAAATATAATCAGCAGCTTTTTTTCTTAAAACAACAGATTCAGGGCTGTACAGAAGCATAGAATTATAACCATTTATTACCGGAACAGATTGGAAAAAAAGAGGAACAGAATAATCATATTGAATAAAATCCGGCTTCTCTATTTTCACAAAAGAGCCCCTGTAGAGAGGATCACCCCTTGAAATAATCTTCACCAGCCCTTTTACCTCTGCGCTTATACCGGTTTTTGATTCTGCAGATCTTAATTTCAGGGAATATAATTCTTTTCCGCCGCGCATTGATTTGGAATCTGAAATCAGCACACCTTCAAGACATGAGATATTATCAGATTCAAACGGAATAAAGGGTAAGGAAGTTCTTAATATCGGCAAAAGACAAACTGCCGAAAGAGCGACAAGCAATAAAATAAAAAGATCATAATAGTATTTTTTTATCAGTAAAAATTTATCTGACTTTAAGCCGGGATAGGGATATTTCTGCTTCCCGGATAATTTCAGGGGGATAGGAATAGTTTCTGACACTGGAAAGGTTTTCAAAAGCAATTATATCTCCGATTTTTCCA
This sequence comes from Spirochaetia bacterium, assembly GCA_034003145.1. Classification (GTDB taxonomy): domain Bacteria; phylum Spirochaetota; class Spirochaetia; order CADAEX01; family CADAEX01; genus JACKPD01. The sequence goes on from JAVEZE010000057.1 coordinate 11,872, forward strand.
AGGTTCCTGATTACGGCAAATACAATATCATTGTCATAGGTTAACCCGTTTTCAACAAAATTGTTTATCACTCCAAGAAACATGTTTAAACGCAGCGCTGCTTCATTTGTGTTTAATGAACCAAGACAGTTGATTGCTTCCATCATCTGATTTTTAACAGAAAGGGTGTTTTCATGGCTGGTAAGGCGGTCAAGCCAGGTAATTACAAGATCTGTTGCTTCTGCCCACTTCAGGTTAGCAAATTTCCTGATGCACAGAAGCTGAATATTGTTTACAACAGATGATTCAATGTGGTCTTTCGGCTTATAATCAAAAGAAAGAGCCATTACAGTCTCAAAAAGCTTTCCTTTTTCAATTACAGTAAGTTCGCTCCCCTCACCTGCCTTTTGCAGCACATTATACATCTCCCGTGGGGGGCTGCTTAAAACAGTATCAAGAATCTTCTGATATTCAGCGCTGCCGCCATTGATTTCAGGAGGCTGTGATGGGGTGAGGTTTTGACTTGAAAGATTTTGACTAAAAAGAGAAAAACCGGCAAACAAAAAAAGGAAGAGGATTAAAAAAGATTTTTTGATTTTTACTGAAGTAAAAAACCGGTTTATAAAATACATGGTATAATCATTTATCAGGGAAAAGGCCGTAAACAAAGCCTAGTACCCTGTTTTTCATATTGAAACCGAGAGGAACTGCTTTTAAATGAAGGACTGACTGGTTCTTGTTCTGGTTATAGTTAACTCCCCTTACAACACCGCACATGACAACATCTTCACCTGAAAGTTTTGTCTGGATCTTGACAGATAGTCCGGCCCGTGCTTTACCCCCTATCAGAATCGCAGCGCCGTCCTCAGAAATATCAAGAATCATGCACCTGATTCCTGAAGTCTTTTCAACTTCCTCATTAGCCCCCTCATCGTTCTTTATTGAATAAAGATGGGCGTTTTTATTTACATCAGCCCTGACTGAACCCCTTTTCTGGCTCCTGACAAGGGTATCTGAATGTGCAACATGTAAAATAGGTACTTTGCTGTCTGTAAAATCATTAAGTATTCTTGTTTCAAAGACATAACCGGCGTCATCCGGCCTCCAGAAATAGATATTTATTTTTTGTCCCGACCATGAAACGCCCAGTGGAAGCGTAGGGCCGACAGGATATGATATCGCAAAATATTTTCTCAAATTCTCAACTACATTTGAGACATAATTCCCGACGCCGGGAAGTGTAATTTTGATAACCTGTCTGACAGTTATTTTTCTGCTTGTTGTGATTCCAATTTTATACTTAGGCTGCTCAAATTCAACCTTTTTCCTGAAATCAAAAAGTTTTGAAATCAGCTGCTGATTTTCTCCATAGCCGGCTGTAGTCTTAAGCTTGATAATCATGCTCCGGAGGCATCTGTCAAGCTGCTTTACAGACCAGAAGAGTGATACCGGGTTTTGAATATTATTTTCAACCGCTACCTTTCTCAGGAGGTTTATTTCCTGAAATGAAAACCCGCTTTCCCTTCCCCTTGTATAAAACTGTATCCAGGGAAAGTTATCGCTTGCGAATATTTTGAGGAGGACAAGCACAGCTGCTATCAATATTATTGTAAAAATTAAAATTACTGTCATACTTTTTCTTATTATCGAACAAACATTTTAAAGTATTAATTATATCTTTAAAAGATTAAAATTGATAGCAAAAAATATTACATATATCTTTAATAGTGTATAGATTAAAATTATGCGATTAAAAACCAATTTGACAGTTTTTGAGCCGTTACTTTTATATGCGGTATTGTTTTTCCCTTCAGTTTTTCAAAATACAGGGAATAGTTTTTTTATCTTTTCCTCTCCCGTTTCAATGACTGCCTATCTCATAACTGTGATTCCGCAGATAATATTTATTATCTGGGTCCTTAAAATAAAAAACTACAGCACAGCCAAAGCCGGGCTGGTTAAAATCAAATATTCCGCAATCCCTGCTGCTCTCTTTTTTGCTGCTTTGCTTCTCCTGTTTTCCGCATCATTTATGGCGATTTACAATATGTTTTTTCCCCCTGGCGGGGAAATATCATCAGTTACAGCTTCGAAAGAAGCTGCCGCCATGATCAGGGGGAAATACAGCCTTATACCGCTTCATCTGATTGTTTCTGTTTCAACAGGATACAGGGAAGAGTTTTTTTTCAGATCATATCTTTTAAACGCCATCAATAGCAACGGGAAATACATTGTCCCGGTTATAACATCATCTTTGATGTTTTCCGTCTGCCATATATACCAGGGATCTGCAGGTATAATTTTTGCTTTTACCGGCAGCATAATACTGTCAATAATTTTCCTTAAAAACAGGAATATACATATAAATGCCTTATCACATGCGTTTTTTAATTTTTTTGTTATTATCTCTTATCTATTTTCAGCTTAAATAATTTTGCGTTTAAATAATTGCCTGACAAACAAACCTGCTGTATATTATTATTTATATATTGGTATTTACCTTGAGGAGAGCAATCATATGAGAAAAAATATTTTTTTAATAACTTTTATACTTTTGATACTGCATGTTAACCTGTCAGCTGATTCATTCAAAGATAGCCTGCGTGAAATAGATATGCAGATAATTGAGGAAGATGTCAATTATTTTGACTTTTCGCTTAAAGATATATACGGGAAACAGGTAAATCTAAAAGATTATCATGGAAAAGTTATAATGCTTAACTTCTGGGCAACCTGGTGCCCCCCCTGCAGGAAAGAAATGCCTACCATGGAAGTGCTTTACAACAAAATGAAAGGAAGAAATTTCGAGATGCTTGCTGTCAATGTTCAGGAGGACGCTGAAACAGTTAAAAATTTTATAGTCAAAAATAAATATACATTCCCTGTACTGGTAGACCCGAAAGCGGAAGCAGCAGCCAGGTATCAGGCCCGCTCAATCCCTACAACCTATATCATTGATACAAAAGGAAAGCTTGCCGGAGGTTTTATCGGCGCGAAAGAGTGGGATACCAAGGATGTAATCAGGGTTTTGACTGAGTTAACCAAATAATCTTCAATTTTTAATACAGGTATTACAGGAGGGATAAGATCATAAAGCAAGGGGTAATCAGAAAAACATATATTTATATTTTTCTTTTTTTATTTTTCCCGATTTCTTTGGTAAGCTGATTCATTCCGGAAGTCCATTCTCCGGAAATAACTATAACTGTTTATGAAAAAAGCATTGAAGAAAAAATGCTATAAATAAATATATTATAATAATTACATGAGGGTTATCA
>JAVEZE010000058.1:0-15128 GCA_034003145.1 Spirochaetia bacterium
ATTTTTTTTTAAACGATGTCAAGATTAAAATTCTACAATATTAATAAAAAAAACGCACCTTGGGGTGGCAGTTTTTTTCACCGCTGGCCAGATTCAAATCCTCCAATCTTAATAAAAAAACCGCACCTTGGGGTGGCAGTTTTTTTCGGGCTGGCCGGATTTGAACCGGCGGCCTCTTGGTCCCGAACCAAGCGCGCTACCAACTGCGCTACAGCCCGCATTTTATCTTTATCCGCATTCCCGCGATCTGTAAATAAAAAGTTGAGTTAATATACATAAAATATGATTATTTGTCTATTTTGAATCCATGATTTTTCAATAATAATCATAAATGAATTATGTTATGAATGCTCTGGAATACTCAATTATCTGACGCATTGATTTTTAAAAAGATTAAAAACATCTGCCCTTTCAAATGAATTAAACGAACTCATTGATACTTTAACTTTTTTCCCGCTATCCAATAAAAGTACAAGAAGATTTTTTTCTTCAAAAACATTTAATATTTCTTTATATTCTATCTTTAATATCCCCTGGAACGGGGCAATTCTTACTTCGCATCTGTCATCATATGTTTTTAGCACTGTCATGTTCCTATATATAAAATATAAAAACATGGGAATAAATAGAACCACAACAATTTTTCTCTCTGGCAGAAAGAAAGAAAACATCAATATTGCAGCCGCAGCAATTGACAACCATAAATAAAATTTTATTAATGCCCTGTTATATTTGAATTCCCTCATTTTTGCTCCTTCTCCTGATCCATTATCCGCAGAACGCAATTTATGCAATTCTTTTATAGCATATATCGCATCAGGAATGGACTCAAGTACATTGGCAGACAAAAAAAAGGGTAAATGCTTAATTTATAAACACTTACCCTATGGGCGATGACAGGATCGAACTGCCGACATCCTGCTTGTAAGGCAGGCGCTCTCCCAGCTGAGCTAATCGCCCTTACAAAATCGACATTATCATATTGTTTTTTCGATGTCAACAATATCATTAAAAATATTTTTTTGTTTTTCAAGATCTTTAAGACGTGCATTTATATCATTGAGTTTCCGGTTTAATGTATCAATTGTTTTTATTATTTTTTTCTTTTCTGATAAAAGTTTGTCTGCCGGATCGTCAGAGATATCTGGAGAATCAGCAGCGCATAATGCTTCCCCTTTTGCTGCAAGGAGTGATTTAACAGTATCAGGGCTTTCGCGGCTGATAAAAAGCTTTTCAGCCTCAATTCTTTTTTCAGGTATTTTAACAGATGCTACAGTTTTCATGTTTTCAAAACCGATTACAGGCGATATGTCAAGTCCGTAAACACTTATAAGAGCAGATGCAATATTGCGGTGAATACCAAGCTCCCTGTCTGTATAGTCGTCAAAACTCAAGTGCCGTTCTATACACATCTGTTTGGCTTTTGAAAGAAGTCCTCCCAACTCTTTCATCAGCTCTCCGTTTTTTTTAATATATTCTTCTCTTATCTGTTTGGTAATTAAAGCAAAATCTTCATCATTTTTAAAAGTATTTTTGTAAATATTTTTTTCTTCTGCTTTTTTCAATAAATTGTGAAGAATTGCCCAGAAATCCCTGGTATGACATCTGCCTGAAAAAGAAGTTCCGGAAGAAGAGCAGTGAACATGATGGGCAAATTCATGTATCGCTGTATACATGGTGTCGTTATCTCCCTTCATATTCTTGTTATGAATGATGATTTCCCGCGACTGGGGTTTGTAAAGTCCGTCAACTTTATTGCTTTTTTTTCCTGATAAAATTACTGTAAAATCAGGTGTATCTGCAAGTTGCTGCAGGTTTGATTTAATTTGCTGCTGATTCATATAACTCTTTTAATCAAGCGAAAGTCCTGAATAGACAGCCTTATGAAGCCCTGTGATAAAAATATCATCGTTGTTGATATCTCTGAAAAGTTTGAGAACAGCTCTTTCCTGTGCCTGATCCCAGGTAAGACCTGCTTCTTTGTACTCTTTTGTTTCATATGAATAAATATTGCTTCCATCTTTAATCAGGGATATCGATGCTTTAGCGTTTGTTATATAAAGTCCATGAGTATTTTCAGGAAGGTTGCGGAAAAACATGGTAAAAAGTATTGAGTTTTTTTCATCTCCTGTTCCCGGGGAAAGGCGAAGGGCAAGTTCTTTTCTGGAAAAAAGCGCTTTAACTGAGTCTTGAAGGCTTTCAATTTCAGCATTTCCAATTATTACAAGTTTAAGGATAACACTAACCTGGTTCATTTCTACAGAAAGTTCCTTCTGTGGAACTGAGAGCTTTTTCCGGAAGCCGTCCGGATTTATCCCTGCACTCTGCATGGAAATTACAGCAGATAAATTGTTTTTACCGGACGGCAGCTGATTAAATCCAATTTTTCCGGAAAAATTCCCATCCTTGTCTGTCCTGACATCTGCCACTTTTGCGCCATCAGCCTTGTTGATAAAATCAATCTTGAAAGTTCCGGGAGTACGTCTGTTTTTATCAATAACTTTTAATCTGACATCCTCAAGCCTTCCCGGTTCTGTTACAATTACTTCAGGTTCAATCTGCAGTGTAATTCCTGACAATACTTGTGAAACATTTTCTTCAAGGAGATCTATCAAAATACCGCTTTTACCGTTTATTTCTGTATTTATTGTCCCTTCGTATGGGGACTCTGCAACAAGCTGCCACCCTTTTCCAAGAGAGGAGAGGATTTCAAAATCACTTATATCAGGGGATAAAAAAACAGGCGCCACAACTCCATTTACACGCAAAGAAATTTCAGCTTTTTCCAGCCGCTGAATTTCTTCCCATCTTGACTTTGAAATTCTGTAATAAAACCAGTACCCGGATGAATCAGAATACCATGAATCGTAAACTTCGACATCGCTGAAATTTCTACTGACAGACTGGTTTATCTGAACTTCAGCTGATTGAAATGATTTTCCATCCGAATCTTCCTTAACTGTAAAATCCTGAGAGCTCTTGATATTTACAGAAATTGCAGATGCAAGAGCTGCTAGCGCTTTTGCTTTTGCTGTATCAAGATCCTGCGATTTGTTACCTGTTTTTGATGATCCAATCCCAATGAAGTATTCACTTTCTACCGGATAGCTATCTATCCAGACAGGACGGTTGTCTTCCTGTGAAGATTTTTTGGAAAACCCTGAGTTTGACGTAATACAGCTATTGAACAAAAAAGCTGTCGAAATGAGTATTGCCAAAAAGTATGCAGTTTTTCCTGAAAACATATTATTCCCCTTTATATCCTGATGCTAGTTGCCTGGCGAGACACCGAGAGAATAATAGTTTCTCATATCCTTATCCCACCATCTTCTGATTATATAAAAACCGTTTATTGCAGATTGTGAATATTCTGTTCCATTTGTTCCATAATTACCTTTATCTGATTTTGAAACAACAGATATCGATTTCTGCTTTAGCATCTCCTCAATTGCATTTAGATCAGCTTGTCTTATGGATTCTGAAATCTGGCTGTACCGTCCCGAAACACCAATACTGAAATTATAACCCTTTATCTGCGGCAGAAGATTGATCCATGACGGGTTTTTTTCTCTTACAGAGATTTCAATCTCTGGAAAATGGTATAACTGTTCCGGTACACTGCTTTTCAAATCATTTTTTCCCATCTCGAACAGGGCTGCTGATATATTCCTGTTTCTGAAATTATACCGCAATTTAAGCTTTTCTTTAATATTTTCTTTATTTAATACTCCAGTTTCAATAAATAATTTTCTGGATATAACTGGACGAGGAGTTCCTGACTCAAGATAAATACCGAAGTAGTTGACATCAATATCATGAAACAGCATTACAGACTCAAAAGCGCTTTCCATGATAACACCATCCTCTATTCCGGTATCAGAATAAAGAGGCGAGAATCCGTAAAAAAACAGGCTTTCTGGATTTTCCGGGGTATTGCATATCATATCAAAGAGAAGGTCTTCTGTTTTGTTATTTGAATCTGCGCCATGAAAACTGGTATTGATATCTTCTTTTTTATCTCCAGCGCATGATAGCTGAATAAGTAGTGAAATTAAAATTAATAACAGTTTCAAGATAAGTTTTGGCAGCAATTTTTAATTTTCCTGAATTCCATAATAAGGCGCCTGAATCCTTTTCACCTGGTCCGGTTGATACTTGTAAATTAAACCCCGGCAGAGCAAAGAATCATTCTGACCGGGGGGGTTAATCTATATTTTTACAGAAAATTATAAAACAAGTGTTAGAAGAACACTGCATAGTCCCTGTAAAATTTATTCCTTTACAGGACTGGATTTTGTCGGATTGCTCTTAAGTTCAAAATTAAGTTTTTCAAGAGCCTGGGCTGCCTTGAATTCTGAAAAAGCAGATTCTTCGTTTCTCTTGAATACTTCTGCCGCATCAGCTGTGAAATTAGCGTTTTTATACTCAATCAGCGCATAAATTGTACCGTCTTTTGCCGCATACATCTCTTTTGGTTTGGCACCCTGCAGTTTTGTCTCCGCGATCTGCCTTGAGACAGTTTCCACGAATTTTATTGTCTGTGTACTGTCAACACCTGATTCCTGGGCATAATCTGTTATGGCATTTTGTATCTGAAGGCTTGTCTGCCTTGCGATATCATCCCTTGCCCGCGCAAGAGCCATGGTTCTTGACATATCAAGAGAAGACATTTTTGCAACACCTACTCCGTAAAGAGCATCCTCTGCAGTCGGAGGCATGAGAAAAAACTTAGGCACATCAGACATAGTCTCCTTGACAGCCTTTTCCTCAGCTTTTTTTTCTTTTGCCGGTTTGGACGCGCACCCTATAGCAGTCATAACAGACAGCAATATAAAGATAACCAGTAATTTTTTTGACATCTTTAACTCCTTGAATAAAAAAGTCTTTTAAAGCTATCAATCAGGTTTACCCTGCTGAAAACTAAAACCTTTAAATCATAAAATATATTTTATTATTCTTTTTTATTAATCAAATATAAACATTTTCTGGAATATTGTCATCTGCGAAGATCATAAAAAAAGGGACTTGATATAAGCCCCTTTTTGCTGTCAGTAACTTTTTGTTGACTGAATTTTTCTCAGTTTCTTCTGTTGTTTTCTGATGATTGCTTTTTTCTTTCTGTTGTTAACAGTGGAAGGTTTTTCAAAAAATTCTCTTTTTTTCCATTCCCGTATTATACCTTCTTTTTCAACCATTCGCTTAAATCTTTTAAGAGCTTTTTCAAGCGGCTCAGTATCATCTATTCTCACAAAAGCGATAAAAATCACCTCCCTCGGGCCAAATCTGAAAATTCAGAATTAATAATACTGATAATTTCATCTTTGTCAATCAGGGGGGCGGCAGTAAAATATTCAGGATCAACAGGTGTCATCTGGTTTCTCATCTCCCAGTGAAGATGGGGACCTGTGGAAAGGCCTGTGCTTCCTACAAGACCGATCACCGCACCTTTGGGAAGAATTTGATCTGCAACAGTATATATCTTTTCCAGATGATAATAAATTGTAAATAAACCGGGAAGATGTTCTATTATTACGCTGTTTCCTGTAATAAGACGGCTGCCGCAATAGATAACACGGCCGGATGCGCTGCAATGGACAGGTGTGCCGGCTGATATGGCAAGATCAATTCCGTTATGGATAGATTTGACTGATACCCCGTTTTTGTAAACAAAATTCCTGATATCTCCAAAAAAGGAAGTGGTTAAAGGCTTGTTCATAATCGGTTTCATTATATTTGTATCTGAGAAGATGTTTTTGCTGTTGAAAGAAGTCAAATATCCAACCAGCTCACGGGTTTCTGCCTTACGCCTTTCAGAATCATCACTCCTCAGGTCTGACAGGTTCTCATCTAAAGCAATAGTCTCTTTTCTGAATATTCTTTCTTTAAGAACTACAGGAAAAATCCTTATTTCACTGGTTTCACTGTTTTCTTCTTCGAAATTTACAGAAATCGAATAATTACCGCTTTTTAACGCTGGATCAAAGCTGACAATAACAATATAACATTCAAGCCGGGGTGTGCTCTCTGCTGAAAGTTCCTGGATCGTGTCTGTTGAGTATTTAAATCCCTCAAAGCGCGCAATTATTAAACTTTTTGTATTTTCAAGATCAGCGCTGATACTTTTTAAAGAATCAGATGTAACAGCAGTTATTCTAATTATTCCGCCAGGAAAGGTCTCGGATTGACATCTTATTATTGTCTGGGCATGGATATTGCATGACAGGAAAAGCAGCAATAAGATAAATACTATACGACGGTGCATTATGGGGTTTTTTCCATATCAACAATATCAAGCTGCGGTATATTGTTGTTGATGAAATAATTATTACGCAACCTGAAAATTACATCAACAGTCTCATCAATTGAAACATCCTTACCTGCCTTATCAGCTCCGTTCCAGAAAACTGCCGGCCACGGCATGCTGCCTGATTCCAGGATCAACTTAAGATGCCCTGCTGCTTTATTTCCCATGATTTCAATATTTTTCACCTTTAATCCTCTTGCAAGGAATAAAAGAGGAGGATTTCCCTCGCCGAAAGGCATCATTGCACTGACAACATCAACTATTTCCTGAGTCAGATATCCAGGGGGAAGTTCAGCATCTATCTCAATAATTCGCTCTTCCTTTTTTATTTTTGTACTGTTTTTGATATATTCCAGCAGTCTTTTTTTCAATTTCTCAAGATTCCCTTTTAGCATGGAAAATCCGCCTGCAAAATCATGCCCGCCAAAATCAAGAAAAAGGTCGCTGCAGTAATTCAGCATAGTCATGATTGAATAATTACTCATACTTCTAACCGAACCGACAATCCGTTCATCCATTTCAGTGAAAACTATGGCAGGAACCTTGAAATATGATGCAAACCTGGCTGACAATATACCTGTTATCCCCCTGTTTACCTTGCTGCCTCCTGTAACAACAAGGGATTCTTCCATCTCTTCATAGCTTTTTTTCGCGGAATTAAACAGAAGTTCCCAAAGATTGTCTCCCAGCTTTTTTCTTTCCTTGTTAAGTGAGATAATTTCATCAGCAAGGGAGCGTATCTCTTCAAGGTTTTCTGAAAAAAATAATTTGGCAGCTTTTTCAGGGACACCCATCCTTCCTGTCGCATTAATAAGCGGCGTAATGTTCCAGGCAATATCTGATGTTGAAATATTTTTTTCAAGCAGTTTTTGCCTGAATAGAAGTTCGTGCAGCCCTTTGTTTCCGGTTTTCTGGATATTTTTAAGTCCATGCCTTACTATTATACGGTTCTCATTAACAAGCGGCATCATGTCCGCGATAGACCCTATTGTTACCATATCCATTATATTTTCTATTTTGTCATTCAAAATCTGGTTTTGCTTTAAAACAACTGCTGTAAATAAATTAAGAAGCATATCAAGCTCTGTTAACTGGCTTTCTTTATATCTGGAGCCCCTGCTGATCTCTTTCATTTTAAGCAGACTCATCCCTTTAAGCCGGGGGAAAAGCTCAATTGCCTGGTCCGCGATATCAAAAGCATTAAGCTCCATGCTGCTGCCGAATATTTCGCTGAACAGTCTTTTCTGCTGATCAAGAGAATAAACAATGATTATTGAATCACGCATATATTTTATTAAAGATGTTTTTCCTGGATCATTGATTACCCCCGGGACAAAAACCTCTCTAACCGGATCGCCATTATTAACAAGGTTGAACATCCTCTGTGCTTCTGCCGCAAACGATCCTCCTCCAACCGGAACAATATTTAAAATACAAATATTTTTTTTATAAAGCTCAGTATCTGAAAATGTCAAAGCCCAGATAACCTTGGATACAACACCGCATCCTGCAAGATCACGGAAAGGATAACCTGTGTCTTCAAGTTTCGGGTTAATAATTGCAAAAGCTTCAGGAAGTGATTCTCCCGGAGTATGATGATCTATGATGATTGTATCTATTCCAAGGGAGGCGGCAAATTTTATCTCTTTTGTACTTGAAATGCCGCAGTCAACAGTAATAATCAAAGTGCCGTCATTCTCTGCGAACTCCCTTACTTTCTCCTCTGTAATGCCGTACGGCTCATCGCCTGAAGGAAGAGACCAGATAACATCAATATCCATCTCTTTTAATTTTTTAACAATAAGGACAGTTGATGTTATTCCGTCCGCGTCCCTGTCCCCGAATACAATTACCTTTTCACCTTCATCAGCAGCTGCGTGTATACGGTCTATAACATCTTCCATTTCGTGAAACAAAAATGGGTTGTGGATATATTTAAGATCTTCTTCAAGGACAAAAACAACATCCTCTGGTTTTGTTATTCCTCTTCTCACAAGTATTGAAGAAAAGAGAATGTTGATGTTATATCTTGACGATATTTCTTTTACCAAATCCGGATCAATCGGTTTTTTATTATATTTCATAGAGTCAATAATTACCTGTATTTACCTGGGCTACCGCCGGGCGGTTTTATAATCAGAGAAGATATTCTTTGCCTGTCCGCAGAGTTGAAAGACTGTCTTCCAGATATTCCTGTATTATACTATATAATATAGACTTTAAGTATTTCAACAAATTATTTTCAATTCCAGCCTTTAATGACAGTTCAATTTCATTTTTTAACGAATATTCAATATATTTCCTTATACCAGGGACAATTTCCAACAGGGAATTCTTAATACCGCCGCAATCTGAACAGATAAAACAGTTGTTATAATGATTGTAGAACATTACCTCATTAACTTTTGTTTTTTTGCTGCAGGATCCGCATTCATCTGAAATGAAATTTCCGCCGATCAGAACAGTAGATCTCAGCAGGTATTGAACCATTAGTCTGTCATCATATTCTGAATGAGATTTTTCAAGCAGATCAAGTGATTCAATAAGCAAATGATAAAGCTCAAGGCATCCCTCTCCCCCGCCGTGCGCCTTAACCGCAATTTCAAGCCAGCACAAAGCAGTAAAATATTTTTTTAGATTGCTTTTAAGAGAATCATAAAGTTCTTCAGGAGCATAATCAATTATCTTGATGCTTTTGCCCAAATGGTCCTGGTAGATATCAAAACGCCCCCTTGTGAGAGGCTGGACCGCCGGCCCCAATTTGCTTTTCCCTTTATATCCTCCGTATGAAATTGTATGAATAATTCCCCTCTGTGGTGAAAAAACAACACTGCCCTTGTGAAAATCATGTATTCTATAGTTCCGTATAACTATACCATCAATTTTAAGGTTTCTATTCATAGTGATAGTTCTTTTTCCTTGACAACATTATACAATAATAATTAGCTTTAATATAATTAGTGAATAGTTATTTAACTTATTATTTAATCAGGAGTTTTTATAATGTCTCAAAAGGAAATAATACCAGCTGAGCAGCATCTGCCGGATAAATTATATATTATTCCCCTTTCTGGCAAACCGATATTTCCAGGTATCTTCACACCGTTAATGGTAATGTCAAAAAAAGATATTGCGGTTGTTGAACAATCCCTAATAAATGACAGCATGCTTGGCCTTGTTTTGCTGAAAGATGAAGAATCATCAGAAGCAGTACCTGAAGAACTTTATACAGTCGGTACTGCTGCAAAAATTGTAAAAAAAATCAATCTCCCGGACGGCGGGATGAATATTTTTATATCGACAATCAAAAGATTCAAAATAAAGCATTATATTTCAGATATTCAGCCTCTTACTGCTGAAGTCGAATTTTTGAAAGATGAGGCGGAAAAAACAATGGAAGTAAAAGCGCTTACCCGCTCAATTATTTCCGAGATGAAGCAGATTTCAGAAAACAATCCCCTTTTTTCTGAGGAAATGAGGCTTAATATGGTCAATATTGATCAGCCTGGAAAGATTGCGGATTTCATTGCTTCAATTTTAAATATTGACCGGAAAGAACAGCAGAATATACTTGAAACCCTTAATGTAAGAAAAAGAATGGAACAGGTCCTTGTTTTTATTAAAAAGGAACAGGAACTCCTGCGGATACAGAAAAAAATACAACTTCAGATTAATGAGAAAATTGAAAAAAACCAAAGGGATTATTTTCTCAAAGAAGAATTAAAAGCCATAAAAAAAGAACTTGGAATGCCGGTTGATTCAAAAAGCAGTGAATACAACAGGTTTAAGGAAGCTATTGAAAAACTTGAGCTTGAAGGAGAGGCAAAAGAACAGATAGAACAGGAACTCCAAAAATTCTCTCTTATGGAACCTGTTTCTGCTGATTTTAGCGTAACAAGAAATTATCTTGACACCATAGTCTCTCTCCCCTGGAACAAACCTGAACCAGAGGATTTTGATATAAAAACTTCCAAGGAGATCCTCGACAAAGACCACTATGGCCTTGAAGATGTAAAGGAAAGGATAATTGAATATCTTTCTGTACGAAAGCTTAAAAAAGATACAAAAGGCTCAATCATCTGTCTTGTAGGTCCTCCCGGAGTTGGCAAAACATCTATTGGAAAATCCATTGCAAGGGCAATGGAGAAAAAATTTTTTAGATTTTCTGTCGGCGGAATGAGGGATGAGGCAGAAATAAAAGGACACAGAAGAACCTATATAGGGGCAATGCCAGGTAAAATCATTCAGGGGCTTAAAATTGTAAAAACAAAAAACCCTGTATTTATGATAGATGAAATCGACAAACTCGGCGTATCCTACCAGGGCGATCCTTCTTCCGCTCTTCTTGAAGTTCTTGACCCGGAACAGAATATAAGCTTCAGAGATCATTATCTCGATCTCCCTTTTGATATTTCTAATGTTCTTTTTATCACAACCGCAAACACTCTTGATACCATCCCTCCTCCATTAAGAGACAGAATGGAAGTAATAAGGCTTGCCGGCTACATAAAAGAAGAAAAAATTGCAATCGCGCGGAAATATCTTATACCGAAAAGCCTTGCGGCAAGCGGGTTGAAAAAGATGCAGGTAAAATATGATTCTGCCGCACTTACAGTGATAGCTGATCAATATGCGCGCGAGGCAGGAGTGAGAAACTACGAGAAATCACTTGACAAAATACACAGAAAAATAGCAAAACAAATTATCCTTGATGATTTAAAACCTCCTGTAAAAATAACTGCTGAAAGTATTGAAAAATATCTTGGAAAACCAAGCTTCAGGCCGGAGGAAATCAAGAAAATAATAAAACCAGGAATGGCTATTGGACTTGCCTGGACTAATTTCGGCGGTGATACGCTGATGATTGAATCTGTTTACACTGAAGGGAAAGAGGGATTCAAGCTTACAGGACAGATGGGCGATGTTATGAAAGAATCTGCGAATATCGCCTATACCTATGTGAGAACTCTTGCGCCTCAATTCGGGATAAAAAAGGATTTTTTTGAAAACAACCTTTTTCATCTTCATATACCCGAAGGTGCCACTCCTAAAGACGGGCCTTCAGCAGGAATAACTATGACTACCGCCCTTCTCTCCCTGATACGAAATAAAATGATAAAAAAGAATTTCGCCATGACAGGAGAACTTTCTCTTTCCGGGGCTGTGCTGCCGATTGGAGGGCTTAAGGAAAAAATTATTGCGGCAAGAAGAAATAACATAAAAAACATAATAATTCCGAAGCAGAATGAGAAAGATCTTGAAGAAATTCCTGCCCATATCAAGAAAGGGATAAAATTTCATCCTGTAGAATATTTTGAAGATGTTATCAGGATAATATTTTGAAAAAGTCAGGAAGAAGTGATTCTGTTGGCATAATTTTCTTTGCTTTGCTGTTTTTTTCAACTTTTATTTTTATATCTTGTATCAAGGGTGAGACAGTTTACACAAGTGGCGATTTTGCAATTAAGGAAAAAGATTTTTTAACCACGATTGAGAATCTTCCGGACAATATCAGGGAAAATATTAACAGAAATAAAACAGCTTTTATCTCATTGCTCTCCGAAGTTCTGGAAATGGAAGATAATGAGAATTATTTATTTTACCAGGTTGATAAAAAAAACCTTTTACCTGCAAGGTTTGAACCCTCCGACCTTGTTCCCCTTGATAATCAGGGATTTCTCCTTAACAAGGAAGGAATGAAAATCAGGAAAACTGTTATTAACTCTTTAAGGGAAATGATTACAGACGCTGCTGATGTAAATTTAAAAATAATGATATCATCCGCATACAGATCATACAAATATCAGAAAAACCTTTATAATTACTACACAGGTATTTACGGAGAAGAAGAGACAGCCCGTTTTTCAGCCCCTCCAGGCGCATCCCAGCATCAGCTTGGGACAGCTCTTGATTTCGGCACTATAACAAAAGAGTTTATGGATACAAAAGAAGGGAAATGGATTTATGAAAACAGCTGGAAATACGGTTTTTCACTTTCATTTCCTGATGGTTATGAAAGTATTACAGGATATGAATATGAGCCCTGGCATTACAGATACATAACCAAACCAGGGGCCATCCTGGAAAGAGATTATTTTGAGGGACTTCAGCATCTTTTTCTTGAATACCTTGCGGTTAACAGGGAAATACTGCTTGCAAAGAGAGCTGAAAAGTAATTATTTTACATCCCCAGAGTCAGCAGCTGATTGTGTGAGGAAATATATTCTGTTTAGGGACGGAGGATTGCGCAGGCCAGATGTTTTGTTTAGGGACGGAGGATTGCGTTTCCTTATCCTCTTTTCCGTCTTTCAATAGCAAGCAGGCAGATTTTCTCACATAGGTCTGGAAAACTTATGTTCATCACCTCTGCAGATTGTGGAAGCAGGCTTGAGGCTGTCATACCGGGCAAAGCATTTACTTCAAGGCACCAAAGGCTGCCATCAGGCGCCATCCTGAAATCTACCCTGCTGTAATCATCCATTTTAAGAGCTTTATGGGCTTTTACTGCTGTATCCATTACATATTTTGTCTGTTCAGTAGTAAGGTCAGCCGGAAATATCTCATCAGCTCCCCCTTTCTGATACTTACACTTATAGTCAAATATTTCAGACATTTTTGGAATAATCTCGCCAACCCCAAGAGGAATATCATCAACAACACCTATGGTAAGCTCCCTTCCCGGAATATATTTTTCAACAAGAATTTCCCTGTCATGCTGAGATGCAGTCAGGATTGCCTTATCAAAATCAGCAATTGATTTTACAATTGAAAGGCCGACAGTTGACCCTTCACGGTTAGGTTTTACTACCAAAGGCAATCCCAGCTTATCTACCGCTTCTGCCGCTGTAACAGGAGCCATAAGCCAATCCGGCGTCATTACATTGTTGTGCCTGAAAAGTGTTTTAGCCACATGCTTATCCATTGCATAGCAGCAGGGCATATGTGTGCTTCCGGTATAGGGAATCCCCTCTATATCCAGATAACCCTGGATTGTACCATCTTCGCCAGATCCGCCGTGAAGGGCAAGAAAGCAGATATCAAACTCTGAAAGCCTGCCGGAACGGATCAGGCTGCCAAGCCCTTTCATCAGCGATTTTCTATTTGAATCCGGCGGTATCTCTTTTACTTTAGAATTGAGAAAATTTATTTCATCATCCCTGTCGAGAATTCCTGTAGCTGTATCAACTGCAATAACATCGTGGTTTTTCGACTTTAACGCTTTAAATATCTGAGCACCGCTTGCAATTGAAACATCCCGCTCAGAACTCATGCCGCCAAATATTACTGCAATTTTCATATTTTCTCCCGCGCAAATACAATTTTACCGATTTTAGCAAAGCATAATTAAATTGTCAAAATAAATATGGGGAAATCTGTAATTGTTTTCATTTTACTGATAAAATATTTATATGTTTATGCGAAATATTTTATTGAAAATAAGGATATGCAGCCCTATTTTCTTGATAATCTTATATATCTTAATTATGGCGGCAGGGCAAATATCAGCTAAATATGGATCGCTACAGACTGCGGTATCTGCAGGCTCTCTTAGGAGCAGTTTTAATGGTTTTCATGTATTAAGTTATTTTTTCCTTATCTTAAGAGCTCCTTTATGGTTTTTCATTCTCAAAAAAAATGATATTTCATCAGCTTATCCTGTATTGGCTCTTAACTATGTAATTATATTGATTTTTTCAGCACTCATCTTTTCAGAAAAAGTTACAACAGGAAAAATTGCTGGTTCTTTATTGATAACTGCAGGTGTACTGCTTGTCATTACCAGTTCCAAAATATCCGGGATAAAAACTATAAACACAGGAAGTGAAATTTGATAATGGGATACTTGTTTGCTCTGGTAATGGTAATTTTTACAGCAGCAGGACATTTAACTTTTAAACATTTTGCTGTTTTATTCAAAATCCAAAAACCATATACTAAAAATATCGGTAATCTGATAAATCCCTATTTTGCAGCTGGATTACTCCTCTTTGCCGCTGCTCCGCTTTTTTATTTCAAAGCGCTTGAGACGCTTGAGCTTTCAACTGCATTCAGTTTAACCGCGGTAAATCAGATTATTATTCCTCTGTCAGGGTTGGTTTTTTTTAAGGAAATATTCAACATAAAAAAAATATCTGGAATTATTCTGATTGCTGCAGGGATCCTAATATGGAATATATAAGCAGCAAGGACATAATGAAGAAGGATGATGATCATACTAAGGTATCAGGTAATAATATGAAGAGGATAAATAATGAAACTGTTCCGACAGAACTTAGTGTTGTAATACCCTCTTACAACGGCAGCTCTGTTATTGAAAAAACCTGCATAAAAACAACTGCTGTTCTTGATAGATTATTAAATAATTGGGAAATACTTATCGTAGACGACGGCAGCATTGATAACACATGGGAAATAATTAAATCCCTTAACAAAGAAAATACAAGGATTAAGGGGATACGGCTTTCTGAAAACAAAGGTCAGCAGAAAGCTCTTTTTTTTGGCCTATTATCCTCTGCCGGAAAACAGGTGATTACAATGGATGATGATTTGCAGCATGATCCTGAGTATATACCAGAAATGCTTTCCTTTGGGGACGGAGGCAGCGTTGGGGACGGAGGCAGCGTTGGGGACGGAGGATATCGCTCTGAAAGTGCTATATCGAGGGAAGGAGGCAACTACATAGTTTTTGCATCATCACGAAACAAATATTCCATTTTAAGATATTTTGGATCATTGATCCATGATCTTTTTTTCTTTCTTTTTTTCAGTAAACCTTTTGGCGTCAAAATAACCAGTTTCAGGCTTATATCAGGAGATCTGGTAG
>JAVEZE010000059.1:0-15011 GCA_034003145.1 Spirochaetia bacterium
CATTTATCAGGTACACCGGAATATTTCAGGTATGGAGAAAGGCCCATATAATAGTATTTATCCACAACAGAAATAAACAGGCTTATCAGGAAAAAAACATAGAGCCGTCTCCTGTCAGGGGTTGAAGGATCTTTTCCAAATAAAGACAAGCCTGTATTTCTTTTTTTGAATTCTTTTTTTTCTGAACGTATTGAAAGGCTGAATAACCCGAGAAAAAGAGCGGTGACTGAGGAAAAATAGAGTATATCACCGATTGATTTTCCGATATTCTTAAAAAAAACATCACCCAGCCATACATAGCTGAAAAAAAGCGACATAAATATCCAGCCGAGTGTTCCCCAAACCCTTATTGAGCCGAATCTGCGCCCCTCTGCCCCCAAAAAATTAAATACCATTATATTTATAAGCGCTGCCGAAGGAGTTATAAACATCATAAGAAAAAGATAAATAAATAAAACAGGTAAAAATTCACTCTGCTGCCTTAATAGCAGTAAAAGAAATGAGGCAGCTATATTGCATATGGCAAAAAGTTTTTCAGCACTGATATACCGGTCTGCAATATAGACAGTAATCAGGGGAGAGAGGATTCCCGCGGCAGTTGACATTGAAAGTATAATTCCGACCTTTGCGCCGCTTATGAGTGGTATCTCTTTAAGATAAAGGCTCATAACCGGTATAACGCCGCATATTACGACATACTGAAGAAAAGTTACCATCCTGAGCCTGAAACTGAAATCCCTGTTCAAGACATGACCCTATTCCCTGTTGCTGCCTGGAATATTAAGGATATCCCGGGGCTTGCTCCCATTCTGGGGCCCGACAATGCCTCTCCTTTCCATCTCCTCCACAAGCCTCGCTGCCCTGTTATACCCGATTTTTAATCTTCTCTGCAGATATGACGCAGATGCTTTCCCTGCCGCGGCAACTATCTCAAGCGCTCTTTCCATTAACGGATCATCTCCATAGTCATTTGCGTAATCTGAAAAGTCATCCTCATCATCATCTATAAATATCTCGTCATCAATATATTCAGGGGAACCATATTCCCGCACCTTCTCGACAACCCTTTCCGCTTCATTTTCAGAAAGATAAGCACCCTGGATTCTTGTAAGATAAGGGTTCCACGCTGATGTGAAAAGCATATCTCCTTTTCCAAGAAGCATCTCGGCGCCGGCGGAATCAAGAATAATCCTTGAATCAGTTTTGCTCGCGACCATAAAAGCAATCCTTGACGGGATATTGGCTTTTATCAGCCCTGTGATAACATCAATCGAAGGCCTTTGTGTCGCCAGAACCAGGTGAATACCTACCGCTCTTGACATTGCGGCAAGGCGGGCAAGTGTAGATTCAAGTTCTTTCCCTGTAGTTGCCATAAGGTCAGCGAACTCATCAACAATTACAACAATATAGGGAAGAGGTAAAGTGGCAATATTTTTGCTTTTAATTTTTCTGTTAAAAGAGTGGATATCCCTTACTCCAAGCGCATCAAGCAGAGAATACCTTTTTTCCATTTCAAATATACAGTACTGCAAAGCCTGAAATGCTTTTTTGGGGTCAGTTATAACAGGGGTAAGCAGATGGGGTATATCATTGTAGAGTTTTAACTCAACAATCTTCGGATCTATCAGGATCAACTTTACATCCTGCGGTTTTTTTGTATAAAGAAGAGACGCAATTATGGAGTTTACGCAAACTGACTTGCCCGAACCGGTTGCCCCGGCAATCAGAAGATGAGGAGTCTGGGTAAGATCAATTATCTGCTCTTCTCCTGTAATATCTTTACCAAGAATTATAGGGAGGTGGTATTTCGTGTACTGGGGATAATCTACCGCAATCAGTTCCCTGAAAGAGACAATAGCCCTGTTTCTGTTGGGAACCTCAATACCTACCGCGTGTTTCCCCGGAATGGGGGCAACAATCCTGACCCTTGATGCGGCAAGGCGGAGCGCTATGTTATCTGCAAGATTTGTAATTCTTGAAAGTTTTACGCCAGGGGCTGGCAGTATCTCAAACATTGTAATAACAGGCCCTTTCCGTATTCCAGTCACCTCAGCCTCAATTTTGAATTCGGCAAGAGTCTGCCTCAGTATTTCCGCCTCATTCCTTGCCCGCTCATCAATGCTTGTATATCCTGTTTCCCTGTATTCATCGAGAATTTCAAAAGGTATTTTATATTCTTTTTTCTTTATAACAATCTTTTTCTGCGCGGCAAAATACTCTTTTACAACAGAAGGATTTTCGTCTAATAGTACTTCAACATCATCGTCAATTTCAGCTTCAATCTCATCCTCAACTTCAAGATCAGCCTCAGCAATTGATTCAAGTTCATCCTCTTCTTCATTCTCTTCCGCATCTTCTTCTGCAATTTCATCCTGCAGGGAATTTTCAAAAGCTCCTGTGTATGCAGCTTCGGAAGGCTTATCGTAAAACTGCTTTTCTTCAGCTTCCTCACAGTCATCAGCAGGATCTGACTCATCCCTGTTTATCCTGTAATAAGCCGGCTCATCATACAATTCATCACCAGGGAGGACTTCCTGCTTCACTGAAGTTATTCCGGAAAGACTTAAAGCTGCAAACCCTTTCTTCCTTACTGTATCTGAATTACCCAAAGATGTATCTGCCATCCCCGAAAAGGTCTCTGCCGCCTCTTTATCACTGTTTTTTATTCCGGATTCAGTTGAAGCTATGTTATCAGTTAAAACCTCATCCTCCCCTGATTGGACTGACGCAGCTCTTTTCCGGGACAAATAAATCCCTGTTTTAACAATCAGCATTATCTCAATCAGGGCAATCAGAAACACAACAACAAAGGCAAATTGGCCGAAAGATTTAAGCAGGGCTTTTTCAAACCAGCCTGCTTCCAGCGGAAGATAGTACAGCCTCAACGCCAGCCCTGTTGTCAGGAACGGGATAATCGTAAGAATCAGGAGAATTACATTGTCCCTGTGGAATTTTTTTCTTACAAGAAAAAAAGAACATACCAGAAGGTATAACGGAACATAAAATGCGGAATCCAGATAATAGTTGTAGAGAAACCTGCCGGGAAACAGCAATACTCCTGTTTGGTAGCCGGTTTTAACCATAATAACAGCTATTGAAAGATATAGAGCCAAAGAAGCAATCAAGATTGCCGCAGCTGTCCCTTTTTTACCTATATACACAAAAATTACTCCAGTTATGACTTATTATTAGCAGCCTGCCGCTTTTCAGGAGATCTGCTGCTATTGACGCAATTATATAGTTTATTATTATATTTCGGAAGAGATCAGGTAAAACTATTCAGATTTGATATTAATATATGTTTCCGCAAAAATAAGGTCCGGATTTTTAATTTTATTATCGCGGGCGATTTTTTTATAAAGCCAGGGAGTTCTGTAATAGGTTTTTGAGATATCCCATAGTGTATCGCCCCATTTAATCCTGTACCTGACACTTTCAGGCGCTTTTTTTACAGGCTCGGCTGCTACTGGTGCAGGAGGCGCAGGTACAGGTGCGGAAACGGCAGGTTCTTCCTTAATCACAGGTTCTGACGGCGCAGCCTGTACTGGAATTTCAGGCTTTACTGCAGGTTCGGCGGCTGAGGCAACAGCAGCAGGTGTATCCATGCGGTTTTTGGCAAGAGCAGGCTTCATAAAAAGTGTATACAAGAGCAATCCCAGTAAAATAATGAATATTATACCGAGAATCATGACTGTCAGCTTAAGCAGCCTGTTTTTTGTATTACATTTTTTTTCAGCTTCATAAAGCCATGCGGAATTTTCATCTTCATCCTCTTCAGATTCCCTGTCTAAAGTTTCATCACTTTGATCCATGATATCAAAATTCTCATCGCTGGAATCAAAATCGTCAAACGCTGAATCGCCTGAGTTATCACCTTCATCGCTGGAATCAAAATCATCAAACGCTGAATCGCCTGAGTTATCACCTTCATCGCTGAAAAAATCTTCCTGATCCATACTTGCAGATATGTCTGCCGCTCTTTCAGAGTCAGAATCGCTCATGTCGTAGAAACCTGCGTTTTCCTCTATCGAATCAAGGCTTATTGAAAGAAACTGTTTAACATCTGATAACGGTTCAAATGCTTCGGCGTCAAGAATCCCTTCATCACTTACATGGACAAGCAGCTGGATTTCAACCGGCTGGTCAGATTCCTGACTGATATTATTTAAAATCAGACTTGCGACATAAACCGGGTCAAGCATCCCTTCGCCTTCGCCCCGAAAGATATCTATTTTTACATCTTTCTGATTTTCCCGGACAGGAGATAGGATGATTTTTTTTCTTTTTGTGTCATTTTCCCGGAGTATCGGAAAGAATGTTCCGTTTGCTATTCTTATTCCGATTGTTGGTTTATCCAAGTTCTGCCTCCAAAATATCTGCATAACTTTTAAAAATATTCAGGGAACCTTTATTCCTCCGCTTTTACAGGAACGGTTGATCCCTTTATAGCTAAAGCCTATAGCTGCTCACATATTTTGTCAATAATTTATTTTATTGACAATGATTTAATGAATATACCATAATGAAATATGAACTTTTTACTTTTTATTGTTGTTACAATTGCAGCGGTTGCCGCGGGAACTGCAATTTTGATAATATCTTTTATAAAAAAATTATCATCCGGCGGGATAATAAGCTCTCCCTCAAAAAACAAAGACAGAAACACGATTATAAAATCTGCCAACAGGAGACTGGAGCAAAACCCGAAAGATGCTCAGGCAATTTCTGACCTGGCAAACCTTTATTATTCAGAAGAAATGTATGATAAATCACTCCATCTGTTAAAAATACTTCTTGACCAGACAAGCACTAATTCATCGCTTGATGAATTTGATATTGTTTATAAATATGCGGTTTCTGCCCTTAAAACAGGCAGAACTGATGAAGCATACAAGTATTTTGCCTATGCCCGATCCATGAACAAGGATATTTTTGAAATCAACTTTAATCTCGGGGTAATAGAATTTGACAGAAAAAATTACGACAAGGCGTTATTGCTGTTAACAGCTGCAAGGCACCTTCTTCCCGATCATACTGCCACTATTCATTACCTGGGGAAAATTTTTTTTTACATGGGACGTTATAAAGAGGCAATCCCCTGGTTAAAGAAAAGTTTTGAAATTACACCAGGTGATAAGGAGATACTCTACCTGCTTGGCCAGTCCTACAATGAAACAGGGCAGATCGAAAACGCGTACAGAATATTTTTCCATCTTCGCCCCGACCCCCAATACGGGCCTCAATCCTGCCTCGAAACCGGAAGAATCAACCTGAAAAAAAGAAACTTTGAAAAAGCGGTTGAAGATCTGGAAATAGGGCTCAGGCATAAAGAGATTCCCCCTGAGACAAGGCTTGAACTTTTATATGTGCTTGTATCAGCATTTATAAAGGAAAACAAGCTTAACGCAGCACTTAAAATAATTGATATAATGATAAACATAAACCCGGGGTATAAGGATGTCAAAGCGCTTAAACTTAAATACAGTGAACTTGCGGGAAATAATAACCTTAAAACTTACCTTATGTCTCCAACATCGGAATTTGTTAATTTGTGCAGGAATATTGTGCCGTTATTCTATCCGAAAGCACACCTGAAGATAACTGATATAACAGCCGCAAAAAATGATTATGTTGATATTGTAACAGAAGTTAATTCGGCGCAAAGTGAAGATATCGTGCTTTTCCGGTTTATAAGAACAACCGCATCTGTCGGAGATCTTATGCTTAGAGACCTTTATTTCAAAAGCAAGGATGTAAGGGCAGGCAAATCCTACTGTCTTTCCGCCGGTTCATTCACTGAAACTGCTGAAAAATTTGTTGAGGCAAGAACAATCGATCTTATCGGGAACAAGGAGCTTCTTGCTGTTCTAAAGAAGATATCAAGAAGGGAATAAATCAGCTTTTTTTATGATAAGGATGTGCCTTTCTTCTGTCATGAAAGGAACATCAACTTTGTGAATTTTATATAGTTCAATACCTGCCTCATCCAGTTCCTTTTCAATATTTTCCCTTATCCCTTTATAGGCAAAAATGGAACCGCTTTCAGGAAGTATTGAGAAAAGTTTTTTATAATACTCGTTAAAATTCCTGAATGCCCTGAAAGTAACAAGATCAAACTTCTCATCAATATTCTCAAGTTCTGTCTCTGCGATATCCACATTATCCAGCGAAAAAAGCACCCTGCAATTATTCAGGAAATCACTCTTTTTGGCAGACCTTTCAACAAGTGTAAATTTTTTATCAGGAAAGAATATTGAAAGCGGCACTCCTGGAAAACCAGCCCCTGTTCCTATATCAGCCGCAGTGTCAAAATCCATTCCTGATAAAAGCTTTACCCCGGCAAGTGAATCAAAAAAATGGCGGATAACAAGATCTCTCCCTTCAGCCTTTATAAAACCGCTTTTTTTGTTCCAGACTGAAAGCTCATTGTAAAAACATATAAGCGTATCAAGCTGCCTGCCGCTGCAGGGAATCCCGAGCTTATCAAGCCCTGAAGTAAAAAGCTCTTTCACTTTTTTCTCCCGATATAGATCATAAGAACCGCAATATCAGAATTTCTAACCCCTGATATTCTTGCTGCCTGGCCGATTGTGGCAGGCATAACTGTTTTTAATTTCTGCCTTGATTCTGTCGATATGCCGTCTAAAGTATCATAGTTGATATTTTCCGGTATTTTCATTTTTTCCATTTTTTCAAACCGCTTTACCTGACGATCCTGTCTGTCTATATATCCTTCATATTTTATATCAAGTTCAACCAGGGAAAGCCATTCTTTTCTTGCATCGCCTATCAAGCCATCAAAATTCCTGAATGTTTCAATTGACACTTCAGGATCTTTTATTGTCTGTTCATAGCTTTTTCCAATATGTTTTTTTAAAACATTGTAGATATCCCCGCCGACAGGTTTTATAAGGCTGTCTGTTATTCTTTTCCGGCGCAGAAGCTCCCTGATCTCATCTGTCTTCTCTAATTTTTCCTGAAATTTCTCCCAGGCCTCATCCCGCAGCAGCCCTATCTCCCTTGATTTAGACATCAGTCTTTTATCCGCAGTATTGTGCCTTAAAGAAAGCCTGTGCTCCGCCCTTGATGTAAACATTCTGTAAGGCTCTTCTGTGCCGAGTGTAACAAGATCATCAATAAGAACGCCGGTATATGCTTCAGTCCTGCTTAAGACAAAAGGCTCTTTTCCAGCAAGATAAAGTGATGCGTTAATTCCTGCCATAATCCCCTGGCAGGCAGCTTCCTCATATCCTGATGTGCCGTTAGTCTGTCCCGCGACAAACAGCCCTTCTATTTTTTTTGTCATCAGACAGGGCTTAAGCTGCCTGGGATCGATATAATCATATTCAACCGCGTATCCCGGCCTTATTACCTCAACTTTTTCAAGCCCGGGAAGGGTTTTTAGAAACGCTTCCTGGACATCTTCCGGAAGAGAGGATGAAATCCCGTTCAGATACATCTCTTCTGATTCAAGCCCTTCCGGCTCGACAAATACCTGGTGCCTTATCTTGTCTGGAAACCTTACAACCTTATCCTCAATGGAGGGGCAGTATCTGGGCCCCTTCCCCGATATTTTACCGCCAAAAAGGGGGGATTTTCCTATATTATCCCTTATTACCTGGTGGGTCTTTTCATTTGTGTAGGTTATATGGCACGGAAGCTGCGGCCTTTCAAGCTTCTCCCTGCTGAATGAAAAAGGGATAATCCCGGAATCTCCATCCTGCCTCTCCATTTTACTGAAATCAAGCGAGCCTTTTTTTACCCTCGCGGGGGTTCCGGTCTTGAGCCGCCCGACAGAAAACCCCATTTTTCTTAAATTTACCCCAAGCCCTAGCGCGGCAGGTTCGCCTATCCGTCCTGATACTGCAGTATAGTCGCCGATAAATATCATCCCTTCCAGAAACGTCCCTGTAGTAAGAACGACTGCCCCTGCCGTAAACTTTCTTCCCCGCTCTGTTATAACCCCTTCGATTTTATTGCCATTGGTGTTTAAAATAAAATCTGTAACTGTATCCTGAAAAAGCTGAAGGTTATCCTGCCTTTCCAGCGTCCATTTCGCAAGCTGGTTATAGGCGAATTTGTCTGCCTGGGCTCTGGGCGCCTGGACAGCCGGCCCCCTGCTTTTATTCAGCATCCTGAACTGGATCATGGTGCTGTCTATAAGATTTGCCATCTCCCCGCCAAGGGCATCAACTTCCCGGACAATATTGCCTTTGGAAAGTCCTCCCACCGCAGGGTTACAGGAGAGTTTTCCTATTGTATCTATATTCTGTGTTATAAACAAAGTCCTGTAAGAAAGCCTTGCAAGGGCAAGTCCTGCCTCGATTCCGGCATGTCCGCCGCCTATCACAATTGCGTCAAAATCCATATTTATTTACCTGTTATTTCCCTACACAAAATCGTGAAAACATCAGCTCAAGAATATCTGCTGTTGTTATTTCCCCTGTAATTTCCCCGAGGCTGTCAAGAGCGTCCCTGATATCTACCGCGACCACATCAAGCGGCATATTTGCCCTGATTGCAGAGAGGGAGTTTTCAAGTGAAACATGAGCATCATCAATCAGCTTCTTCTGCCGCTGTGAATCAATTACAGCCTTATCATCAAGTGTTATATTTTCAGCCCCTATTCTGGCAGCTATTTCTTTCTCAAGTTTATCAAGCCCTGAACCGGTAAGAGAGCTGACAGCGATAAATCCATCAGGAATTTCTTTTGTACTTATATCAGATTTATTCCATACTTTAACGAGTTTTTTCCTGTCAAAATAATCAAGCCTTATTCTGTCTTCGTCTGTAACGCCATCGCTGCCGTCTACAAGATATATTATGATATCAGATACCTCTATAACTTCTGTGCTTTTTTTAATACCTTCAGATTCTACAGGATGATCAGAAACCCGTATCCCTGCCGTGTCATAGAGTTTTACAGGAATACCGCCTATAACAAGCAAAGATTCAATATAATCCCTTGTTGTTCCATGGTATTCTGAGACAATAGCTCTTTCAGCCCTGTTTAAAAGATTAAAAAGCGAAGATTTTCCCGCGTTTGTACGGCCGGTAAGGACAGCCTTAACCCCTTCCTGGATTACTTTGCCGATCCTGTAGGTAGATGAAAGCTTTTCAAGGCGTAAAACCGCAGTCTCAATTTTACCGATACTCAATACAGCTTCAGGGTCTGCCTCATCTTCTGCGTAATCAAGCTGAAGCTCTATTTCCGCAAGTATCCCGGAAACAAGGGTTTTAATACTGTTTATGCTGTTGTAAACAGAACCGGAAAGCCTTTCAAGCGCAAGACTCATAGCCTGGGGAGATTTTGCCTTGATTATCTCGTTTACTGCCTCTGCCCCTGTGAGATCCATTTTACCGTTAAGGAACGCTCTTAGGGTAAACTCTCCCGGGGAAGCATCCCTGAAACCTGTACTCCGGAGCCCATCCAGTATACCTGTAATTCCCGGCATGCTGCCGTGGCAGAAAATCTCAACCATATCCTGTCCTGTGTAGCTTTTGGGCTTTCTGTAGACTCCCGCTACAATCTGATCCAGCTCATTGCCGGTATGCGGGTCAACCAGTTTTCCATAGTGCATTGTGTAGCCGCCGGCTGAGGCGAGAGTCTCCCTGCCCCTGAAAAAGGGGGATATGGTATCTATACATCCATCACCTGATGTTCTGATAACAGCAAGAGCGCTCTCTCCCCATGGCGTTGCAAGGGCTGCAATCATGTCATCAGTATCATATTCATTATATTTCATATAATTAGCAGAATAGCTTAAAGAAAGAAGGGTTTCAATATAACAAGGGCATTACATAGAATATGCTAAAACTTTACACTCACTCCCCCACCGGCAAGAAACCCGGCAATATCAGGAAGCTCTGTAACATCAGATGAGTACCAATAGGAATATCCGGCTTCCGCGAAGACAGAAAAACGCCTTCCCATTCTTCTTTCAGCTTTTGCCTTTACTGTCCCCCCCTTATACTGCCAGCCGCTGTATTTACCGCTGTAAAGGGAAGAATCTGAAACACAACCGGCCCCTGCCGATAACATCGAAGAAAAAGTCATTGAGCCTATATGCCTTACAATCTGAAATCCGGCATAAGGGATTAAAACAGCTATTGAGGCATCATTTTCATCTTTAATATCAAGGAATTTCAAACCGGCAAGAGGATGAAAAACATAAAGCCCCTTTCTCCATAACAGGTCTGCCCCTGATATAAAACCTGAAAAAATCTCTCCTGAAAAATAATCTGTATATACAGTTAATGAAAAACCGATAAAATCATCCCGGAAGAGGGGGTCGCCTGCCTTGGGGTATTGTTTTACCTTCAGGATACGGGCATAAGAAATATCAGTATCAGTTTTTTCAACAACAAAATCGCCTGTAACTTTTCCGCTTTGCCAGGGGTCAAATGAATGGAGAAAATCTCCTTTGCAAAGCCCATCGTTTTTCCCTGAATTAATTATGACAGTGCCCTGGTATATATCAATCACCCTGAAACTGTCTGACCACTCTTCAAATTCGACAAGAAGGAATTCAAACTGATCTACAATCCCTTCAAGACTTTTCTGCATAGCCTGGCCGGAATCTTCACCTGATCCTATATGCTTTAGATAAAAAACCCTGTCTCTGTTTCCAATCGCATCTGTGCCTGCAATCGAATCTGTCCCTGCGTCCGCACCTGCCCCCTCGCCAGCAACCGCACCTGGGCCTAGATATGCACCAGCCCCCTCGCCTGAATAATGCTGTATTGTAAGTTTTATCTCGCAGCTGAAAAAGGTTCCGCTTTTTTCTGATTCAATTTGCCTAAAAACTGTTATAACAGGTAGAATTGCGTATTTGAAAGCCGAGGCAGAAGCTTCAGATGCTGCATCATCCGAAAATGAGGCAGCAGAAAGATCGGAAATACCGGAAGAAGCAAGAATTTGCCTGAATTGATTATTGAGATATGATATAACCTTGTTTTTTTCATCAACAGGCAGGACATTTGACAAAGATGCATCCCATGTCAAACCCCGCCAGGCGATATTGAACCCGGCAGGCTCTGACGCTGATGATAATACAATCACTGCAAAAAACAGAATTGCTGAGGCAAGTATTTTTTTCATCATTTTTATATCCGGATTTTATCAGTTCTTATCAAGTTTCAATCCGTTTCCAGAATCAGAAAATGTTCTTGTTACAAGAATATCATCAGCAAACCCTGATTTGAGTATTTCCCGGTTTTCAAGAAAAAGATCGTATCTCTCGTCTGCAATACCATTTACAACAAGGCTTTCACCTGCATTGCGAAAATCATTTACTGCTGTCACAACACCTTTGCTGTCTTTTATAATAAGTGTGCAGCTTCCGGAAACAGTTATTTCCACATTTTCAGAAAACAGCAGCTGTTTTCCAATGCGTATCATCTCACCAGGATCAAGTATTACGCTGCCTCCCCTGAACTCGGGATTTCCTATGGAAAAGAGATCTTTTTCCGTTAAAAATGAATCAAAACCTTCCGCAAGGATAAGGTCATTACCGTATTTTTCCATGCTGAAGTTTTTGAAAGCATCAGGATCGACAGAAGTTTTTCCATCTGCTGTTTTTGTAAATACTCCTGCCTCATCAATAAGAAGAGGATATAAACCGCCCCCTATTACAGTGCTCCCCTTTGTATTGCCAAGTTCAGGCTTGAACGGGACTTCATCCTTTTTTACTGTTTTTCCGTTAATCATCCAGACAATACGGGATGCATTTTTTTCAGGATAAACTGATATATTAAGGTTTATAATATTTTCAGGTTCAGATACCAGATCAACAGCTCTGCTTAAAAATCTCTGGGCGCCTGAAACAAGTTCCAGATAATATTCACCCCTGCCGGAGTGGCCTGATACAAGCTCAAAAGTCCTGTCATCAGATGCAGCGGTAAAAAACGGTGCTGCATCCTGTTTTTCTGTAAAAGGGATTGAATAATCAGGCAGAAATCTGAATTTTATTGAAAAGGGTTGCATTTCCCCGTGCTTGGAAAATGGAACAGATAAAGAAGGGATAACTATGGAATCGTTATTTTTGAAATAGTATCCATAAATACCGCTGCGGAAATCAGGTTCAGGTGAGCCTTTAACCTGGCTTGGTTCTCCCTTTAGAGAATTATAACCTGAATCAATTATTTCTCCCCTGAAATGAAAAAGGGTACTGAATGAACTTTCTGTGCTGAATTCATTGAATCTTTTTCTGTTTGATTCAGAGACAAAAATTGTGGATTCATTAAAAAAGGGGGAAGTAAAATTTTCAAAAACAGCTTTCGAAGGGGCAAAGGGGAACATTTCTACCCTGACAGGGAATGCTCCTTCGTTTGCAGTTGTCTTCCAGCTGTATTTATTCCCTCCGCCGGAGAATAATCCTTCATATACGACTTTTTTATTTATATCCCACCTGAAGTACGGATCGCTGCCTGCAGGGAAAACAGAATCAGCAATCAGCAGGACGTTTTCTCCGGGAGCCGGATCAGGGGGATAGGAAAGCATAGTTTTTACAGTGTAAAAACCGGTTCCGCTGAAAAAATCTGTTACACTGCTGAAAACTGCTGTATCACCTTTTACAAGTTCAAATTTTATATGATAAAGACCTTTTTGAAGGTTTTCCGGAAGATCTATCTCTTTTTTTCTGTTATTACCGATTGTACTCTTGCTGATGTTGTTTGAAGCAAGTTCTTTTCCTTCATCGTCATAGAGCGAGACTTTAAAATAATCAAAATCACTTGCAGATTCATCATAAACAAGTGTGACAGGAAGGGGTGCTCCGGTTTCAAGTATTGAACCGTTTTTTATGGTATATACAGTTACATCATCTTCCGTTTGATTAGTTCCAACCGGATCTGTACAGGCAATGAGGAGAATAGCCAATAAAAGCAAAATGAAATGTTTCAGATAGAATACCTCAATATACATTTTAATATATAATGGCGGTTTTTTCAAACAATTTATTTTTTTGCCGGTTTCTGCGAGGAAAGATGACAGGCTTACCCGGATCCCCATAGATCAGCAAGCGCGACAACAGTTGAGCATGCTTTCACCATTGATGAAAGGACAGCCCATTCTTCCCTGCTGTGGTAATTATGTCCGCCTGTAAAGATATTCGGGCATGGAATCCCCATTTCACTTAAGCGGGCACCATCTGTCCCTCCCCTGATTATCTTTTCAACCGGCACTGCTCCCGATTTTTCAACTGCCTTATATAAAAGCTCAAGGCCCCTGCTCTCTTTACCGATAAAATCAATCATATTGCTGTACTGTTTGTTAAATACTGTCTCGACCCTGCTCCCCGGATAGATAGATTCTACCGCTTTTGCAGCAGACTCAACTGCCTTGATCCTTTTTTCCATGTTTTTCCCGTCAAAATCCCTTAAAAGCAGTTCAACAGATGCCTGCTCAAGCGTAGCAGAGATGCTGTGGGGGCAGTAATAACCATATCTGCCGTCTGTCGATTCAGGGCTCTCTGCCGAAGGAAGCATAGAAACAAACTCAGATGCGATTTTTACCGCGTTTACAAGCTTTCCCCTTGCAGAACCCAGATGAATAACACGCCCTGTAATTTTTACATTTACAGCCCAGGCATTAAAACATTCAGTTTCAATATTCCCTTCCCCGTCGCCGTCAAGGGTATAGCAAAAAACTGATTTCACCTTTTCAAGCGGGAATTTAGACATACCCCGTCCAATTTCCTCATCCGGGGTAAAAAATATTTCAACAGGTCCGTGTTTTATCTCTTTATGTTTAATAAGAAAATCCGCAGCTGTCATAATTTCAGCAATTCCTGCCTTGTCATCCGCGCCGAGAAGTGTGCTGCCGTCTGAAGTAATAATGGTCTGGCCACTGTACTTTAAAAGAGCAGGAAAAACCTGCGGATCAAGTGTTGTGCCTGAAAGCTCTATAGCTTCTCCGCTGTAATTACGGTGGACAAGAGGTTTTACGTTTTTGCCTGAAACATCAGAAGCTGTGTCGACATGGGCAAGAAATCCTATTGCAGGAACATCCTCATATCCCGGAGATGGAGGCAGGAATCCCCTAATATACCCGTTTTTATCAAGCTCAACATCAGAAACTCCTGTTTCAACAAGCTCTTTTTCAAGAAGTCTCAGAAGATCCCACTGGCACGCTGTAGATGGGGAAGATAATGATTCTGATGAAGATGTAGTTTCAATCTTCACATATCGTAAAAATCTTTCAAGAAGTTTTTCTTCTTCGTCTTTTATACCGTATATATCATGCATTTCAAAAATATATACTCCGCAGAAGTGTTAGTCAAACATATTGCAGGGAATAAGCTGCTATCACCCCTTTTTGAGGTTGTTTGACATACTGATCTCCATCAGATCTTCACAAAATAATCATTTATTATTTTCAGTACTGCGCATATATTGTATATATGGCAAAAATTTATATTGTTGAGGATAACGACGCAATAAGCGAGGCAGTAAAAGGTTATCTTGAGCTCAATGAACATGAAGTATCAAGATTCGCGAAACTTGAAGGTGTTATCGACTCAATCAGATCAAAACAACCGGATTTAATAATTATAGATATAATGCTTCCTGACGGCAGCGGGTTTAATCTTGCGAAACAGATCAGGAAAAAACATGATATCCCGTTTATTTTTCTCACAGCACGGGATCAGGAATCAGACAGGATAACAGGCTTTGAAATAGGGGCTGATGACTATGTTGTAAAGCCGTTTTCCCCAAGAGAACTTGTACTCAGGGTTGAGGCGGTACTCAAACGGACGCGGATGACAGACAGGCTTTCATCAGGCGGCAGAAAGGGGAAATCTCAATGGACACTTGACGGGATGACCCTTGAAATTGATGAGGAGAGCCACACAATCAGGGAAAACAGCCTTGCAGTGGATCTCACAGCAGCCGAATGGAAGATTATAGATTACCTTGCGGGAAATGAGGGTATACTTCTTTCAAGGGAAAAAATCCTGGGAGAATGCCTTGATTATTTCTATGAAGGTTCTGAAAGGACAGTTGATACA
>JAVEZE010000060.1:0-14903 GCA_034003145.1 Spirochaetia bacterium
ATCACTTGCAACATCCTCAAGCTTGACCATATCAACTTCAACCTCTTATATAGATTTTTTAATGAAAGCGCTCTCATTTCAGGGTATCATCAAAGTATCAATTCGTCAATAAATATATATAAATAAAATATTTTCTTTATATATATTATTTTATTTATCTCGCAAGATTCTTTAAATATGTAAGCGCTCTTATTATTGCTATTTTTTATTACATAACTTACTGTTTCACAGAAAATTATTAAAATCAGTAAATTTATCACCCTGCATTTATACAAAGTGCAGGGTTTTTTTTCCGGCATCTTACATTGGCAGATAATTTATTGTATAATCCGGACAATGGAAATCAAACTTTTTGACAAGTGGTGGCTGCAGCTTACTAAAGGGATTTTTTTTACTCTCGCGGGAATACTTATCCTTAACTTCGGCCCATATAAATATCTGATGAACCCTCTTTTCGCTGGGATATTCCTGATGATTTTCGGGATACTTGATATATTTACATCTCTTTCCAACCGAACCCTTAATTACGCGTGGCAATGGCTCCTTGCCGAGGGGCTGCAGTATCTCTTCTTCGGACTTATTCTTATGATGAAACAGGATATTACATTTTCCATTGTAAAGCTTCTTTTTGGGATACTTGCGATGTTTACCGGGATACTCCACTTTTCAGCTTCCATCAACTTCAGGAACGCAGGTGTAAGAAGATGGTTTGCGGCAACCTTCAACGGCCTTGTATCTGCAGGTTTAAGCATAGTCATTATTTTCTATCCTGAAGGAGATCAGAACATGGGGGCAATAATAATTGCATCCTATATTATCGCAGAAGGTGTTCTTGTAATACTCAACTCTCTTCTTCTTGAACAGGTCGCGTTTGATTATTCCTGAAATTAAAATACCTTTATTTGCAAAGCTTCTCCTTTTGCTCCTGCCGGGACTGTTTCTAAGTCCGGTTTATTCTTTTGCTGATTCAGCCTCTGCGTCACCTGTTTTTGACAGCAATCACTATCTTCTTGAATTCTCTTCCCCGGTAGAAGAATGGGGAGACGGGGTAGAGGCAGTTATAGAGGAAGCATACAGGGCTTGCTTTAAAACATACATCATAGAGGGGCGGGTTATAACTGTCCGGATGCCTTTCGCGGAGAATAACGAGAGGGCAGAGCTGATTGACGGGGAACTTATTGTTAAAGGGGGAGGAAAGGCTGATGCCCAGCTGCTGTGGCTTGAGGCTGACCAGCTTCTTGGCTCTGCTGATTTCAAGTCATACGCGGCAATACTTGGAGACGGACGGGAAAAACTGCTGACCCTTGATCTTGATTCGCGCAGCTGGAAAGCAACACGGGATTTATTTTCAGTTGCCAGGATGAAGGCAGATGCATATCCAGGTCTTCCCCATCAGCCTTTAATATATTCAGACGGGAAAGGGATCAAATCATCAGATGTTTACAACTACCTTTACTGCGTGGGGCGGCTTGGGATGGACTGTTCCGGATTTGTGTGGCAGGTTCTTTCCACTGTAGCACAGCGCAGCAATATCAACCTCTCCCGCGCCCTTGCCCCCTCCCTTCACGCGCCAGGGCCTTCTTACGCTTCCCTTTATTTCGGGACATGGTATTTTAACAAAAAAAAGAGGGAGGCACCTGATGTGCCGGACCTGATCAGGAATCTGAAACCACTTGATCTTATCCTTTTCAGGGGAGAGAAAGGGGGGATAGTACACTCTACTGTCATTCAGTCGATAGACCGCAAAGCAGGCATTATACGCTACCTGCAAAGTACAGATGAGGCTCCAATGGATGAAAGAGGAGTCCATGAATCGTTTATCCATTTCGACCCTGAAAATGCAAATGTAAGCCTTAAAGACCCTTCCCTTATCTGGACTCAGAAAAGACTGCCCCCGTTTGATGGAGAGCGGCCCTCCCCTTTTATGGATGACGGAGAGCGTTACCGGGCATTTGCTGAATACGGAGGGGGAAAAGTTGTCAGGATTAAAGCACTTTCAGGCAAGCTGAAATTTACCTATCCAAAAAAACAACCCTGATTACTCCAAACAGCTGAGGCAGAAGAAATATTTTTCACTTTTATCTATTACAGGAACAAGTTTATCAAGCTTTACCGCCTTAAACCCATCGCGGATTTCCCTCCCCGCGTCTTCTGTTATCAGGATTTTGCAATTGTACCGCTCCCCCAGTCCGGAAAGTATTTTTGCCCGTGCAGGAACAGCGCCTGACGGTGCATACCCACTCTGCCCTGTAATCACGTTACCGGGAAAAACAGATGGGCCGGCATCAATACCGATGCTGATGGCGCATTCATCGCAGAGAAGACCAGCAGATCCAAAATTTTCTGCAAGTTTACTTTCCGCATCCATAACAGCGGCTGCTGCAAGCTGCGCTTTTATCAGCTGCTCTTTTGGAGAAAGCGGGGATGGGAAAGATGCAAAGATTATCTCTGCCTCAAGTGCGTAGAGAAAGGCGCCCTGTTCCTTGAGCACTGCTCCGATTGTTTCGTGGTAAATATGTAAAGCTGTTACAATTTTTTCCCGGTCAGATGAATCGTGAAGGCGAAGCCTCACCGCTATAATACACGCATCATTTTTTTCTTCTTCAGAAAGTGCAGGTTCCAGTGGTATCTGCATTGTCATGAGCTGCGCCGGAGACTCAGCAGATCCGGAAGAGCTGCTTGAGTTAATCTCCCTAAAAACAGCTTTTTTCTGCCTGACTGCTGTAAAAAAGCTGATAAAAACTGAGACAAGCGCCGCGGCTGCCGCGCTTCCTGCTACCAGAAAGGGATTAAACCATATTCCTGAATAAACAAAAAAAAGCGACGCGGCAGAAGCGGAAAATATTACAGCTACCGCTCCGGCAAACAGGGATGCTGCCGGGGAGAGAGCGGCCAGGATAAGGGAAACAAGAACAGCAAGCAGAGCTGAAAGCAGAAATGCCTCAAGGGAAGGGAAAATACGGAAAAAATGGGCTGAGAGAACTGCATCAGCAAGTCCGGCTGCGGCTTTGACACGGGATGCAGGGCCCGGCAGTTGAGGGACAATAATACAGATGGAAGATTTTATCTCTTTTTCAAGTTTTTCCCTCACAGCCAGCAGCTCTGCCAGCATCTGCCTTGCCCGTGAAAAGGAGAGCCTGACATCTGATTTCAAGGCAAGGAGACGCTCTTTTCCCTCCGGTGCAAGTGTGGGAGACTCAAGAAGCGCTGTATATCCCTCATCAATCTTTTTTTCAGCACTTCCTGATAGAAAACTATTTGTTATCAGGAAAAACCGGTTTCGCAGCTCCCGCCTCTCTTCTGTATCAATACCTTCCGGGTTTTTGGAAAACTCATAGAGGGCAACAGGCGACATTCCTTCTCCTGACCATGCCAGATACCCGGCCTGATCCATCACTTTAAGCTCATTAACAAGTTCTTCTTCAAGTCGGGAATGCTTTAAAAGGAATTTGACTGAGACTGTGCGGAATGAGCTTTCAGGGGTTTCTCCAGGAAGTTCAGGAAGTATTGCCCCTTTTTTATCAAGCGGTATCACGATACCGGTTTCTGTGCGCAATAATATATTTTCCTGTGTTACCTCGAATACAGGATTGCCAAGCCTGTCAAGTACTGCCTGTAAAACCGCGTATCCAAGAGCGTCATCCGCCTCAGCAAGACCGAGGCGCGCGAAAGTAGGCCGGATAAAATGCAAGCTGGAATCAACAGGAATTCCGGCATGATAGATATTTTTCAGCCTTCTTCTGTCAGGGTCCATGTTTCCGGCTGCTTTCATCAGGCGTAATTTGCTTTCATCTGTGAGAGAGAGAATATTATCCACAAATGCAGCAGAGTCTTTAGGACGGACTGACCCGAGCCTGATCGCATCAAAAAGTGTTTTTATATTGTTTTTTATTAAAGAGAATTCCTGCGCAAATGAGTCCCGCAGCTCATCATTCATACCGGTATGAATAAGGGTTCCCTTCTCTATCGCAAAATCAAAAACAACTGCCCCTGCCCTCATCTCGGAGAGTATCAGCAAACCTTCAGAGATAACCTCATTATCCCAGGGAAGGGGGCCTGCTGCATCT
The DNA here is from genome assembly GCA_034003145.1 of Spirochaetia bacterium. Lineage (GTDB taxonomy): Bacteria > Spirochaetota > Spirochaetia > CADAEX01 > CADAEX01 > JACKPD01. Next base: position 4,068 of record JAVEZE010000060.1, read on the forward strand.
ATGGATTCTTCATCCGCCTCAAGGAGCAGAATTTCTCTGGAAGGAACTGTCGCAGGCCTCTTTGCAGCCAAAGCATTAAACAAAAGTCCTTCAGATGCGGAGAATGCTTTGGAAAATGATAATAGTGAAAAAATTATTCCAATTAGCGCTGAAACAAGAATGCGGAGCAAAATATCGCTCCTTGTCTTAATATAATACATACTATTGATTTCGGAGTATTAATTGCCGAAAATTAAGGATATAAGTATATTAGTTGAAATTGGAGGATTTTTTATGAATAGAATGAAATGGCTAGCTATCACTATCATATCTCTTACACTTATTCTAACTTTGGGCTCCTGCGCAAAACCGCCGACAGCAGAAGCTGATGCGGCAAGGGCAGCTGTAGAGGCTGCTGAAAGCAATCCCGATGTTCCTGTATATGCCGCGAATACCCTTGCGCGGGCAAAGGATTCTCTTTCAAGAATGGAAAGCGAAATTACAGCAAAAAATTATGATTCTGCGAAAGCACTGGCGCTTGAAACAGAAAAAACTGCCAATGAAGCTGTATCTGAGGCAAAGACAGCAAAGGAACGGGCTAAATCCTCAGCATCATCGTTACTTGATTCGCTGAAAATAAATATTGCGGAAACTGAAAAAGCACTTGCCTCAGCCAAAAAAACACGCGGGATCAAACTTGACTTTGCTGCCGCTTCAGCGGAAATTGCAGCGGTAAAAAAATCAGCAGACTCAGCCGGAAACGACTTTAACTCAGGCGCTTTTAAAGCTTCCATTGAAAAAGGAGAATCGGCGCAGTCAAAGCTCAGCGCATTGAACAAACTGATCTCTGACGCGGTACGATCTGCATCCAAAAAGAAATAGTCCCCCATTTTTTCAATAATTGACAGCCGGTAAAAGCAGCTTTCATCCTGATGAGAGCTCTTTAACCGGTTTTTTTATTGTAAAGAGCAATCAAACCAGATAGTTCATGGCAGCTTTATTTTTTAAGCAGGGAAAGCTTTCTCAGGCTGAAAACAAGCATTCCGGCTGCGGTTGTCCAGCTGATTGCCGCGATTCCCGAGAAAATACCTTCTGCTCCAAACCCTTTTACGCCGCAGATATAATAAAAAAGGGCGGCAGGGGCAGCTATCTGCCTGAAAAACCCGGCAGCAAGAACAAAGCCCGGTTTTTTTATCCCCTGCAGCATGGAATTGCAGCAGAAAAGAATTATATAGCTGTAGTATGTAATACCTACAATGCGCAGATAATAATCAGCGTAAAAAACAACTCCGCTGTCCTTTGTAAATAAAGAGATAATAAAGCCGGAAGGGGGAAGAATCAGTGAGAGCATAACTGCCATAAGGAGTGCGCCGAAAACAAGTGCGGTTTTAAAGGCACGTTTTACCCTCTCAATCTTGCCTGCCCCGCAGTTCTGCCCTATTACCGCAAGGAGAGCAGTGTTTAAACCAAGTGCCGGAAGAAGTGCAATCTGCTCAATGCGAAGCCCGATGGCGTAAGCTGCCAGCGCCTTCCGTCCGCCGTATTTGTTTAGAAAATAATTTACAACAAAAAACCCCAACGCGACAGACATCATATTAAGCACTGACGGAATACTCTGTGCCAGAATTTCCTTTATATAGGATATTTTAGGGATAAAGTACTTAAATACCTCCCTGTTAATCTTTTTGCAATCCCTGTCCCCATCAGCATCTGAAAAACGGGGCGGATAACCGGCAGTAGATGTAAAATATCTGCAGAAAACACCGGTTTTCACAACTTCTGATAAAAGATAGAAAAATGCCCCTGCCTGTACCAGCACAGTGGCAAGCGCGAGCCCTTTTATCCCCATTGCGGGAATAAAGCTCCAGCCGTAAAGAAGCAGTGGATCAAGAAACAGATTTACAACAAATCCGGCAGCAAGTACATTTCTATAGCTTTTTGTGTTCCCTCTTGCGTTGAGCATGCTGTTAAGAACATTATTAAGAAGGAAAAATGGAATTCCGAGCAGAATGGTTTTTATATAAAGGGCGGCATATTCCAGTACTTCGCCGGTAGCCCCCATTATTGAAAAAACTGTTTCAATATAAAAACCCCTTAAAAAAAACAGGATAAAGGCAAGAATAATGGAAAATGAGATAGCCTGCACAAAGTAGATTACTCCCTTTTTATTTTCACCTGCTCCAAGAGAATTGGATATAAGGGCAACTGATGCTGTTCCAAGGCCGAGAGCCAGAGCAAGAATGATAAAAAAAACAGGAAATGAGATTGAAAGCCCGGCAAGAGCTTCTGTTGAGATTCTTGCGCCGAAAAATGTATCTGTAAGATTGTAAAGTGTATTAAAAAGGAGCCCGGTGCTTGCAGGTATGCTTATTTTAAGAAGAAGCCGGGGAATTTTACCTTCTGTCAGTTTTTCCTCACTGGCAATTTTTATTTCAGGGTCTTCAGCTTTCCATACTTTTTTCATTATATGGTATCTATTGCCTTTAAAAAGTGCCAGGCTGGCACCTCGTATGGATGGGCTGACAATAACGCCTCTTTCACCTTTTGCGCACAATCCTCTCCGCAAACCATCTCAACCCTGTATTCCTTAACTCTTGTTACATTCCCTTCCATACCGATAAACGGGCTGCTTCCCTCTTCCGGTTTAAACTGGCCTTCCCCTTTTGTCTGCCAGCTGCAGCTGCTGTATGAGCCCAGCCTGCCTGCTCCGGCCGCAAATAAAGAGTTTTTTACAGATTCAAGGTGGCTTTCAGGCACATAAAAAACAAGCACAAGCATTGTCAACCCTTCCCTCCGCTGCTGCGTTTAAGAAACATTATATCGTAGCTTTCCCTGTCAGGCCCTGCAATACTTTCCTCCGGCATGCCGTATTCACGGGCAATAAGAGCTCTTACCCTTTTGCGGCAGAAAGCGCCCTGACACCTGCCCATTCCGGCCCTTGTCCTTCTTTTGACTCCGTCAGTCGATGTAATTTTAATTCCACGCCTCAGTGAATCAAGTATTACGCTTTGCCTTACCTGCTCGCACCTGCATACAATCCTCTCATCAGATGTATCAGGCAGTTTGATAAGATGCTCTACCTCATCAGATGGAAGATTAAGCCTCTCTTTTATTATGGGATCCCTATGGGGGTTAAAATCTTTTTTTACTTCAAGCTTTACAAGGTATTTTTCGACAAATCCCTTTACCAAAAGCGCGATCGCAGGGGATGAGGTAAGCCCTGGAGAATCAATCCCTCCGGTATTTATAAACCCCGGAGCCGGGGACGCGATAACAAAATCTCCTGTTGAGCTTACAGCCCTGATACCGGAAAAAGTCCTGATAAGTTTTTTGGGATCAGGCAGCAGATATGATATCTTTGAGACCTCAAGTATTTTAAGAAGAGCTTCCCTGTCGGGAAGGTAATCATACCTGCTGTCAATATTAAGGGCATCAGGCCCTATCATAAGATTGTTATGGTAAGTCGGCGTGACCAGTACCCCCTTTCCCATTTTTCCGGGAACCTGGAAAAGTACGTGATTTATTTCAAGCCCGCTCCATCTGTCAAAAATAAGGTACTGCCCCTTTCTCGGTTTTATGGAAAAATCAGAAAATCCAGCCATGGCAGAGATTATATCGCTGAATAACCCGGCTGAATTGATTATAACATCTGACTCAAAATTGCCGGCAGCTGTTTCTATATGATAGATTTTTCCATCCCTTATAATCCTTTTTACCTCTGCTCCGGGGATAAATGCTGCCCCGTTTGCGAGGCTGTTTTCCGCAAATGCTATTGCAAGTTCATAGGGTGAGGCAACCCCCGCGCTTGGAGCATAAAGGGCGCAAGTGACATCAGGGTTTATTCCCGGATCAAGGCCAAGGAGAGCATCACGCCCAATTATTTCAAGCCCGCCGACATTATTCTCTTTTCCGCTTGCAAGAAGTTTTTCAAGCTCAGCCCTCTCCTCCTGTGTAAAGCCGAGTACAAGAGAACCGCATCTTCTGAAACCGAAATTAAGCTCTTCTTCAAGCCTATCATAAAGAGCGTTTCCCTTTACACACAGCAGTGTCTTAAGGCTTCCCGGAGCTGTTCCGTAACCCGCATGTATTATGCCGCTGTTTGCTTTTGTCGCGCCCATCGAAACATCATTCTCTTTTTCAAGAATTGTGATATCAAGCTCATATTTTGAGAGTTCCCGTGCTATTGCGCAGCCGACGACACCTGCTCCGATAATGCATACACTGTTCATAATTTACCTTTGCTAATTATCATATATAAACCCATATTTTACAATTTAATCCTGTTGATTGAAAAATATTATTTAACTATATACTATTGATATTTACTATAAAGATCAGAAATCTGCGCCGCAGCAGGCTGCATTAAGACAGTAAAAAAGGAATTATGGACAGAACACAACAGCTTGAACATGAGAGGATACCGGTTCTTCTTGCAAAATACTCGCTTCCTGCCATTGCCGGAATGCTGGTTCAGGCGCTTTACAACATAACAGACAGGGTCTTTGTGGGGCGCAGCGTCGGGATTGACGGAATATCAGCATTGACCGCTAATTTCCCGATCATGCTTGTGCTGATGGCTTTCGGGATGCTGTTCGGGATAGGAGGATCTGCCGCATTTTCCATCTATCTTGGAGAAAAAAACACAGAGAAAGCTGAAAAAGTTATTGCAGGGACACTGTTCATGCTTGTTGCTGCAATACTCACCCTCTCTGTTATCGGGCAGATATTTGCTGTAAAAATCCTCTCGCTGTTCGGCTCAAGCAAACAGATTCTTGATCTCTCACTCGATTACCTGAGGATTATCCTTGCAGGGGCAGTAATAAATTCCTTTGCCCACGCGATGAACAATTTCATCAGAGCACAGGGGAGCCCGGGAACAGCGATGACTGCGATGATTGCAGGCGGCCTTACAAATATCATGCTGGATTATGTTTTTATCTTTATTTTCGGCATGGGTGTAAAAGGTGCTGCAATAGCTACTGTCATCAGCCAGACTTTAAGCGCCGCAATAGTATTTTCATATCTATTCGGAAAAAAAAGCTATATCAGGATCCATTTAAAAAACCTTGTTCCGGAAATTGCCATAGTCAGGCGAATCCTGGCCATAGGATCCGCGCCATTTGCGATGCAGCTTGCATCCAGCCTCACAAACGGGCTTCTCAACAATCAGCTGCAAAGATACGGCGGGGATGGCGCACTTTCAATTATGGGGATGATATTTTCAGTCATGACAGTGCTTTTCATGCCGGTACTGGGTTTAAACCAGGGCAGCATGCCGCTGATAGGATATAATTTCGGGGCAAGAAGGTATGACAGGGTTATAAGCACAGCATTGGCCGCAATTACAGCCGCGACAGTTATCATGACGACAGGTTTTATCATAACCAGAATATGGCCGCAGGAGCTGCTTCTTCTATTCGGAAAAAACAGCGGCAGGATAATGGATCAGGGAATTACAGCAATGAAAATTTTCTTTTTTATGTCGCCGTTGATCGGGTTCCAGATTGTGGCATCAGGAATGTTCCAGGCAATCGGCAAGCCTTCGCTTGCCCTGATTATGAGCCTTTCAAGGCAGGTGCTTTTTTTGATTCCTCTTGCCTTTATAATTCCTTATTTTTTGGGACTTAACGGAATCTGGCTCGCCTGCGCATCATCAGATTTTCTCTCTGCAATTGTCACTGCACTATTTTTCATCAGGGAGATTGCGATTATGAAAAAGAAGCATTCTACGCAGGAAGAAGGGTGACCGCTGTTCTACACTTCCGAAAGGGAAAAACCATCATCCCTGTTTTCCGCAATCAAATCGCTGCCCGGGATCTCTTTCGAATCAGGCGATGATCTTTTAAGATCCGCATCAGCAGTTCCTGAAACATCATCATCATCGAGCGAGAAAGAATCAGGAAGCCGCTTGGTTGTAGGGGCTCCCAGCTGCCTCAGATTCTCTGAAAGCCTTACAAGATTGCCCCTGCCGGTTGAAAGTTTATTAATTCCCTTGTCATAGCTTTTCCTTGCGTTATCAAGCCCTTTACCCATATCCTCAAGATCTGTAACAAACCCGATAAATTTATCGTATAAAAGCCCTGCCCTTCTTGCAATCTCGCGCGCGTTTCTGCTCTGGTTTTCGTATTTCCAGATATTCTCGATAGTCCTTAATGATGCAAGAAGTGTTGAGGGGCTTACCATTATAATGTTTTTCTCAAAAGCAGCTGTAAAAATTGTGCTTTCCGCCTGGACAGCGGCTGAAAAAGCCCCTTCTATCGGCACAAACATGAAAACAAAATCAAGCGAGTTTATACCCAGCAGCTTGTGATAGTCTTTCTCGCCAAGCCCTTTGATGTGGGCTTTTAAGGAAAGAACAAGGTCTTTTTCCGCCGCGAGCCTCTGGATTTCCGTATCTGATACGACAAGCCTTTCGTACGCGGTTAGTGAGACTTTTGAGTCAATTATAATATCACGCCCCTCAGGGAGGTGGACAATCACATCAGGCTGATATCTTTTGCCGTCAGGCGATTTTAAGCTTTCCTGCACCTCAAACTCCCTTCCGCGCACAAGCCCCGACTTCTCAAGAACTTTCTCAAGTATCATCTCGCCCCAAGTTCCTTGAGTTTTCACCTCTCCCCGCAGCGCTTTTGTAAGGTTTTCCGCCTCTTCTGTTATCTGCTGGTTTAATTTGGCAAGCCCCTGTATCTCTGTTTTAAGGGAAGCCCTCTCTGAAAGGTCTGCCTCCCTTGATGTATCAAGCTGTTTTTTAAAATTATCTATCTGCTCACGGAATGGGCGCAGGAGCTGATCAAGTGCCGAGCTTGTCTGGGCGGAAAACACCTTGTTTCTGCTGTCAAATATATCGCCGGAAATAGCCTTGAACTGGGCAGTAAGCTCCTCTTTTGCGCTGTTTAAAAGGGCAATCTTCTCTTCATTCTGGCTCCTCTCTTTTGCCAGGGTTGTCTCTGAAACAGAAAGCCTTTCCTGCAGAGAGGATAGCTTCTCAGTAAGCATGTCAATCTTCCTGTTTTTTTCATCAAGCTCTTTTTTATATTCAAGAACTCTCCCCTCAAACCCCTTTATCCTCTCTGCAAGGGCAGCGTTCTCCCTTCCCGCCTCATAGGCTCCTGCAGCATGCGAACGGGCAGCGTTGCCCCTTAGTATAATAAAAGCTGTAAAAATACCGAGAAAAACCCCGCTTAAAAGCGATGCTGCAAGAAAAAAAGAATCTCCCATAAACCCCTCCGGTTTGTTTAATAAAAAAATCCATTTCAGGCAATTTCACAGCTTCTAATGTGAAGCTGCTGTCCGCCCATCTAACTATACTGCAAAATAGTGAGCGCAGAAAGCAGTATTTGCATATTTATATCAGGCTGTTTTAAGCTGCATCAGGAAGGATTATTCTTTTCACAATCTCTTTTTAGTTTTTCCTATTGTATAAATTATCATCATTATGGTATAAATATACAAGATTTATACAATTAACCTGGAGAAAACCATGCCTGCAAGAAAAGATATTTCAAATATACTGATAATAGGATCAGGCCCGATTGTAATCGGGCAAGCCGGAGAGTTTGATTATTCAGGATCCCAGGCATGCAAGGCATTAAAAAGCCTTGGATACAGGATTGTGCTTGTAAACTCAAACCCGGCAACAATAATGACTGACCCTGATTACGCTGACGCGACATACATCGAACCACTTAATGTAAAAACACTTGAAAAAATAATTGAAAAAGAAAATCCTGACGCGATCCTGCCCAATCTTGGAGGACAGACAGGGCTTAACCTCACTTCCGCACTTTACGAAGAAGGAATACTTGAGAAGTTAGTGGTTAAAATAATCGTATTGCAGGCTGATGCCATAAAAAAAGGGGAAGACAGGATTGCGTTCAAGGAAACAATGGACCTGGTCGGAGTTCAGATGCCGAAAAGCAAACCTGCCCACACTCTTAAGGAAGCAGAAGAAATTGCGGAGGAAATGGGGTTTCCCCTTGTGATAAGGCCTGCCTATACCATGGGGGGAACAGGCGGAGGGCATGTCTACAATATCGATGAACTAAGAATCACAGCGCAGAGAGGCCTTAACGCAAGCAGGGTACACCAGATTCTTGTAGAGGAATCTGTAACAGGCTGGGAAGAACTTGAACTTGAGGTTGTACGCGACAGCACCGGACACAAAATTACTGTATGCTTTATAGAAAATGTAGATCCGATGGGAGTGCATACAGGAGATTCATTCTGCACAGCCCCCATGCTTACAATTTCGCAGGATGTCCAGGAGAGGCTCCAGAAGCATGCCTACGACATAGTCGATGCAATCGGCGTTACAGGCGGCACCAATGTTCAGTTTGCCCACAATCCTAAAGACGGCCGGATAGTCGTAATAGAAATAAACCCAAGGACATCCCGCTCATCAGCGCTTGCGAGCAAGGCAACAGGATTTCCCATAGCGCTGATTTCCGCGATGCTTGCCTGCGGCCTTACACTTGATGAAATCCCCTACTGGAGGGACGGGACGCTGGATAAATATACACCCTCAGGTGATTATGTTGTGGTGAAATTTCCCCGATGGGCCTTTGAAAAATTCAAGGGAGTAAAAGATAAACTCGGCACCCAGATGAAGGCAGTCGGCGAAGTTATGAGTATAGGCAAAAACTATAAGGAAGCTTTCCATAAAGCAATAAGAAGCCTTGAAAACGGAAGATACGGCCTTGGCTTTGCAAAAGATTTTAATAAAAAATCCCTGAAAGAGCTTCTTGCCATGCTTGGCGAACCTACAAGCGAAAGGCAGTACATTATATATGAGGCAATCAGGAAGGGAGCAGAGCTTGAGGAAATCCACAAGAGAACATTCATAAAATACTGGTTTCTCCAGCAGATGGCAGAGCTTGTTGAACTTGAGGAAAAGCTGCTTACATTCAAGGGGGGTGAAATCCCGGTCGATCTTCTTAAGCAGGCAAAGCTTGACGGATTTTCAGACAAATATTTGGCTCAGATACTTTCAATGAAGGAAAAAGAGATCCGCAGGATGAGGCAGAAAGCAGGTGTTAATGAAGACTGGGATGCGATACCTGTAAGCGGAGTGGAAAACGCTTCTTATTATTACTCCACTTACAACAACAGCACCGCTGCCCCCGCCTCCTCCACCGGCGCCGCAGTAATATCTGAAAATTCAAAGAAGAAAAAAATAATTGTTCTCGGCGGAGGGCCATACAGGATTGGACAGGGGATTGAGTTTGATTACTGCTGCGTTCACGCGGCTTTTACCCTTAAGGAAGCAGGATATGAGACAATTATGATCAACTGCAATCCTGAAACTGTATCAACAGACTATGACACCTCAGACAAACTATATTTTGAGCCTCTTACAGTTGAGGATGTTCTTTCCATATATGAAAAGGAAAACCCGGAAGGAATACTTATTCAGTTCGGCGGCCAGACTCCCCTAAACATTGCAAAGGAGCTTGAGGCGGCAGGGGTAAAGATTCTCGGCACATCGCCTGAAACAATAGACCTTGCCGAGGACAGGGAGAGGTTCAGAGACCTTATGAATGAGCTTGAAATTCCAATGCCTGAATCCGGAATCGCAAGAAGCGCGGAAGAAGCAATAAGGATAGCGGAAAAAATCGGTTATCCAATAATTGTAAGGCCATCCTATGTCCTGGGAGGACGGGGTATGGAAATAGTTTTTGATGAAAAAACCCTGGAACACTATATCGGGCAGGCAGAGGAAATAAGCCCGAAGATGCCGATCCTTGTAGACTCTTTTCTTGAAAACGCGATAGAAGCTGAAGCTGATGCTGTATCTGACGGAAAAGGCGCGTTTGTCCCCGCAGTAATGCAGCATATTGAGTTCGCGGGGATCCACTCAGGCGACTCTGCCTGCGTAATTCCTCCAGTAATCATACCGGATGATCAGATAAAAACAATAAAGGATTATACCCGGCGCATAGCGGTAAAGTTTGGGGTTGTAGGGCTTATGAATATACAGTACGCGATACTTGATAATAAAGTCTATATTCTTGAGGCAAACCCCAGAGCATCAAGGACAGTGCCTCTTGTCTCAAAGGTATGCGGTTTTTCAATGATCAAAACAGCAACCCGCCTTGCTCTTGGGGAAAGCCTTGCTTCCATAAATCCGCGTGAAATAAAAATAAAACACTTTGGGGTAAAGGAATCTGTCTTTCCGTTCAATATGTTCCAGGAGGTGGACCCGCTTCTCGGCCCTGAGATGCGCTCAACAGGAGAAGTGCTTGCCATGTCAAGTTCTTTTCCCCTTGCCTTTTTCAAGTCGCAGGATGCTGTCATGCAGCCTCTTCCTGTTTCAGGATGCGCCCTGATAACTATCGCAAGACGGGACAGGGAAGCAGCCCTTCCTGCCGCTAAAGAGTTTTACAATCTCGGTTTCAAAATACTGGCGACAGAAGGTACCGCGGAATTCCTGCGGAGCCATAATATAGAATGCGAATCAGTAAAAAAGATACACGAAGGAAGGCCGAACATTATTGATGAAATTAAAAACGGGAATGTACAAATTCTTGTTAACACGCCTCACGGCTCCTTAAGCGAATATGATGATTCTGAAATAAGAAAGACAGTAATCCAGTGCAGCGTTCCATACATCACTACAACATCAGCGGCAAAAGCCGCGGCTGCAGGGATAAGAATGTTCCGGGAGGAAAAAACTGATTTAAAATCGCTGCAGGAATACCATGCTGCGACCTGAACAATATCAACGGCTGAAATACCACGCTGCAATTTAAACAGCAATAGCAGAAGGAATAACATGCAGCACCCTGAACCATAATCCCCTCCCTCCATCTCACGCAGAGGGGATGTGGGGGGGGGAGGTTACGCAATTTTTAATTTTTT
>JAVEZE010000061.1:0-14766 GCA_034003145.1 Spirochaetia bacterium
TTATCCAGTACTCCTTAACCCCTTTTCTTTCATAAAGCGCGAGTTTTTTTATCAAATCCCATGAGGCATTAGATGGAGATAATATTTCAATAACAATGTCAGGAGGGCCGGTATATCCTCTTTCACTTAATTTTGAAAGATCACAGAAGACAAGGATATCAGGCTGAACAATAGTACTTGTCTCATCCCCTGTTTCCCCTTCTTCAGGAAGAAAAACATCATAAGGGGCTGCAAAAACCTTGCAAGGCTTATCAATGAGATAATTGGCAATCTGCCGGAACATTTCTCCAGAAATTTCCTGGTGAGTTGTACCCGGAGCCGGGCTCATGTCATAGGCCTGTCCGTCAATAATTTCCCACCTCTCTTCCTCCGGCCAGTTTTTATACTGCGCATAGGTAAAATAATCTTTATTCTTTTCTTTCGGCAGCGGCATAAAACTCTCCATTCCTAATACTTTCACTATACCACAAATGGCAGAAAAAATAAACTGACAAGACTACAGGCGGAATAGCTGTAAAGTCAGGCAACTGACAAATCCATCACAAACTATTAAGAAATACCTGTTTTTTATGATATAATAATTTTAAACTTATGTTTTCAAAAGGAGTGCAGCATGATTGTTTTAAGTATTTACCTTATTCTTCTTCTTACTATAGGCATTCTTGATTTTAGAAAAGTTAAAAACTTTAATGACTATGTTCTTGCCGGAAGAAAACAGAGTTTTATTATTGTAACAGTCAGCCTGATGGCTTCCATGATAGGAAGCGGCTCTACCATAGGCCTTGCGGACAAGACTTATACAAAAGGATTTCCCGCTATATGGTTTCTTGCGGTCGGCGGAATCGGACTGATACTACAGTCTCTTCTTTTATCAGAAAAAGTGAGAAAATCAGAAGCTGTAACACTGCCTGATCTTGCTGAAAAAACAATGGGGAATTCAACAAGAGTCCTTGTCGCTTTTATTATCGTAATTACTTGGGTAGGTATAATCGCAGCCCAGTTTATCGCGGCAGGGAAGATAATTACAGCTCTGACAGGTCTTGATTCGTTCTGGGTATTAACACTCTCTGCCGCTGTCATTGTAATCTACTCATACCTCGGAGGGCAGGCTTCTATCCTGAAAACAGATTTTCTTCAGTTTTCAATACTTTTTATAGCTGTTGTATTTACAGTAATTTTTCTTTATTCAGTTACCCCACCTCCACCTGGAGAAATCAGAATTGAGCTTTTAAACAGCAGTTTTACAGGAAAAGATCTGTTTTATTACCTTACAATTGTAATGGGATCATATTTTATATGTCCCATGATGTTCAGCCGGCTTTTAACAGCAAAAAATCCGGAAACAGCAAAAAAAGCAAGTATGATAGCAGGAATCGGTGTTCTCGGTTTTGCAGTATTAATAGTGCTTATTGGATTATGGGGTAAAGCTAATATTGAAAATCCTGGAAAAGCAGGTGTACTATCATGGATTTTTGTTAATGAACTGCCAAAAGCCGGAGGAGTTATTCTGATTCTCGGGATCCTTTCCGCGATTATTTCAACAACTGATACATGTCTTTTAATGACTGCAAGTATTATTGAATATGATATTATCAATCCGCTCACAAAAAAATATTCAAAAAGTACAAAAAGCAATGGTAAATCAGGGGTTCTCCTTACCAGAAATATTGTTCTTGTTCTGGGGGTTCTCGGATACCTGACTGCGTTCTGGGGAAACTGGGATATTATCGGCCTGCTTCTTGAGGCATTTGAATTCTATACAGCCGGAATTGTTCCTGCGATGTTTATTGCGCTTTTTGTAATCAACAAGAAAACACTTTCTCCATCCTGGTCATTCAGCGCAGTCCTTACAGGCGGTATTTTCGGGATCCTCCCTAAAATCACCCCGCTGATAAGCAGCCTTGAATCAATATTTCCCGGTTTCTGGGTAAAATCATTGCCGATTATCGGAATGTTTCTGTCCCTGGCTCTTGCAATTACAGCTGCGGCTAAGGGGAAAGTAAAAGTTTCTTAACTATTATTGATTGGAGCATGCTAAGGATGATTTTTCATTACCCTGTCAACAATTTCAAATGCTTTCTGCAGAAGCTCAATATCTGCCTGATTTCCCATGTGGCCGAACCTGAAAACCTTTCCTGATAGTTTTCCCAGCCCTCCTGCTGCAGCAAGCCCCTCATTTCTGAGCTTTTTAAGAAAGATTTTACTGTCCCGCCCTTTGGGAATATAAACTGAAGTAACAGTTGGGGATAAAATGGCAGATTTATCAGGATACAGGATAAAACCCCTGCGCTGAAACTCTTCCCGGCAGAAATTGGCTGCTTTTTCATGCCGTTTGAAAACATTTTCAATCCCCTCCTCATAAAGGAGGGAAACAGCTTTATTCAGCGCAGCAACACCGTGCCAGTGCGGTGTATATGGGAATTTTACCTTTTGAGCAATATTGTTATAGGGGAGCAGTTCATCATATCCCTGATATTTTACCTTTTTAATAATATCCCAGGCAGCATCGCTTACTGATAAAAAACACTCACCCGGAGTCGCAGATAGACACTTCTGGGCTCCGCAGAGAAGAAAATCAATATTCCATTTATCAGCCTCAACAGGGGCTCCCCCGAGAGATGCAACCGCATCAACATAAAAAAGAGGTACATCAAGTTCCTTTTTTAATGCGCCAAGCCCGGCAAGAGGATTTAACGTGCCTGAAGGGGTATCGCAGTGAACTGCTGTAATCAGTAAAGGTTTTACCGCTTTTATCCTTTTTTCAATTTCTGAAAGATCAGAGATTGTTGTGTCATAAGGGAGGTTGATTCTTTCAACTACAGCGCCTATGGATTCTGCCATATCAGCGATCCCTTCTCCGAAAATCCCTGTTATAACTGAAACAACCCTGTCTCCCGGTTTAAGAACATTTTTAAGCCCTGCCCACAGGGCAAGCATAGCCTCCCCTGTCAACAAGACAACATCATTCTCAGTTCCCATCAGGCAGGCAAGTTTTTCTGAAGTCTCACGGTATAAAACACGGTAATCAGCTTCGAGGTTGCCTGAACCGTAATCTGCCCCTGCCAGTAATCCTACTTCAGGATGCATTGTTACCGGTCCCGGTACCATTGGAACAGGACAGTAACTTTTATACTTATTATTTATGTTCTGAAAATTGTTCATGGTTTTTGAACTTCCTTTTTTCACCTTCAATTTTAGAGATCGCAGAATGCCAGAATATAAGTCTTAACAATGGCACTTGTCTTATTTTCTGAATACCCCTTTTCAGGGATGAAAAAATCATAAGTGGCAGCAAAACTTTACAGGGTTTATCTATGGGATTACTTTTATTCTGGCAGCGGCACAGCTCCTGCAATACTTATAATGTCAATATATCACAAATGACATTACAAATAAACTGAATTATCCATTGATATTGAGGGGAATAAAATTACATCAAGGGTTTCCGGCAGCAGGAAATTGCCAAAACCATTCACCTTTGGCTTACAAGATTTTTTATTCATCCCAAAAACTGTGTTCCTGTAATCAAAATAGATGAAACAAAAAACTGAATAAACAGTCTGTTTATTGCTGCTTACTCTTTCTTGATGATTTTTTCCGCGCTGAAGAGGGATAGGGGCCTTCTTTCACAGTTTCAACCTGATTTTCAGGCAAACCAAATACCTTGCGCAGGTTAAGTTTAAAGTCAGGAAAAAGATCAAAGGATGGGGTATTTTTCTCATCATATATAAATGGTTTGCCGTAACTTTCTTTGGCAAGGACATACTTCCACACTATTTTATCGGATGGATGGATTATCCAGTACTCCTTAACCCCTTTTCTTTCATAAAGCGCGAGTTTTTTTATCAAATCCCATGAGGCATTAGATGGAGATAATATTTCAATAACAATGTCAGGAGGGCCGGTATATCCTCTTTCACTCAATTTTGAAAGATCACAGAATACAGTGATATCAGGTTGAACAATGGTACTTGTCTCATCCTCTGTTTCCCCGTCCTCTGGGAGAAAAACATCATAAGGGGCTGCAAAAACCTTGCAAGGCTTATCAATGAGATAATTGGCAATCTGACGAGTAATTTCTACAGATATTTCCTGGTGCGTCGTACCCGGAGCCGGGCTCATGTCATAGGCCTGTCCGTCAATAATTTCCCACCTCTCTTCCTCCGGCCAGCCTTTATACTGCGCATAGGTAAAATAATCTTTATTCTTTTCTTTCGGCAGCGGCATAGTCTTCTCCATCTGATATTAATTATACCACAAAAAACAGCAGTGCACATATGTAGACGAAAAAACCTGCACAGCTGCGCTTTTACCTCACATGCCTTACTTTGCCCCTTTAGATATAAGTAACCGGAGTAAATCAGCAGAAGCGTTTGATTTTTTCGCTATATCAAGGACGCTCTCACCTGATCCGGTACGGCTGTTTACATCAAGCCCCCTGTTTATGAGATACTCTGCAATAGCAGGATTATCCTGATGGTAAGGGATGTAACCGGAATTCTGGATATTAACATCAAGCCCTGCCGCCGCATAGTGAAGTGCGTTATATCCTAAGTTGTCAGCTGCCGCAGGATCAGCTCCTTTTTCCACAAGAAATTTCACAATATCGGGATATCCGTATTTTGCCGCGATATGAAGAGCGGTTTTACCGCTTTTATCTTTCGCGTTAACATAAGTTCCTGCAAAATATAGAAGTCTTGCTGTTTCGATGGATGATCTGAATACCGGAGTAACAACTCCCCCGCCTACAGATGCGGTTTTCATCAGGTAGATGCTTCCTTCACAGCCGGAATGAAGAGGCCTGCTGCCGTTTTTATCTTCAAGGTTGACATCAAGGCCTGATAGAATAAGCGCCTGGGCAATATCTGTGCCGCCGAACCGGGCTGCTATGTGAAGAAGGGATTGTCCGTTTCCATCTATCTGGAAAATATCCAGCCCTTTTTTCTGAAAAAATTTAAAGAGCTCCGGCGAATATCTTTTTACAATAGCAAGATAAAGCAGCCTGTCAGATTTTACCGCGGCCCCTTTTTTGATAAAATATCTTACCATCTCTTCATTAACATCAAATGCTTTTTCCATTAACGGAGCACCGTCTGAGGTTAATGCATCAGGGTCAGCTCCGCTGTCAAGAAGCAGTTTTGCAGATTCTGCCGACCGTGTTTCAAGGGCGATCTCAAGAGGCAGTTTCCCTTTTGTCCTGTAGTCAGAGGAGATCCCCCGTTTATTCGGGTCTGCCCCGTATTCAAGCAGGAGCTTGATAAAGCTGTGCCCGCTGGTATTATCCCAGGCAGCTGTTCCCAGCGGTGTGTTGCCGGAGATCCCGGTATCTGCAATATTGGCAAGAGAGGGGTTTTCTGCAAGAAGGGCTTTTACATCTTCGTACTGATTTTTTCTTATAAGAACATGTATTGACGGTTTTTCTTTTTTATCAAGCATGAACGGCAGCATGTAAATACAAGAATTCATTGAAAACAATAATACGGTGATCAGTATTATCTTAAACAGCAATGTTTTTTTCATAATACACCCCCTGTTTTCAATATTTTAACCTGATTTGCATAAAAAAGCACGGATTAAAAGAGTGCACCTGGTGCGGTTTTATAAAAGCCGAAAGCATGCCCGTGAAAAAATGCAGCGGGAAACTTTCGGCTCTTAACCGGTTATCTCACTTTTCCAAGCGCTATTGTAGAGTTGTGTCCTCCAAAGCCGAAGGAGTTTGAAAGGACAATGCTGACATCCTTTTCAACTACCTTCATGTTAAGTGATTTAAGATTGATCTCAGGGTCCTGGCTGAATATGTTGATATTGGCGGGAATCTTTCCGTCCCTTATCGCAAGAGCGCATATAATCCCCTCAACAGCGGAGGATGCGCCGAGTATATGACCATGCAGGGATTTAGTGCTGCCGACGCAGACTTTATCATCCTTATCGTCAAGCAGTTTTAATATCGCTTTTGCCTCGGCACGGTCTCCTACCGGAGTGGAGGTCCCGTGAGTATTTATATAATCAATATCCTCAGCCCTTATTCCTCCCATCTCAATCGCCATTTTCATGGAAGCGTAGGCCCCGTTTCCTTCAGGGTCGGGGGCGACAAAATCATAGGCATCGCCTGTCATTCCTGCCGAAATAAGCTCGCATATTATATTGGCCCCTCTTTTTTTGGCATGATCATAATCCTCAAGGACAAGCACACCTGCACCCTCTCCCATTACAAACCCGTCCCTGTCCCTGTCAAACGGGCGGGATGCGGTTTCAGGTGAATCATTTCTTGTTGACACTGCCCTCATGTTGGAAAATCCGCCTAAGGCAAGCTCCGATATTGTCCCTTCTGCGCCGCCTGCAAACATGGCATCTGCCATTCCGGATTTTATTATCATAGCTGATATTGCTATTGCGTGATTTGCTGTCGCGCATGCGGTCTGAACACTAAGATTCGGCCCTTTATAACCGTAGAGCATACTCAGCAGCCCTGCCGCCATATTGCCGATTGAAAGGGGAATATAAAAAGGGCTTATTCTTCTGGCGCCTTTTGTAACAAGAGCAATTGAATTCTCATGCTGTACACTAAGGCCCCCTACACCGCTTCCTATGCTTATCCCGATTCTATAGGGATCTTTGACAACTATCCCGGATGATTCACGGGCCTCTTTCATGGCGGCAGCTGCATAGTGGCAGAAAAGATCCATCCTTTTCGTCAGTTTAAGCTGTTCCTCTGTATAGTATTTTTTATAATCAAAATCCTTTATCTCGGCTGCTATTTTGCAGGGGATATTGGACGGATCAAACTTTGTAACCGGCCCAACGCCTGATTTTCCGGCAAGGACATTTTTCCAGGTCTCTTCAACATTATTTCCAAGAGGGTTTATTGTCCCCATTCCTGTTATGACTACTCTTTTATTTTCCATATAGTCCTTCCTTATAATAAAAAGTGATTATAAAATAACACATCCTGCAAAGGATATCTTCCGGTATTATCCACACTTTTTGTGCTATTGTCTGATTCAATCTTTTATGCAATAATTTAATTATATGAAACTGCTGTTTTTCGTAAGAAATATTGTAATAAATGAAAAAAACAAAGCAAATGTCACAAAAATTTCCCATGATTTTCATGAAATTCTATACTGTACAGAAAGTAATTCTCAAAGTATAACAGCGGGTGATTTGTTGTTTTATCCGGCAGGACAGGAGCACTGCATCAGTTATGAAAAGGGGAATGAAATAAGACTGTATCAATTATATTTTTCGGAAGAGCTTTTTTCCGCATCTGTCAATATTGAAAAAGAGGCTCTTTTCATACTTGGGCAGATCAAGCTTTATCTTAAAAAAGGGAATTTGCTCAGGCTCTCCCGCATAGGCTCAGAGAGGATATTAAAGCTTTTTGAAAGCATGAGATGGGAGTTTACAAAGCGGTACAGGGGTTATTCCTGGACAATAAGGCTTAAACTTATAGAGCTGCTTGTTACTGTAATAAGGGACAGGGAGTTCAAGATTCCGATAAGGGGAGAGATGGGGAAACCGCTTTCCAACAGCCATATACAGGATGTGCTTATGTATCTGGAAGCTGATTACATGAACAGGATTACGATTGAAAATGTACTGCAGTTTTCACCTTTGAGCAGAAGCCATTTTCACGCTTTATTCAAAAAAGAAACTGGTGAAACATTTATCGGATATCTTAATAAACTCAGGTGCGAGAAAGCGGGAGAGATGCTTGTCACCACAGATGAGACTGTCCTTGATATATCTTTTAAAGCAGGGTTCAACAACTTAAGCCATTTCTGCCATACGTTTAAAGAGATAAAAGGAATGCCTCCGACAAAGTTCAGGTCGCAGGCAGCGGTCAGGCAGGGAGTATCTGCCAAAACAACTCCGGCATGAAATTGATATCATGATAATACATCAGAGCCGGTTTTCTTTTCCAGCTTTTCAAGCTTTTTCAATATGCCGAGGCACCCAATCCCTGATAAAAACACAAACAAAAGTAAAGCAGCTGTAAACCGCGGGTTTAAGGCTGACATCATCCCCGCCAGGTAGCTGAAAGGGGCAGTTCCGCCGTATATAACTGCGTAAACAATAGACATGGTTTTTGCCCTGTGGTTATCATCAACCTGATTTGCGAAATAGCTGTTGATAAACGGGGTAACAACTGCATAACCGGCAGCTCCGATAATTGTTGAAATCATTGCAAACAAAAAACTGCCATGAGGGGCAGCAAGAAGAATTCCATAGCTTAATATCAATACAATAAACCCAAAAAGGAGGGGTTTTTTGGGGTCGCCCCTGCCGAGTGAAGGCATGATAAAAATATAGATAAAAAGGACAATTGCCGAGGTTACAGCCGGAAAAACCGCAAGGTCGGCCTGGGGAAGGCCGATGCCCCGGTTAAGGATAATTCCAAGAAAAATATTTTTAAGCTGTATGTGGATGTTGTTAAGAAGAACCAGTATAAAAGCAACAAGGGCTGCCGGGTTTGTGACAAGAAGGCGGATCGCGACAGGGTATTGCCTGAATGTCCGGGATACTGTATATCTTTTTGATTCTTCAATCTTTATGAGCCCTGTTCTTGTTTCAGTTGTCAGTTTATGTCTTGTTAAAATCATTGTTGTCATTGATACAAAGGCGAAAAGGTACAGCGCCCTTACAGTTGGAACAAGTGAAAATCTCAATATAAGCCATCCAGCGAAAGGGGCGAAAAAACCTGCCAGAATATTAGCGATCTCAACCCATGAGTAAATATGAACCCGCTCCTCTGCCTTTGCGTCTTCAATCATCAGGCAGTTCCAGGAGTTCTGTACAATCCTTACAGTCGCGTTCAGGATTGCCGCGATCATAAAATAATGGATATTCTGTGCCGCTGCCCAGATCAGGGTCGGTAAAGTCCAGGCAGTTATATCGAATATCAAAGAAGTGAGCCGTCTTCCTAATCTGTCAGTAATAAACCCGCCGGTAAGGGCGAAAATCATCTGGAATGTAAGGCCTGCAGCAGAAACAAGGCCTATCTCTTTATTGGTAAGGCCGAGTGCAAGCATATAAAGCGATGCATAGGTTATATAGAGATTGAATGGAATACCCCAAAGCGGTTCAAGAACAACGCAGGACCTGGTATTCGGGTTAAACTCTTTAAGTGTGCGGAAAGGCACCAGTATTTTATTTTTTAATGACATCTTTATCCTGTTTAATTCTGTAATAAAGCCTTATAAACCCAATACAGATTTCTTTTACATTATTGATTTATATACCAAAAAAGAACAAGGGAGATTATAATGTATTTACAGGAGGAATGACATGCCTACAATTAAAACAGATAAAATTGAAATTTCCGCGAAAACAAAGGGAGCTGAACTTACAAGCATAAAAAGCAAGGACGGGACTGAATACCTGTGGCAGGCAGATCCTGCATTCTGGCCAAAACACTCTCCCCTTCTTTTTCCAATTATTGGAAGCATTCCGGATAAAAGCTATGAATTTGAGGGAAAAACTTATCCTCTTGAGAATCATGGATTTATCTGGACTAAAGAATTTAAACTTGTTGAGGAAAAATCAGATTATATCAGGTTTGAAATTACAGAGAGCGAAGAGACACTTGCGATTTATCCGTTCCGTTTTACATTGTCAGTTGGTTACAGGGTAAAAGGGGATACCCTTTCAGTTGAATACCTGGTAAAAAACAGCGATTCAAAAACAATATACTTTTCCATTGGCGCCCACCCCGGGTTCAAAGTACCAGCGGATGAAAGCGATAAAAAAGAAGATTATGATATTCTTTTCAAGAAAAAAGAGACTGTTAAAAGATATTTTCTTAACAAGGACAACCTGTTAAGCGGTGAATCGGAAATGTTTCTTGATAAAAGCGACTGGGTATCAGTTAAAAAAGAGCTTTTTGACAAAGGGGCAATTGTACTCAAAGATCACAAGTCAAGAAGCGTTTCCCTTAAAAGCAGGAAATCAGGCCGTTTTGTAAAACTTGACTTTAAAGGATTTCCATGTCTCGGCATATGGTCGCCAAAGGGAGATGCTCCGTTTATATGTATTGAGCCATGGTACGGGGTTATGCCGCTGGCAGGCTCTTCTCCTGACATAACAAAAAAAGAAGGGATTATAGCGCTTGAAAAAGGGAAGGTTTTCTCTTCTGTCTACAATATTACTGTCGGATAAGGTTTAGACTGCCGCAAACTGCGCAATACAAATCAGGTTATATCACATTTTGCATTCTGTCTTGCGCACTCAAATATATAATGCCTCAGGCAGAAACTGGAGATGTAAAATAAATGAATATTTTTTTTCACAAAACAATACTTGGAAAAATTGGGATAGCAGAGGAGTCAGGTAAGATCAAATATCTGCTTTTTGAAAATCATAAAACCATACCTGATGCTGAAATAAAGGAGACTGGTGTTATCAGGGAAGCATTTAATCAGCTTGATGCCTACTTTAAAGGCAATTTAAGGGTTTTCACCCTCCCTCTTGATCCTGACGGGACAGATTATATGAAAAAAATCTGGAACCTTCTTGAAAAAATACCGTATGGGGAAACCGCAAGCTACAGGGATATAGCTGCCGCATCAGGTAATGATAAAGCAGCAAGGGCAGTAGGGCTTGCCAACAACAGAAATCCTGTTCCTGTTTTTATTCCATGCCACAGGGTAATAGGAAGCAGCGGCGATCTGGTCGGATACGGAGGAGGCCTTGATATCAAAAAAAAGCTTCTTGATCTTGAAAAGAATAATCTCAGCAGCTAAAAAAAAGCAGAAGAATTCTACAGTGTCATCTGCTTTTTTCATCTGCTTTTTATATCTGCTGCAGCAGCCTTAAAGCTACCCTATCTCATCACCTGCACCTGTGATATGTAGCTTTGCGAAAATCCGTCTATATCCTTAACCCAGTAAAGGAATTTCTCTGCCTCTTCCTTTGCCGGATACGCTCCTACCCTTACCCTGTAAAAGGTTTTGCTGTCAACAAGTTTTGTCTGAAGAGTAGCGCTAAAACCTTTTGAAGCCAAAAGCTTTCTGGCTTCTTCCGCTTTTGTCCTGGATGAAAATGATCCTGCCTGAATCCAGTATTCTGTAACTTTCTTTGGAGAAGGAGGAGCCGGTTTTTTCACTGCTGCGGGGGCAGGTTTAACAGGAGCCGGAGCAGGCGGCGATACAGCTGTCTCTTTTGGAGCGGCAGCCGGTTCTGCTTTTTTTACATTAAGTGTAACTACAGCGGAATCTGCTTCTTTAACATCATTAAAAGGAACTTCATCCTTTCCAAGGCCTTCTCCGTAAATTACAATAAAATCCTCATTACCTTCAGAAGAACCAGCTGTTTCGGTTTCTACAACACCTGGATATTCTTCGCTTGATCTTGCCCATTCCACAGGATCAAAACTACCTGAATTCAGATCTTTTCCGGATGATACAAGGGCGCTGTCTTGAGTTGAAGGCCCAAATACAAAAAGAATAGTTCCTAGCACTGCAAGGAGCAGTACCGCAACCGAAAGAATAATCCATAATATTTTTTGCTGTTCCATATAGGTTTTATTTCCTTGAATCAATTAATTTTAAAACCCTATCGACACTGGAAACTATTTTTTCTACATTTCCAGAGTTGTTTATATTATAAGTATCGACATCTTTTCTTGTTAGATTAGATTTGAGCTTCCTTTGAGTGATAATTCTGTCCAAAACTGCTCCCGGAGGAAGCTGGTCCCTCATCAGGGCCCTTTCAACCCTTTTTAAAAGAGGAGCTATTACCCATACCACAATATCGCAAAAGCGGTGAAGCCCCATCTGGGCAAGGATGGCGGCGTTTATAAGGATATTCTTCCCCTTGTTATCTTCAATCAGTTTTTTTACCATCAGTGTCATTTCCGGATGAACAATTTTTTCAAGAATGTGTTTCATTTCCCTGCTTTTAAAAACAATCTTTCCAAGAGCTGCCCTGTTGACTTTTCCTTCTTTTATTACTGAACTTCCAAAAGCTTTTTCAATTTCATCCTTTTTAAGATCAAGCGCTGCATGCCCGAGTTTGTCAACTTCAATATGATAATATCCTCTTCTCTCAAATTCTGCAGCTACAGAGTTTTTTCCTGAACAATACTTACCTGTTATTCCAACAATCATCAGTGCATCTCCCCCCAGCTTTCGCCGGTTTCTATACTAACTCTCAAAGGAGCTTTTAATTTCATAACTGATTCCATCTCATCCTTTAAAAGTGTTTTCATTTTATCGATCTCATTAAAAGGAACTTCGAATATAAGCTCATCATGTACCTGAAGAACAAGACTGGCTTTAAGTTTTTCTTTATCCATCCTCGAATTGATCCGTATCATTGCAAGTTTTACAATATCAGCGGCAGAGCCCTGTATAGGCGTATTAACCGCTATCCTTTCTGCTCCGCTTTTTACATTTTTGTTGCTGTTGTTTATCCCGTCAATATACCTTTCCCTTCCAAGTATGGTTTTGACAAACCCGTTTTCTTCCGCAAACTTTACAGTTGAATCAATAAATTGACGGATTGAACTGTACCTCTGGAAATAGGATTTTATAAACTCATCCGCCCTGCTTCTAGGTATCTGAAGTTCCCTTGCCAGGCGGAAGCCGCTCATACCGTACATTACACCGAAATTTATTGTTTTTGCAATCCTTCTCTGTTCAGGCGTCACATCTTCCGCCGATATGTCAAAAATAAGAGAGGCGGTAAGTGTGTGGACATCAATTTTTTCTTTAAAAGCCCTTAAAAGTTCTGGATCTTCTGAAAGATGGGCAAGGACAACAAGTTCTATCTGGGAATAGTCAGCGCTCATAAAAACACGGCCTGCAGATGGGATAAAAGCCTTTCTTATCTTTCTCCCCTCCTCATCCTTTATGGGAATATTTTGCAGATTGGGATTAATACTTGAAAGCCTTCCGGTAGCTGTTCCTGTCTGCCTGTAGGTAGTATGTATCTTTGATGTTGACTGTTCCGCGAGGAGCGGAAGGGCATCCACATAGGTTGATTTAAGTTTTGAAAGAGCCCTGTATTTTAAAACAAGCGCAGGAACAGGGTCTTTCCCTGAAAGCTCTTCAAGTACAGAATTATCTGTCGAATATCCTGTCTTGGTCTTTTTGCCCGGCTTAAGCTGCCGGTCGGTAAATAAAACCTCCTGAAGCTGCTTGGGAGAGCTTACGTTAAAAACCTTTCCGCACAGAAGATGGATCTCGCTTTCAAGTGATCCTATCGAGACGCCGAGTTCCTTACCATAGGTTTCAAGAACATCACGGCGGATTCTCACCCCTTCAAGCTCCATTTCAGATAAAATCATGACAAGCGGCATCTCAAGATCAAAGAAAAGTTTACCCATTTTACGCTTTTCAATCTGTCTGTTGAAAACCCGGTAGAGCCTGTAAGTAATGTCGGCATCCTCTGCCGCGTAGCCGGTTGCCTTATCAAGTGGTACCTGTGCAAATGTGCTTCCTTCCGGCACCATATCCTTAAAATGTATTGTCGTGTATTCAAGATAATACTCTGCAAGATAATCCATACCGTTTGATGTAAGGCGGCTGTTAAGAAGCCAGGAAGCGATCATTGTGTCAAACCATATATTGAGCGGTTTTATGCCCCATTTGCGCAGCACTTTGTAATCGTATTTTATATTCTGTCCGATCAGTTTAAGTGTTTTATCCTCAAGTATTGCCCTGAGACGGTTTTTCACAATAGTTTCAGGAAGTATTTCCTTTCCTTCCGCGACAAGAGGAATATAAAAGCCGCAGCCTGATTCTGTTGACACAGAAAAACCTACAGGATTTGCTTTCAGGGTATCAAGTGAGTCTGTTTCAATATCAAATGAGAATATTTTCTTTTTTTTAATCTGTTCCATCAGATTGTCAAGAGAGCGTATATCTGTAACTGAAGTATATGATCCTTTCTCTTTAAGAACTGCTTCCTCATCAGGGTTAAAATAATCAGAAAGCGAAAAAGCTTTTTGCTGGTTCGGGAGTCTTTTATTTAACCCACTATCGGAGGATAAGCCTGCCTGTACACCTGCTGGTCCATCTCCTGCATCTCCGGATGCGCCGGCACCTGAATCCCGCGATGCATCTTTGGACGCAGCTGCAGCAGAATCCCGCGATTCACCTGAATCTCCGGATTCGGCTGTAGCCTCACCGGCATCTGTATCTGTGCCGGCATCTGCAATCCCTGCTTTTTGCGCAGCCCACGATACAAGGCTTTTAGCGTTTTCCGCTTCAAACAGGGGGACAGCGCCTGCAAAGTCAATCTTGTCAAGTAAAAAGTCTTCAGGCAGAGAATCAAGCGCTACATCATTACGCAGCGCTACAAGCTCGCGGCTTAACAGGCAGTTTTCCTTTCCCTCTTCAAGCTTTGTTTTAGCGCTCCCCTTTATTTCCTCAATATTGCTGTAGATCCCTTCAAGACTGCCGTACTTAAGAAGCAGCGATGCGGCATTTTTCGGGCCTATCCCCCTTACCCCGGGAATGTTGTCAGCAGAATCTCCGGTAAGCGACAGATAATCCTTTATCTGATTGGGATATACCCCGTAGTGGGTGAAAACTTCATCGCTTCCCAGCTCTTCATAACCGGTTTTATCAGGCCGCAGCACTTTTGTATAATCATCTACAAGCTGCATAAGGTCTTTGTCGCCTGTTATAATCCTGCACTTCTTTTTTTCCTCGCTGCACAGCCTTGAAAAAGTTGCGATAAGGTCATCTGCCTCAAACCCGATTACCCTGATAATCCTGATACCGATTGTTTCAAGAATCTACTCAAATCTTGGAATCTGAT
>JAVEZE010000062.1:0-14719 GCA_034003145.1 Spirochaetia bacterium
ATGGGAATCCGCATCAAGCGCGGTATCCTTTATCAAGCTTTCAATTTTTTTAATTTCCTGTATTCTGTTATCCATAATCATATTGTGCCATAAAGTCATGAAATCTGCAAATTTATTTAATTTTTTATTGAAGAATCTATTGAATATAATTATCCTTTAAACGATAAATGTTTATATCCTACTGTTCCTGGAGGAATTATGACAATTTCTGAAACTATTTTAGATACAATCGGTAAAACACCGCTGATCAAGTTGAGAAAAATTTCTGAAGAAACCGGAAATCTTGTGCTTGCAAAAGCTGAATTCATGAATCCTGCATCAAGCGTTAAAGACAGGGCTGCACTTTATATGATAAATACCGCGGAAAAAGAAGGTATTTTAAAACCTGAGAGCGTAATTGTCGAACCTACAAGCGGCAATATGGGGATAGGTCTTGCCCTGGTGTGCGCAGTTAAAAAATACCGTCTTATTCTAACAATGCCTGAGTCCATGAGCATTGAAAGAAGAAACCTCCTCTATGCAATGGGTGCGGAAGTAGTTTTAACTCCTGCTGATGAGGGAATGTCTGGTGCGATAAAAAAGGCGCAGGAAATTGCTGAATCAAACAGGGAAAGTTTTATCCCTATGCAGTTTTCAAACAAGGCAAATCCTGAAGCACACTACAGGACTACAGGGGTAGAAATCTGGGAAGATACAGGCGGTGAAATTGACTGGTTTGTAGCAGGTGTAGGAACAGGAGGCACAGTTTCAGGCTGCGGCCGTTATTTCAAAAGAAAAAAAAGCGCTGTAAAAATCGCAGCAGTTGAGCCATGGGAATCATCAGTAATTTCAGGCGAGCAGGCAGCAAAACACCGGATACAGGGGATAGGAGCAGGCTTTATACCTGAAAATCTCGACCGGACTCTTATAGACAGGATAATCAGGGTAAGAAGCGAAGATGCCATAGAGATGAGCAAGGAACTGATCAAGACAGAAGGGATTTTTGCCGGTATTTCAGCAGGCGCCAATGCCTGCGCAGCCAAAATGGTCTCTGAGTATGATAAAAACAAAGGGAAAATAATTGTGACTATCCTGTGCGACAGCGGGGAGAGATATCTTTCGACAGGGATATATAGTTAATTTGGATTTATCACTTGATATTGATGATCAGGCTTTGACATTCTCCACAAGCTGAATCTCATATCCGTCTGGATCGCTGATAAAGAAAAAACCCACATGGGAGTTTGGAAAGAACGGCCCTTTTATGGTGAAATTTTTCTTTTTCATCTCTTCAAGCGACTTATCAAGTGAAGGAACCTCAAAGCCTATAGATACACCTTTTCCCTTGTCGCCGTAAATTTTTTCTCCGCTGCAGAAAAGCTCTACCTTTGGCATGCCATCCTCACCAAGCATCACAATTTCAGTGCCAACGCCGCTGTGGCGGCTGCTGACCGGAAGCCCAAGTACTCCCTGATAGAATTCAAGCGATTTTTCCATATTTTCTACCCTTAAGGTTACCCAGCAGAATTTCATTTTGCTTTTCCTCCGTTCTGATTTAAAATTGCTGCAGCTCCTTCCGGGATAATTCCAGTATCAATCCGGGATTTTCCCCTTTCTGAACCAGCTCTCTGCGATATATACGCAAGGAGTGTCAAGAACTGCTACTATCCATTTCATTATGTAAGTTGTCAGAAATATTTCAACCAGTGTTTTGCTGTTAAAGACTCCAGCGAACGCAATCAGCGTGAAAATTGCGCTGTCTATCAGCTGGCTTACCATTGTGCTTGCGTTGTTTCTTATCCAGATATATTTTTTTGCGGAATATTTATTTTTCCAGAAGCTGTAAGCCCATATATCATGATATTCAGACAATAAAAAGGCGGCAAGGCTTGCAAATGCTATCCGCGGCATTACAGTAAATATTGCGTTTAAATGTTTATTTGCAAAGTCAGATTCAGCAGGGGTAAAACGGATAGCTATATTCATCAGTATTGTCATTGCGGCAAGTGATAAAAATCCGGCAAAGACAGCTTTTTCAGCTTCTTTTTTTGAATGGTTTTCAGAAAGTATGTCAGTAACAAGAAAGGATGTGGCGTATATTATATTGCCAAGTGTATTTGTAAACCCGAAAATCTCAACAGTTTTAAGTACTTCAATGTTGGCAAGTATTACTGATATTGGTATCCAGATAAAAAGGCCTGTTTTCCCTAAAAAACGGTAGAACAAGAGAATAAAAGTAAAATTGATAAATAGGGAGGCAAACCATAAAACTTCATTTGTCACGGAAACTCCTTGTTTTGTTTACGCGGGTTACAGGAAACGACCGCATTATTTACAGCATATTTTTATTTATATGCAGACAAGCGCGCCTGCATATAAATATACCTGTCCGGTTAACTATAGTGGTTATTAAAATTATCCAATATAGGATATTACCTTATCAAATTCTTTAATTGCCTCGCTCTTGACTTCTTCTATTATCGCTTTGACAGAAATAATTTCTTTTACAAAATCAACGCTCTGGCCAGCCATCAGCGAACCTGCTTTTACATCCCCGTCTACAACAGCCCTTCTTAATGATCCGATCCAGAACTCTTCAAGTTTAAGTCCTGCTTCCCTTGTAGTTACTTCTCCTGCTTCAAGTTTTTTAATAAGTTCAAGCTGCAAAGCTGTAAATTCCTTGAACCCGTCATTCATAATCGCCCTTACCGGTATAACCGGAACTCTTGGGTCGAATTTCGCGCATGGCTGGACATCCTTTGCTGTCGCTTTTACAAAAGCTTCTTTGAATGATTTATGGGCAGGAGACTCTATTGATGCGGCAAATCGCGTGCCGAGCTGGATTCCTGCCGCTCCCATAAGCATGTAATGAGCCATAAGAAAGCCGCTTCCGATTCCGCCTGCGACAAAGACTGGAACATCTTTTACCTGGGGCAGGATCTGCTCGGCAAGTACGCTGGTAGCGACAGGCCCTATATGGCCGCCTGCTTCGTGCCCTTCAATGATTATGGCATCGGCCCCAAGCCTGATATGCATGTCAACCGCCTTGAGTGAGGGGGCGAAGCAGATAAGTTTACTGCCTGCGTCTTTCACTTTGCCATAAGCATCGCGGGGAGGAAGTCCTCCGGCAAATGTTATAAACGGAGCTTTAATTTTACAGGCGTAATCAAGCTGCGGTGAGAAATTAGGCGCGATTGTTATCATATTTACGCCAAACGGGTTTTTTGTGAGGGATTGTGTTTTTTTGATCTCTTCGGCAAAAAGCTCAACCGGCATGTTGCCTCCTCCAATTACGCCGAACCCTCCGGCATTTGAGATGGCAGAAACAAGCTGATGGGTTGATATCCATGACATGGCACCGCCTAAAATAGGTGACTGGACACCAAGAAAATCACTCCCTTTTTTATTTAGTTTTTCAAAAAGTTGTTTTCCGTTAATCATATTTTTTTACCTCGTGATATTTGATCATATTTAAAAAATAAACGCAAATAATATTGAAAGATTATATACTGGTCAAGTCAATATCTTTTAAAAATAGCGCTTTTGAAATATAATCCTTTGATAAATGGGAAAAACCAACAGAACAGAGACAATCAGAAAGGAAATGTTCCATCTTTTTATCATTATTTTTTTATTCTCGGGATTATCTTCTGCGGCAGGTTTATCATATTTTATCATATTTAATGGTAAAAATATGCTGATAGTAATCCCCTTAATCCTTATGGCATTCGCAGCCTGGGTATTTATTTTCATCCGGCTTGTCAAGATACTTAAACCGCTAGAAGAATACACCCTCCTTGACAGCAGTGAGATCAACAGAATAATCGCGAAAAACACTGCCCCTTTAAGGAAAAAATACTACCTCCTGTATAATATTCAGAAAGAAAAAGATAAAAAAATAATTCTATTGCGGTATAACCTTGAAAGACTTTATATTAAGATCAATCAGGACAGGAAAAAATCGAATAGCGGAGCAGCTGAATGATAAGGATAAATTTCTGGAAATGGGATAATTTGCCCCCCGCGGACAGAGAGAGGATTCTCTCAAGGTCTGATACTGATATAAACGGGGTATTGGAATCTGTAGGGAGAATAATTGAGGAAGTTAAAGCAAATAAAGACAGCGCCCTGATAGAATATACAAAACAGTTTGATAAAGTAGATCTCTCAAAAATTCCGTTAAGAGTAAAAGAAAAGGAATATGATGAAGCTGAAAAAGCTCTCCCGGCAGCCATTAAGGAGGCTCTTTCTTATTCAATAGCAAATGTAAGGGAATATCACAGAAGGCAGCTGCCTGAAGGTATTGAGAGCTTTGAGATAAGGCCAGGGATATTTGCGGGAGAGAGGGTAAGTCCGATAGATTCGGCAGCTCTTTATGTTCCCCGCGGCAGGGGAAGTTTCCCCTCAATGCTTTACATGCTCTGTGTTCCTGCGGTTGAAGCTGGAGTAAAGAGGGTGTGCGTTGCAACTCCCCCTGACAGCGATGGAAAAGTGGATCCGGCATCACTTTATGCGGCAAGGCTCTGCGGAATTAATGAGATTTACAGGGTTGGAGGGGCTCAGGTGATCGCGGCTCTTGCATATGGTACAGAATCGATAAAACCGGTTGTAAAGATTACAGGGCCTGGAAGCGTTTATGTAACAGCCGCGAAAAGGCTTCTTTACGGAAAGATTGATGTAGGCCTTCCCGCAGGCCCATCAGAATCTGTTATTCTTGCCGATTCTGAAGCAGATCCATACAGGGCTGCACTTGATCTTTTGATCGAGGCGGAGCACGGGTCAGACTCTTCCGCTGTTTTAATCACAGATTCAGATGAGCTTGCCCAGAAGGTTAGTAAATATCTCTCATCCATTATTGAAAAAGTTCCCCGGCCGAGAAAAACATTTTTGTCTGATGTTTTTAAGGGATACGGCGGGATTATTCTTACATCAGATATGGCAGAGGCTGCCGGTATTGTAAATATCTATGCACCTGAACACCTTCAGATAGCGACAAAAAACCCTTCTGAAGATGCAAAACTGATAAGAAACGCAGGTGAGATACTACTGGGGCAGGATACTCCATTTTCCATAGCAAACTATTCAGCCGGGCCGAACGCTGTCCTTCCCACAGGAGGAATGGCAAAGAGTTTTTCACCTGTATCTGTAAGAGACTTTACAAAATCTACTTCATTGATTTCCGCGGACAAAAACGGGCTTGAGGCAATCTCTCCCCATGTAATTGCGCTTGCTGATTATGAAGGATTTAATACCCATGCAGGTGCGCTGCGTATGAGGAATAAAACATTATAACTATATGAGCACAGATTTTTCCTCTGTTGATGAAGCTTTTTACTATCTTGAATCTTTTACAAACCTTGAAAAGAAAACAACACTCTATGAAAGGGAATACAGGCTTGACCGGGTAAAATACCTTTTTGCCGCTTTTGAAAGCCCGCATGAGGGGATTAACCTTATCCATATCGCAGGATCAAAGGGGAAAGGATCAACCGCATCGTATGCGGCATCAATCCTTGAAAACTGCGGCTTTAAGACAGGGCTTTACACCTCTCCCCACCTTCTGACATACAGGGAAAGAATTACACATTCCGGTAAATTTTTCAGCGACAACATTTATATAAAAAGCATCAGCCTGATAAAAAACTTCCTTGAAAAAAACATTCTTCCGTTTGAAACGCCACCTACTACATTCGAACTTCTTACCCTGCTTGCGTTTTTAATCTTCAGGCAGCAGATGTGCAGCTGGGCTGTAATTGAAACAGGGATCGGCGGCAGGCTTGATGCTACAAATATTATTACCCCCTTATGCTCTGTCATAACCCCTCTGGAACTTGAACATCAGGAGATCCTCGGCAGCTTGATTGAAGAGATAGCGCTTGAAAAAGCAGGCATTATTAAAAATTCTGTTGATGCTGTTACAGCAAGGCAGCCTGATGCCGCGCTGGAGGTTTTAAAGAATGCTGCCGCTGAAAAAGGGAGCAGGCTGACAGTACTTTCCGATGCAATGCAGATAAGCAATATTGCTGTATCACTTGGGGGAACATCTTTCACACTTTCATCAGATTGCGAAGAAGGTTTTGAATATACTCCTGAAACATCGCTTTTAGGCTCATTCCAGGCAGAAAACAGCGCTCTCGCAGTTCTTGCTGTCATAAAAGCTGTTAGCAAGGCAGTCGAAAAATGCAGGGATTGTCCAAAAGTGGAACTTTATCAGGGAGAACTTTGCAGTGGGGTTTTTTATCATGAAAAACTATTTGCCAAAAACTTTTTTCTACATGATTTTTTCGCAGAAGCGGTAAAGAAAGGGATTAGAGAGGCAAAAGCTCCAGGAAGGATTGAATATATAAGGCCATGCGGCTCTTTGCCTGGAATAATACTTGATTCATCCCACACTCCCGGTTCTGCGTCAAAACTGAGGACTGTACTTGAAGAAGTATGTAAACACGAAAAAATGGTTCTGCTTTTCGGTTCAATAGAGGGCAAGAATTATAAAAAAATTCTTCAGATACTTGCCCCCCTTTTTTCAGAAATTATTATTTCGACTCCGGGGGTTTTTAAAAAAAGCAGCCCTGAAATGTCTTATAATTATTTAAAACAGCAGGTGATTGATAAAAAAGTATCGCTTGAGACTATCCCTGCATCAGCCCTTGCCAGGGCATCTGAAAGCGCCGGAAAAAAAGGGCTAATTGTTGTTACAGGCTCTTTTTATATGTCAGGGGAAATAATAAAAATCTTGAAAGGAGGATATTGTGGAATATCTGCACAGTGACAGAATTGCTGTTATAAGGGGAGATATAACAAAGCTTGAGGTTGACGCAATTGTAAATGCGGCTAATTCGCAGCTTCTTGGAGGCGGAGGTGTTGACGGAGCTATTCACAGGGCAGGCGGGCCGGAAATACTTAAAGAATGCAAAGCAATCAGAAAGGAGCAATACCCCGGAGCTGAAGGTATGCCTGCGGGAAACGCTGTTGTTACTACAGGTGGGTATCTTCCCGCGAAAAAAGTTGTCCATACTGTAGGCCCTGTCTGGAGAGGGGGAAAAATGGGAGAAGAGGCAATACTTGAAAAAGCCTACCTCTCATGTCTGCAGGCAGCATCAGCATTAAAATTATCAACTATTGCTTTTCCTGCCATTTCCACAGGAGTATACGGCTATCCCAAAAAAAAGGCGGCAGTTACTGCTTACAGGACAGTAAAAAATTTCATCGGCACAAGCAGATACCCGGAAATGGTTTATTTTGTTTTTCTTGACAGCAGTGATGCGGATTTATTTATTGAGACGCTTGATGAAGATTGAAAAGATTGAAAAAATCAAAAAGACCGGGGAATAAAATTGTCTCTCAATAATGCAGAAATTGATCTTGTTATATCTGAACTTGAAATTACGGGAAGCCAGATCCAGAATATAATTCAGCCTGATTTCTCCTCTCTTTTTTTATCACTTTATGACAGGGGAATTAAAAAAGATTTACTTATTTCTCTTGCACCCGGTAAAACAAGATTAAACCTTACCGAAAGGAGATTTCCCAAACCGGCAAAGCAGCAGCGGTTTGTTCAGTTTCTGAAAGCAAGGATACTGGGCGGGAGGATTGCTTATGTCACGCAGCCTGGAAAAGAGCGGATAGTTAAAATAAAAATTGACAATGATGAATGGGAAACCTTTCTCTGGGTAAGGCTTTGGGGAGGCAGCGCCAACATCATAGCTACAGACAGTGAATTAACAATACTTGATCTTTTCTACAGAAGACCTGGTAAGAACGAAATCAGCGGGGGAAAACTCTGTCTTCCCGAAAATGCAGCGCAATCTGCTGCCGGAGGAGCAGGCACTGATACTACACCTGATACACTTGCAGAAGCACAGGAAAGTGGGAAAAAGGGGACAACCTATAAAGTAAGGGATTATCCCAATGGAAAAGGAAACCTGTTTAACACTTTTATTGATAACTATTATGCGGATGCAGGGTTATCTGACGAAAGGGAGAGAATCAGGGAGAAAATTACCGGAAAAATCACGAGAAAGCTTTTAATACTAAAATCATCACTTGATCGCGTATCAGATGAACTGGGTGCCCCGGGAAGCTTTGACCGGTTCAGGCAGTACGGACAGCTCATATTAAGCAGCAGTCATTTAATTAAACCAGCAGACAAATGGCTTGAAACAGAAAACTATTTCGACAACGGAAACCTGATATCAATCGAGCTTGACACATCTCTTACCCCTGAAGAAAACGCGGAGAAATATTTTAAGAAATACAAAAAAGCAAAAGCTGCCCAGTCAATCCTTCAGGAAGAAAAAAACAATATTGAGTCCAGGATTAAAAAACTGGATGAGACACTTGCCTCTCTTGATGCAATTAATGATGTTGAGAAGCTTAACAAAATAAACAGTGAAGATGAGTTAAAAAAAGAAAACAATGTTTTTCCTGGGAAAAGTTCTCTTCCCGGCCTCCAGTTTTATTCAGGAAGTTACAAATTTCTTGTCGGCAAGGCTTCAACTGAAAATGATGCTCTTTTAAGAAAACATGTAAAGGGAAATGATTACTGGCTCCATGCGCGGGATTATCCGGGAAGCTATGTATTTATAAAATACATAAACGGAAAATCCATTCCGCTTGAAATATTAATCGAGGGAGGGAATCTTGCACTTTATTTCAGCAAGGGACGGAACTCAGGAAAGGGAGAAGTCTATTATACACAGGTTAAATACTTAAGACGGGCAAAAGGGGCAAAAACAGGAACAGTGCTTCCTACCCAGGAAAAAAACCTTTTCATAATTCTTGACAAAAAGATTCTTGGAAAACTGCTTGGACGAAACAGTGAAGAGGCTTGAATGCAATAAAAATGAACATACTGTTGATAATTACCTTTCAATACCCAATACTATATATATGACAACAGAAATTTCAGATTTATATCAGCCGGAAGGGAAAGTCAGGGGCCCTATTGTTGATGGTATTTTTTACCCTGATGATGGTAAATTACTGACAGAAGAAATCAGATACCTCCTTCAGGAGGTAGCAGGGATAAAGGGAAGTTCTTTTGGCATAATAGTACCTCATGCAGCACTCCCCTTTTCAGGTTCACTTGCCGCTGCTGCATACAATTCAATCGCAGGCAGAGATATATCCACAGTTGTAATAATTGCGCCGGTACACAGGGAAGAACAGGATAAAGTATTTCTTACAGAATCTGAATCCTTTATTATTCCTACAGGAATAATAAAGGTTAACACAGATATGGTAAAAAAACTTGAAAACGCTGATCCGTGTTTCCAGCTGAATGATCTGCCTCATCTTGAAGAACATTGCATTGAGATGCAGCTTCCGTTTATTCACTATCTATATCCTGATGCTGACATTGTTCCAATACTGGTAGGTTCCGGCAAAAAAGAAATTCTTGAAATAGTTTCAGATGCGCTTAAAACCATATTCCGCGACAAGCTTGAAAAGACACTTTTTGTCGTATCTGCCAATATGAGCGCATATCTGCCTGTAGAAGAGGCAAATGGGCATTGCGAGCAATTGCTTCAGGTACTTGAATCAGGCAATATAAACGATTTAAACAATATGATAAAAAGCAATTATAAAAAATTTAAAGAGATCGGAGCTGCGGCAGTTCTTCTCTCAATTGCGGGAGAAGGGGCGAGGGTAAAGGTATTAAGGAAAAAAGATTCATCCAAATATAGCTGCGAAAACGGTAATATTGTCTGCTATGCAGCAATTACAGTAGATAAAGCCGGTTAAAACCTGTATAATGTAACTCATGAGGAAATAATGGAATTCACTCTTTCACAAGCTGATAAAAAGTTATTGGCAGATACAGCAAGGGAAACAATAAAAGCAAAGCTTTCCGGACGGAAACCTGTCTATAAGCCGCACTCTGAAACGCTTGAAAAGAAATGCGGAGCGTTTGTTACTCTCCATAAAAACGGGGAGCTGCGGGGCTGCATAGGACATCTTGTCGGAATACGGCCCCTTTATGTTACAATCAGGGAGATGGCTCTGGCAAGCGCATTTGACGATCCAAGATTTACCCCGGTTGAAAAAAGCGAACTTGATTCAATCGAGATTGAAATATCAGTCCTTTCTCCCATGTCAAAGATTAAGTCTATTGATGAAGTAAAGGCTGGTCTTCACGGAGTATATATAAGAAAAGGGCTGCGTACCGGCACACTTCTTCCCCAGGTAGCTTTAGAACAGGGATGGAACACAGAAGAGCTTGTTGGTTATGCCTGCCTCAAGGCTGGTCTTGATAAAAACGCGTGGAAAGAAGAATCTACAGAGATTTTTATTTACACTGCAGTAGTTTTTGGAGAAAAAGAAGAGGTAAAGAAAGCAATTTAGTATCTGACAGCTGTTGCCGCAAGTCCCCCGGCACCAGCCCCGATTAACACTCCCCCTGTAACAACAACAGGAAACCAGGGAGAATCAGAATTAAAATTGTTTGTATTACTGATATTTCCCGCAATCAAAGTAATAATTTCAAGCCCTGTCCCTGCCAGAACCATTCCCATACTGCCCCAGAAATATTTATATTTTGTTTGGAATTCTTTTTCCTTAAGTGAATCCCTTATATCCCCCATTGTTACTGTCCTTAGCGGTTTGCTTTTAAAATCATTGATATCCCAGTATGCTGTTACCTCATCTGTTACAACTGTTGAGGCAAGTATTTTTTCAGCCTCTCCTGATTTTATCAAAACCATTTCATTGGCTGCAATAATTATCGAATTTTCGCCAAGAGGTGCTGCCGGCTGATCAGGCAAAGCAGGCTCACCTTTTTTTACAACATCAACCGAACCTGAAAAACAGTATATCCTGGTAAGGAGATCATCATCATTAAAACCTGACGGATCAGAAATTATGTCATATCCGAAATCTGTCCCCCGGACGCCGCAGACAGCGCTCTTGCCGTCAATCTTAAAAGTCTGGCTTCCTATTAATTTTTCAACTTTGGCCCTGATCCTGCCGTATGTGAGGGAAAAAAGGCTGCCGCTTTTTTCCTCAAAAGTGTCAATCCTGAAACTTGTATTTTCAGATATTTTTATGATATTGCTTGAACCTGACACCTGAATCTCGATTATGGTACCTGGTTCTGTTATAAGGGTGTCTCCCTGCCTGAAAACCATACCAAGGACATCTGTTTCAAATAAATCATAATATACATCATTCCTGTCCCTCACATGCGTAAACCCGTCTCCTGAAGCATAAATTATTACGCAGGACTGTGAAGTCTGGCTGAAAAGATGTGATATGGAAAAAACAAGAAATATAAATGATATTATATAAATCTTTTTCATAACTAATAATCTAAATGATTTCAACTTATATTTCAAAGGTTTTTACCGTAACCCGCAAGGAAAAAAGATACCTTTTTTAGTATTATAGAGCTGTTTTCCGGATTTTCCCAGTATACATTGTCTAATTTCCTGAAAAAAGTTATCTGCCTCTTTGCATAATGCCTTGTATTGAGTTTTACCTTCTCTCTGATATCATCAACAGAAAGAGAAGGATTATCATCAAGTGCAAAAAACTCACTGTAGCCTATTCCGCCCATGCCGGGAGAAGCGGAATCATAACCCATTGCGCGCAGCTGGAGAAATTCATCATAAAGCCCTGCGTCAAACATTGCGTCTACCCTTATATTTATCCTTTCATAAAGTTCTTCTCTTTCCCTGAAAAGTCCAATGAGAAGAAAATCGTATTGCTCCCTTTCCTTATCCGGTATTGCATAGGAAGAAAGGGGCCGGCCTGATGTGTACCAGACCTCAAGTGCTCTTGCAATCCTGTAAGAGTCATTTTTCCCGATTTTATTGAGATAATCAGGATCAATTTTCTCAAGTTCTTCCGCAAGAATTTCAAGACCCTCTTTTTCAAGCCTGGACAAAATAACGGCCCGTATTTTTTCATTGCTTTTGGGAGCTTTTGGCATTCCGTATATAAAGCTTTTAAGGAAAAAAGCATTGCCGCCAGAGATAACAGGAACTTTTCCTCTGGAATAGATTTCACTGCAAAGTGCATCTGCTGCAGCGCAAAAATCGCCAGCTCCGAACTCCCTGTCTGGTTCAAGAAAGTCAACTAGATGATGTTTTATCCTTTCTCTGATATCTGAATCAGGCTTTGCCGTACCAATATCCATATATTTATAGACCTGAAGTGAGTCGAGATTAATAATTTCCGCTGTTTTGGATAAATTTAAAAGAAAAGCTGTCTTTCCGACAGCAGTGGGACCAAATACAATAATTACAGGGATTCTATCTTCCTGCACAGATAGTTTTAGTCCTCCCGTCTGTAATCAACTTTCCCGGAAAGGACCTGTTTAAGGGCAGCTGAGACTACCTTGTTGCCTTCTTTTTCTACCTCTTCCGCGCCGGCAACTGTTATCTGCGCAGCTCTTTTAATTATCGCAAAGGTAAGTTCGTATATATTTCTTTCTCTTTTAACAAGTTTATCAAGAGGTATTATCATTACTTATTGCTCCTGTTTAGGCTGGTAAGAATTTAACTATTAAATATTATAGATTTTTTTTAAAAAAGTAAAGAGCCTGCAGGGAATAACTCATGGCTGAAATAAATTAAATCATAATTTAAAAGGTTCCCAGAATTTACTTTTTCCCATTTTTACTGCTTTCAGCCTTATCCACAATAAGCTGGGCCACTTCTTCAGCTGACCAGGCGCTTGTGTCAATTACAAGATCTGCAAAGGAAAAATCATTATTATCAATACTATAAAGATTTTTATACCGCTCTGAATCTTTTTTATCCCGCAAAATTGTTTTCTTAAGTACTTCATCATAGCTTCCCCCTTCACGCCTGTGTATACGCCCTGCCCTTACATCAGTTGGGGCATCAAGAAAGACTTTCAAATCAGCATCTTCTATTAACCAGATGGCAAGACGGGAACCGAGAACACAATTCCCTTCTGAAGCGAGCTCAATCTGCTTTTTGTCAAGCATTATATCGTAGCTCTTGTCAGTTTCAGCAAGCCGGCACAGTTCCTCAAAAGCAATCCCTTTTTCCCTGGCCATGATCCTGAAAGTATAGTTGACAAATTTCAGCCCAAGTTTTGCTGCTGTCATTTTGCTTACTGTTGTATTTCCGCACCCGCTTTTTCCGGATATTGCAATTTTCATGTTATGCTATGTTCCTCACCTGCTCCCGTATTTTTTCAAGCGCATCCCGCGCGTCAATTACTGACTGGTTAACCTCTACCCTAAAGCTTTTTGAGCCGATTGTATTGATCTCCCTGTTTAATTCCTGGCAGATAAAATCAAGTTTTTTACCGATCTGAGGTGAATTCGATGATATTTCTGCCTTAAATCCTTCAATATGCGACCTTAATCTTACAATCTCCTCGTTTATGCTGAACTTTACAAGCATTACTGCTGTCTCTGCGTAAATCCTGTTTTCATCCGCCCTGTCGCCAAGAAGCTGCTCAAATCTTTCCTTGAGGTTCTTTTTTATATCATCCTCCATGGAAGATGAATATTTCTCCGCAACATCGACCGCGCCTGAAATTATTTCAATCTGTCTTTCAATATCTTCCCTGGTCCTTACAGCCTCTTTTGTCCTGCTTTCATCAAACTGTAAATAAGTTTTTTCAAGAAGAGGCTCAAGAATTTTCCAGAAAAAATCAGCATCCCTGTTTCTTGTTTTCTTGATTATCCCCTCCATTCCCAGAAGATGGGATAAATTAATTGTATCATTTATTCCTGCGATACCGGCAAGCTGTTTTAACGCCTCAATTCCTGCCTGCGCAACCCCTTTGTCTATTGAAACAGTTGAATCCTCTTCAATCTCCTTTACCCTTACATAAAGCTCAACCTTTCCCCTTTCTATCCTTGAGGAGAGAAAGTTTCTAAGGGCAGGTTCAAGCGATGAGAAAAAGGGGGGAAGATTTATATATAAATCAAGATAGCGGTTGTTATACGATTTTAATTCTGTAACAATATCAATTTTATCATCCTGGTATTCGCTGTAGCCGTATCCTGTCATGCTTTTCATTATTTACTCCAAATCATTTTTCGATTTACCATTGGGATTATTTATTTCCTTTGTCACTTTCTTTGCGTTTAAAAAAAGTGTAAAGAGTTTGTCCAAGTTTCCAGTTATCCCCGGCACCCATTGTCAGGAAAAGATCGCCCTTTCTTAGCTCATTTTTAAGAAAACCCGCCGCATCGGAAGGCTCTTTATAAAAAAAGACATTACCGTGATTTTTTTTCGCTTTAATGAAAAACTCGTTATCAATGCTGTTTTCCCCTTCGCTTTTTTCCCTGGCTGATGAATATATTTTATTGAGTATTACAACATCGGCATCAGAAAATGATGATGCAAAATCATCAAGCAGTGCTTTTGTCCTTGAATAGGTATGGGACATAAAATCCACAATAATCCTTTTTCCCGGATAAAAAGATCTTAATCCTGAAAGTGTTGCTTCGATCGCGGTCGGATGATGGCCGTAATCATCCATAAAAACGATACCGCAGGCCTCTCCAAGCAGCTCGCTCCTTCTCTTGCTCCCTTTGAAATTTCTCACTCCGGATGCAATTTTTTTCCCATCTGCCTTTAAAACATCAGATATTTTTTTCCTGTTTATAAAGGAAGCGACGCATGCTGAAACTGCAGCTGCCGCTGCGCTGTTAAGTACATTGTGAAGCCCCGGCACTCTTAACTCAAAATCACTCTCAATCCCCTGAAGAGCAAAGCTTGTCTTTCCGTCAAGCTGTTTTATGTTTTTTATTTTA
>JAVEZE010000063.1:0-14671 GCA_034003145.1 Spirochaetia bacterium
AGAGCACGGAGGAGAATCCTCTTCCATAGAATTCTGCTACAAAACAGGACTTAACTATGTTTCCTGCTCCCCATACAGGGTTCCGCTTGCCAGATTGGCTGCGGCTCAGTCTGTTCTCAGAAATAAATAATTTTTGCACACAATAGCAATCAAAGGCTGCCTTGCAAAGGGCAGCCTTTTTATATAAGCAGATGAAAACAGATCTGATTTTTATTTATGAAAAATTACTTGAAACCTGGGGAGCGCAGGGGTGGTGGCCTGTGATATTTGAAGAGAGAAAAGACTTTTCAGATTCAAAAGGTTATCATAAATATAATACTATCTTTGATCAGAGCACAACTGACAGGTTTGAAATATCTTCTGGAGCTGTCCTGACTCAAAATACAAACTGGAATAATGTCTATAACTGCTTGCTTGATTTTAAACAACATGGAATAACAACACCTGATGTTTTTTTGAAAACTGATCAGGAATTAATTAAAAATATTATCAGAAGAACAGGCTATTATAATCAAAAATATATTAAACTGGTTAATCTTGTCTCATTTTTACAAAGTAATAATTTTTATAAATTTCCTGATGATTTATCTCGGGAAGCGCTGCTTGAGCTTTGGGGAATAGGGGAGGAGAGCGCGGATTCAATTCTCCTTTATGCCTATAATAAAAAATATTTTGTAATTGATGCATATACAAAAAGAATTGTTTCCCGCTTTAACAGAACTACAAAACTAAAATCCTACAGCGATTATCAAAAATATTTTACTGAAAATATTCCTGATAATCTTGAAATATATAATCAATTTCACGCCTTGATTGTCAGACATTGTGTTGAGGTCTGCAGAAAAAAACCTATATGCTGTAAGTGCATATTATCTTCATATTGCGATCAGGCTGTTTGAAATATAAGCATATAAAGAGTCAAACTAAAGTCAACAAATGCAGGTAGACAGAATATACATTATCGGAAGCTGCATAGGTGAAAAGCAGGCTATTTCTTCTCGCTAACCTTGTGATAGATATATATCACAGTAATCGATATTACAAGAGGCGGGAAAATATTTACCACCCCGTTAATTTTGGTCAATGCGCTTATGATATTTGTAAAATAATATTCTATGATTGCCCCGAGAAAAGATCCGATAATTGAGACTATAAGAACGCCCCAGAAATTCCCTATAAACGCCTTGTTGTATACATAATAAAAAACAAGAGCTGATCCGAATCCGATAAGAATGTAAATAATTCCAATGTTAAAATAATAAGAAAACATTTGCTGCCTAACCTTGTTTAAGGAAAAGTTCCAGTTCCATAATTTATATAACCAAGCCATACCGGCTTGCTGTAGATATTGTAAACCCTGTCATACTTGCCGTAAGAAAAAACAAATAAGGAAATTGTAACATCAGCACCCGGAACATCCAAATCACTGGTTGACATATCTTCATAAAAAAAAGATTTATATCTTTCATCCGGGACATCAACCGCGGTACGGTAAAGGTTTATATTATTATAATCAACAAAAGGTACTCCATTGGATGATGTAATTGTACTGAAATCAATTGTTATTTCAAAACTGTCATCCCTGTCTCCGCTATCAATAGGTATCATAGGTAATGGAGTTTTCAGCTTTATATCAGATACTGTATTGATCTTTTTAAACCCGAGATTTGCAAGGTCTGAAGGTTCAGGTTCTTCCACTGAAAAAAGATTTTTCTGATCATTTGTATTTTCTACAGTAAAGTTACCAGTTTTATAGAATTTATAATAAAGCTCATATCCCTGAAAAATATCCGGGTCATTATCGCTTCGGTTATAAATTTTAAATTGCCGGGATGAACCATCAAATAAAGCAGAAACTTCCGGAGCATAAAGATACGGATAATCATTAAGCCCGCAGCCCTGGAAGAGCAAAAAAAGGAGGACTGGAGATAAAAACATATTAACTCTGTTAAAGGGTATCATACCCTCCCTTGATATCAAGAAGCTCATAAATCAATACCGGTTTATTTTTCCCTTTTACCCTGATGTTGTCAAGCTCACGTACTACTGCCTTATCCTTTACAAGAGGATAAGTAAACTCGCTTATTATAATCTGGGTTCCGTACTGTTTGTTTGTCCCCTCAAGGCGGGCGCCGAGATTTACGTTATCACCCATAAGCGTATAATTCATCCTTCCAAGGGAACCCATATTGCCTACTGTCATTATACCTGAGTTAAGCCCTATACCGATGTTGATTCTCTTTTCAGGCGGCCAACCCTCATTGAGTTTCCTCAGCGCATCCATCTGTTTAAGTGCGCATTTACATGCAAGCAGCGCGTGATCCTCCTGCGGAAGCGGCGCTCCCCAGAAACACATGATCTCATCCCCTACATACTTATCAAGAGTACCTCTTAATTCAAGTATAATATCAGTCATGGCAGTAAGATATATATTTAAGTGATTTACAAGTTCCTGGGGAGTCATGGTTTCAGATAAAGTTGTAAAGCCCCTTATATCGGAAAAAAATACAGTAAGATTTTTATCTACTCCGCCGAGCTCTGGAGGATTTTCAAGTATCTGATCTACAACCGCGGGGCTGACATATTTGCCAAACATGTTCTTTATCCGCTTCTTGTCTTTTTCTTCTGTCATTACCCTGTATACAACGATTGAAAGAAAAGTGAAAAATACTCCCACAGCAGAGGGGGCAAAATCCACAATGTAATTCATCGAATCAAAAATAATGCTTGTTGAAATGAAAAACACAAGGATTGAAAAAAAGGAAAAAACCGCAGCCCAGTGGGTCGACAGCCTTGAGGTTAAAAAAGCTGTACACATGACAAGAACAAATAAAATAGCGATATTAATCCATGCCGGAACTTCCTTTAGAAACTTGTTCATCAGGATTGTATTCAGTGCGTTGGCATGGATTTCAACGCCATACATAAGCCCATAAGGAGTAGTTTTTTCATCTGCCGCGATACCCCTGGCAAATGGCCCTGTCATCAGTATCTTGTTTGCCAATGCCATGGTTTTAGGCCATGCAGAAGAATCAAACGGAGGAGACTTTGCAGCGTAACCTGAATATGATCTAATCGGATATGTCTGATGTCCCCCAGGATCAGCTGTAGACGGATTTCCCATGAAATTTATAAGCATCTGCCCGTTTTCATCTATAGGTATTACAACCTCATCAAGTACTTTTTTTATTTCCTGTCTAACTATTGTGCCATCTTTACTGTATTTGGCTGGTTTTACAACAACCTGGTAAGGAACCCATTCCTGTTTTTCCAAATCAAAATATTCAGGCGATGGTATTTTAACATACTGCCCTACTACAACTTCTATATCTTCCGGTCTTTTGTTAAAGTACTCAAGCGCAAGTGATAATGTAATTGCAGGGACAAATGTGTCTTTGTATTTTTTTACGGTATAATAATAACTCTCTTCTCCCCCTTCGTTCTGCGTTTTAACAGGCGGGGAATTCCTGACTACAGTTTCTTTCAGCGCTTGAACCTGTTCATCTGACAGAGGATAAGAAACAGGATGATCTTTGCCGTTTTTATCGGTCCAGCCCAGCCTCTCAAAAACTGTTTCATCAATTTTATAATCTGCTGTTAGATCATCTATATTTATAACATCAATTAAAATTGATGATTTTGATATCATTCCCTGTCTTCGGTATATCTTGTCAAAGTCTTCCTTGAAATTGGCATGTCCATACCCTTTGCTTGCCCTGGCAAGAGGCTGCAAAGGAGGCTGGAGACCTGGATAGGAAGTGATATTATGCCAGTTTCCTTTTACATTTGTAATTCTGCCGTATGTGTTGTAAAGAATCTCCTGCCTGCCGATATAATCCTCAGCAATTGCTTCGGACGGCGGGACTTCATCAAGTACAGTCTCAAGAAATACCCTGCCGTTTTCCTTGATTGCCTCAACAAGAAGAGCATCGTCATAAGCT
Organism: Spirochaetia bacterium; assembly: GCA_034003145.1. Classification (GTDB taxonomy): domain Bacteria; phylum Spirochaetota; class Spirochaetia; order CADAEX01; family CADAEX01; genus JACKPD01. The sequence goes on from JAVEZE010000063.1 coordinate 3,942, forward strand.
TTGCCTGTATCCGGCTCAATAAAAAATATATCTATAAAAACAGCTCTTTCCCTCTCTTCCTGATTTTTGATTCTTGAAAAAGTTTTAATCAAATCAGCATGCCTGTATCTTGGGAACGGCCATTTACCGAATTTATTCAGGCTTCTGAAATCTATCCCTACAATTAATATGTCAGACGATATATTGGGGTTTTGTATTGATTGGGTTACCCCTTCCTGTATATAGGTTTTCTGTGAAATATTTTTAAGATAAAAGTTCACATCAATCATTTTGAGTTTCAATTTGTTTGTGATATCAGTAAAATTGTCAGCAAGCAGAATAAGGGTAAATATTAAAACAGCTATAAGCATGCCGAGGTGTTTGGTCTGCATCAGGATTTTCGCGCTGAATGCTTTTTTTCTCATTTATATTTCCTCCTGATTCTGCCAGTTAGCTTTTGTCCAGAAAATAAATTCTGCCGGCAAAAATGGTGAGATAAAATTTTAAATATTATACCGGCTTTTTAAAGTGGTTCAAAATATTGCCGGTAAATAATCCTTTTTTACAGCAAACTATTTATCAATTTTACCTTCAGATTTGAGATAAATTATACGGTCTCTGGCAAAATTTGTCCAATCACTATTTGTATATTTCGAAGTAATAAGATTGTAGTAATCTGATGATGCGCTGTAATCACCTGTTTTTTCATGCAGCCTTCCAAGAGAAAAAACAACATGCGCAATATCAGGATAATCGTTTACATAATCGGTTTCAATTTTCTTGTAAAGCTCAACAGCTTTATCATTTTGATCTGTATCTTCATAACATACAGCCGCATTATTAAGCGCGATTGGAGCAAGGTATGATTTTTTGTATTTAACAGAAAAAGCGAGAAATATATCAAGAGCTTTGTCATACTGTTTATCCTGGAAAAGGATATCACCTTTCATAAACATTGCTTTCTGGGCGGCATAAAATGAACCATATTTATCAATAACTTCATCAAGTGATTCTATAACTTTATTTATCTTTTCAGATTCATCTGCGTCGCTGGTATCATTTCCTGAAGCTGCAAAATAGTTCTCTTCAATTTCTTCTACAAGCATGGTTGCTTTGTCACTTATTGAGGATCTTACTTCATTATAGACAGTAGCCCCTATTGCGAAAAGAAATATGGCTGAAATGAAAATAATTATCATTTTCCAGTTGCCTGATAAAAAATCTGAAAAGAATTTTAATAATTTTTGTTTAAATGTTGTTTTTTCTTGATGCTGCATCAATTTACTCCTTGGTTTCTACTTTAATATCCAGTTCTTTAATCAATCTGGATAAATATGTTCTCTGGATACCAAGCACAGATGAAGTCGTGCTCTGGTTCCATTTATTTGCCTTTAGTGCTTTTATTATATAGTTTTTTTTGAAATTGTTGATAGCGGTTTTCATCGGTAAAATAATATTTTTTTCATTAATTTTAAATTCAATATCATCAGATGATATTGTTTTTCCAGCCATTGTCACGGAAAGACGTTTTATGTAGTTTTCAAGTTCTCTTACATTACCCGGCCAATCATAATACATTAATTTTTTTAATGAATTACTGTCAAAAATAATTTTATTTCCCCAGCGGTTTGTAAAATAATCAACAAGCTGCGGAATATCATCCTTCCTATCCTTAAGCTCGGGTATGTGAAGAAGGAGGACATTGAGCCTGTAATAGAGATCTTTTCTGAAATTACCTGAAGAAACTTCAGTTTCTATCTCTTTATTGGTCGCAGATATTATCCGTATATCAATTTTAACCGGTTTTTCAGAACCAAGCTGATCTACAGCGCTGTTTTCAATAACACGGAGCAGTCTGGATTGTGTATCAAGGGGGAGCTCTGTAACTTCATCAAGAAAAACAGTACCGGTATCTGCCGCTATAAATTTCCCTTTTCTGTATGATGAAGCATCAGTAAACGCCCCTTTAACATGTCCGAAAAGTTCACTTTCAATCAGCGATTGGGGAATTGCGGCGCAATTTATTTTTACAAATGGTTTTCCATATCTCAAGCTGTTTTCATAAATAAGATTTGCGAAAAGCTCCTTGCCTGTCCCGCTTGCTCCGGTTATAAGTACAGGCGCATCAGATGCTGCTATTTTAAATGCAAAATTCCTGCAATCCTTTATAAGACTGCAGGAACCTATTATTTTTTCAGAATATTTTGATGATGATTTAGCTGTCTTGTTTTTCACTCTGTTTCATAAAATCACCAAGGGTAGCCATAGGTGAATCTTCTTCAGACTGTATATATTTTGATATTTCTGCTCTCTGTACAGATTTTTTATATTCTTTTAATGAAAGAGAAAGTTTTTGTTTTTTTGAATTAATTTCAGTAACAACAGCCTTTATTTTATCGCCTATATTGAATTTTTCCATTTCAGCATCAAGTTCTTCGCTGTATTTTTCAGAAATATTGCTTTTATTTATCAGTCCTTCAATTTCTCCCTGTACTTTTACAAAAAGGCCAAAATCAGTTTTACCGCTGATCTCACCTTCAATAAGGCTTCCCCGTGTAAAAGTTTTGGAAAGAACATCCCATGGGTTGTCGCTAAGCTGTTTGACTCCAAGCCGTATCCTTCTGTTTTGGGTATCCACATTTAGCACAACAACATTAATTGTTTCATTTGGTTTCAGGATTGAAAACGCGTTTTTAATCTTTTTTGTCCATGAAATATCATCAATGTGCAAAAATCCGACAATTCCTTCTTCCATTTCAATAAAAGCACCAGCATTGGTTACCTTTATTATTTTTCTCTCAAGCTGCATCCCTTCCGGGTAGCTTTCCTGAATTGTGTTCCAGGGATTTTCAAGAAGCTGTTTGATCCCCAGTGAGATTCTGCCCTGCTGAATATCGTAGGAAAGAATCATGCATTCTACTTCATCGTTAACAGAAAAAAGTTCTTTCGGATGGTTGATTTTTTTTACCCATGAAAATTCTGAAATATGGGCCATCCCTTCAATTCCCTCTTCCAGCTCAATAAAAGCGCCGAAATCAGTTAATTTAGTGACTTTTCCCTTAACAACAGTCCCTGCGCTGTATTTTTCCGCAAAAGTATCCCATGGGTTTTCTGTAAAATGTTTTAGCGAGAGATTGATTTTATTATTTTCAGCGTCAAGGTTTATTAGTTTTAATTTAACATGCTGTCCTTTTTTTACATAATCTTTGGGTTTTGCCACATGGCCCCAGCTCATATCGTTTATATGAAGCAGTCCGTCAAATCCGCCAAGATCAATAAAAGCGCCGAAAGAAGCTATACTTTTAACAGTTCCCTCAACTACATCCCCTACCTTTGCGTTATTAAAAAACTCTTCTTTTTTCTTTGTAAGTTCTTCAATCAGGTATGCCTTTCTGTTAAGTACAATATTTATTTTTTTATCGCTATAAAGCCTGTCTATATAGAATTTATAGGTATTATCTATATATTCAGCAGGTTCTTCAGCTTTTCCTATATCAATTTTTGAAACAGGAACAAACGCTTTTACGCTATAACCGAGCAGGACTTCAAAGCCCCCTTTTATATCTTTAAGAACTTTTGCGTCAACTGGTTCTTTATCCTGATATGCTTTTTTGAGATTTTTCCAGAATTCTTTTTCATCATATTTTCTTTTGGAAACTATAATCTGGCCGTCTCTGCTTTCTTTTTTAACAAGAACAACATTGACTGTATCGCCGACTACCGGAGGAGTGTCAAATTCCAGCTTGGGTATTTTGCCTTCTGACTTATAGCCGATATCGACAAAAACTGTCTCTTCAGTAACCTGTATAATGTTACCTTCTACGACATGCCCTTCTTCCAGCTCATCGAGAGATTTTAAATATTCTTCCTGGAGGTTTGTCTGACTGTTGATTTCTTCGCTGTTAATGATTTCACTCTCATCCATTTTGGAAAAACTCCTAATTTACGGCCTGTGTTTTTTTATTTCAGTCATTACTTTCTCACAAACTTCATCTATGGTCAAGTCCGAACTATTTAAATAAATTGCATCTTCCGATATTTTTAATTTCCCGAATTCCTTGTTATGATCTATTTTATCTCTGTCATTTATACCTGATTTTATCTCTTCAAGTGACTTTTGACTGACCCCCTGATCAAGTCTTCTTTTTGCTCTTTTTTCAATTGACGCATCAAGATAAACCTTAACTTCAGCATCTGTAAAAACCACAGTTGTCATGTCGCGCCCTTCAGCTATTATATCCTGATTCCGGGAAACCCTGTGCAATTGAGCGTTTATTTTATGGCGCACATCCTTGATCGTTGAGACCTGTGCTACAAGTGAATCAACAGCATCTGTATGAAGCATTTCTTCTACATCAATGCCGTCAAGATAGACATGTTTGTCAATTATATCAATTTTATGCCTGTCAGCAGCATCAATTATGGAATCAGTATCATTTATATCAATATTGCTTTGAATCACCGCATAAGTAAGCGCCCTGTAGAAGTTTCCGGTATTCAGATAAAAAAAGCCGGTTTTTTCTGCAAGTTTTGAGGCAATTGTGCTTTTTCCTGCTCCAGCAGGGCCGTCAATTGCTACTATCATTGTTCTCTCCCTTTTCCAGAAGCCATTTAACTTCTTTTTCGCCAAGATGCCGGTAGCTTCCCGGGATAATTCCTGATACTTTAACACATCCAATTCTTGTCCGCTGCAGTTTTTTAATCTTTATCCTGTAATGGGAAAAAATGTTTCTTATTTCCCTGTTTTTTCCTTCTGTCAAAACAAGGCTTACGCGGTATGGTGTTTTATAGTTATATTTTTTTATTTTGTATAACTCACCGTTAATCCTTACCCCTTTCATCAATTCCTGCAGTATAGATTCAGTAATTTCATCCTTTGTCTCTACCATATATTCTTTTTCAATCTGGGAAGATGGATGGGATATCATTCTGCCGAAATTACCGTCATTCGTCATAAGGAGAAGCCCGGTCGACATATAATCAAGCCTCCCTATTGAAAATAAACGGAAGCTTTTAAAGTCCTTGAAATAGGATAACAAAGTAACTCTTCCTTCAGGATCTGCATTTGAGCAGATAACATGCGGGGGCTTGTTGAATGCAAGATATATCTGCTTCCTTGTCGGGTGAACTTCCCTCCCCTTGTAATATACAAGATCTCCAGGATAAACCTTTTCTCCCATTTTATTTATTACAGTGCTGTTAATTCTTACATGCCCGTCCGCAATATATTCCTCACATTTTCTTCTGGATCCAAGACCGCAGTTGGCAAGATATACCTGCAGTCTTAAACCTTTATTATCAACCGGAGACTCTTTTTCAGCCTCTTTTCTTTTACCCATTCAGTTCAAACCTCTTTAAATCTGTATCACTTAATTTAGGAAGATCAGAAATACTTTTGAGTTTAAAAAAAGTCAAAAATTCCTGTGTTGTCCCGTATGTCACAGGTTTTCCAGGTATATCTTTTTTACCCGCTTCCCTGACAAGTTTTCTTCCCATTAACAAACGCAGCATACCGTCGGATGAAACCCCTCTTATATTCTCTATCTCAGCGCGTGTTACAGGCTGTGAATAAGCTATGATTGAAAGAGTTTCCATAGCTGCCTTTGAAAGGCGGTTCTCATTTTTTTTACCGTATTTTACTTTTAAGTAATCCCATAATTCAACCTTTGGAGCAAGCTGAAAACCGCCCCCTATTTCCAGCAAATCAAGTCCCCTGTCAGGCTGCGAATATTTTTCTTTCAGGTTAGCGATTGTCTGTAAAACAGCTTCCTTTGAAAAATCTGTAATTTTTATTAGAGAATTCAGGTCAACTGGATCACTTTCAAGAAAGAGAATTGCTTCAACCAGTGCTTCTTCTTTTTCCAACTTCATTAACCTTCCCTGGATGTTTCATTTTTATTTTGATATTTACGGATTCTTATATCTCCGAACATTCTGTTCTGGTATACAGATATGATTTTGCTTTTCACAGAATCAAGTATTGCCAGAAAAGAACAGACAAATTCCATAACAGATGTGTTGTTTTTTATCAATTCAGTAAAGAGTATTTCCTGTTTTTTTTCAAGCAGTTCAGCCATTAAAGTGATTTTTTCATTCAAAGTTACTTCTTCATAAATATCAAGTACCTGTTCATTTGACAGATTGCTGATGATTGATGAAAAAGTCTGCAAAAGGTCCCATATATCGATTTCTTCCCACAATTCTTCATCATTTACAAAAGGCAAATTCCTTTGACTGTTGGTCCTTTCAATTATCCATTCAGACTCTTTTTCCTTGTCACTCATGATTTCAGAAAGTTTTTTAAATTTCTGATACTCTATAAGCCTTTCAACAAGTTCAGCTCTCGGGTCTTCAAATTCCTCATCAATATCAACCTCTACAGGAAGAAGCATTCTTGATTTTATATAAAGAAGAGTTGCTGCCATTGTATAAAATTCAGATAAATTATCCAGATTTTTTTTGGTTGCATATTCAATATAACCCAGATATTGCTCAACAATTTCCGCGATCGGAATATCATAAATATTTATTTCTGATTTTCTTATAAGAAAAAGCAGCAAATCAAGCGGTCCTTCAAAATCACCCAGTTTGAATTTGTGGGAAAGGTTATCTGTCTGTTCAGGGTCCATGTCATTATCCTGTATATTTGTATTTTTCAATATATCGGCAAGATTTGTAAAGGTAAACACCCTGATTGTCCTGTTTATCGGTAAACAGCAAATATTCCTGCAAAGATAACGGGTCGGTTAGTCTGTTTTCAAGCTCAAGCAGCGGTTTAAGGACAAATTGCCTTTCTTTTATCCCGGGGTGGGGAATAACAAGTGTTTCTGTGTTTAATCTTTTTTGACCAAACAAGAGAATGTCAATATCAATTATCCTTGGCCCTTTAGGGACAAAAGGGTCTCTTTTCCTGCCAAGTCTATTCTCAATATCAAGTGCGGTTTTCAGTAAAGAGGATGGGGTAAAACCTGTAGGCGCTATGCCTCGAAAAACTGTATTTATAAAATCCGGCTGGTCTTTGTGATAAAGAGGTTTTGATATATATAAAGAGGCGGTTTCCAAAAAAACAAAATATTTTTCAAGAAGAAAAAAAGCATCTGCAATATTTTTTTCTTTATCTCCCAGGTTGGAGCCTATGCCGAGGAAAACCATATTATCAGTAAAATCCCCGGAGATTTTTTCTTTTATTTTATCAGAAAAGTTTTGAATCTTCAGTTTTAATCTCTTCCTTTTCCGTCTTTTTTTCAGGCTGCGGGATTTCCTTTTTTACTGGTAAAGGAAAAAATATGGCTCTTACTTTTTTCTCTATTTCCTGCTTTATCGGCTCATTCTTATCCAGAAAATCTTTTACATTATCCCTCCCCTGCCCTATTTTTTCTTCACCGTACGCATACCAGCTGCCGCTTTTCTGGATTATTCCAAGGTTCACACCAGCGTCAAGTAAACAGGAAGTCGCAGAGATACCTTTTCCGAATATAATCTCAAGCTCCACTTTTCTGAAAGGAGGAGCCATTTTGTTTTTAACAACTTTAACCCGTACCCTGTTGCCTATTGCCTCTTCCGCTGTTTTTTCTATGGTTTCAATTTTCCTGATTTCTATTCTTATTGATGAATAAAATTTGAGTGCTTTCCCTCCGGTTGTTGTTTCAGGATTCCCAAACATAATCCCTATTTTCATTCTTATCTGATTTATAAAAATTAGGCATGTGTTTGATTTTGAGAGAATTGAGGTCAGTTTTCTAAGTGCCTGACTCATTAGACGCGCCTGGAGTCCCATGTGGGAATCTCCCATATCTCCTTCTATTTCAGCCTGGGGAGTAAGAGCAGCGACAGAGTCAACTACTATAATATCAACCGCGCCTGAGCGGATCAGTGATTCAGTAATTTCAAGCGCCTGCTCTCCTGTATCAGGTTGTGAAATCCATAAATCATCTGTGTTAACACCAAGATTTCTGGCATAAACAGGATCAAGTGCATGTTCAGCATCAATAAAAGCTGCAACACCGCCCATTTTTTGTGCTTCTGCAATTGCATGGAGCGCGAGTGTTGTCTTTCCGGAAGATTCAGGCCCGTATATTTCAATTACACGCCCTTTAGGATAGCCCCCTATCCCCAGGGCTGCATCAAGTGTTATGGAACCGGATGATATAATCTGTACATTCGGATTTACAGCCCTCTCTCCAAGCTTCATAAGCGAACCTTTTCCGAACTGTTTTTCAATCTGAAGCCGCGCTGCTTCAAGAGCTTTTTGCTTGTCTGAATTATTATATTTAATTTCAGGAACCTGAATATCAACTTTTTTTGCCACTTTAAAATCCTCCTTCCGAACTAACACTAAAAAAATGCAATATACTTCAATTCAATTTTGCATATTTACTTTACAGTGGTCAATAAGGCATAATTGGTACAAATGCGAAAAAGGATAGTACTTATATTATTGATTTTCTTTTTAACTGTTACATTTAATCCTGTTATCCCGATTTTATACAGCCAGGAGTCGCTCTTTAGATGGATTGAAAATTCTACAAAAGATCAGGATGAAATTATAATTGAATCCTTCAGGATAATGGATTTTGATCAAAGAATTGCTGCGGTTGATGCGCTTTCAAACCGGACTGAGAGGGATTTTGGTTTTCTTATTGATGAATTATATTATTCAAAAAGCTATAAAAAAGCGGAAAAGGAATATCTGCTTTACCTGATTCTTGAAAAACTTTTTTCAGGCGTGGAAACTGTATCAGATACAGGTGAACCTTTTTACCTTTTGTGCAATGATATTGCGAATTATCAGCAGCCGATTTTAAGAAAAAAAATAATGGAAAAAACAAATCTCATAAGCGATGCAGAAGGTGAGAAAATTCTGCTTAAAGAAGCTCTTTTTCTTGAAAAACAAGGTAAACGCGATAGTTATCTTGACAGCAAAATGATTGAAGAGTGTAAAATCTTTATAAGGGAGGCAGAGAGAATCGGCACACAGATATTAAGGGATTATATTGAAATCATCTATGCTGCGGTCAGAAATCTTTAAATGAATCAACAAGAATTGTAACAGGCCCGTCATTTACATATTCAACTTCCATTACCGCGCCGAACTCGCCGGTTTCTGTTTTTATTCCCCTTTTTTTGATTATATCAACAATTTTATTATAATAAAGGCTCCCTTTTTCAGGCGGTGCCGCGTGGTTGTATGAAGGCCTTCTCCCCTTTCTGGTATCACCGTAGAGTGTAAACTGTGATATAATAAGTATTTCACCCTTGATTTCAAGAAGGGAAAGATTCATCTTATTCTCAGCGTCATTAAAGATTCTCAGGTTCAAGATTTTATCTGAAGTATATAAACAGTCGGATTCTGTATCATCAGCGTGGACGCCGATAAAAACTACCAGGCCGGAAGATATCATCCCTTTGACAGCACCCTCGATAGATACAGAAGCTTTTTTCACCCTCTGTACAACAGCTCTCATTTGATATAATTCCGCAAGGTGACTGCCTTCATGCTGATTCCATTTTCAGTCATAAGCTGCCCTATTATATCGTAGGAGAATTCCTCATCAAGAATTACAGGAAAATCAGCTTTCACTGGAATAATCCCGTCAAGAATTTTCCCTGATTCATACCCCACAAGCAGGTCAAAACTTACAGAACTCTCAAATATCTTTATATTTGTTATTTTTCCTGACCATTTGACATAACAGCCGTTGTAAAGATATGGCTTGAGTACAATATCTTTGTAATCAATTGTATTTTTAAAATGCCGAAAATCCGGTTCCCGTAAATAACCGGATAGAAGCCGTGCTTTTTCTTTTACCGATTCAGATGCATTTGAGTTAAGGAGTCTGTTGATTTCTATCCTTGCGTCGTTATCCCTGTTATCCAAAAAATATTTTTTGGCAGACTCAAAAGCCTTGACAATCTCCCTTCCTTCAAGCTCTATTTTCGCTTTTTCAGTTCCAATAATTTCCTGAAGATTCCGGCTTATTGTTATCTCTGAAAGTATATTGTTTTTTCTCCCAAACCTGGTAAGCAAATATCTGGTTGAAAAAAACAAACCTGATGAAAGAGCGATAATCACAATTAAAATCATTGCATAGCGTAGAATCCTGTATCCGATTATGCTTCTTCTGAAAGGAACCAGTTTATAGAGGTTTTTTGAAAGGAAATCTTCAGGAACCCTTTCCAAAGCTTCTGATTTCTTGATTATGTCAAGCGATCTTTTCGCGAACCTGTTTTTGGGGTCCCTGTCAAGGATATCAAGCCATATACGGATAGCTTCTGAAGGTTTGTTATATTTTAAATGAATTACAGCTATACCCAGCATTGTTGCGCTGCCTGAAGGATTTATCTGGAGAGCTCTCCTTAGATAGGAATTGGCGCCGCTGTAATCTCCGAGGAAAAGACAGGAAAATCCAAGATAGAAATAAAAATATTCGTTTTCCCTGTTTCCGAAAACTTCCGGTTCAAGAATCCTTATAACCTGAGAATAATTTCCAAGTTTAAACTGTTTTTTGGCATTTTTTAATAATCTTGATTTCATTTGGCTGCTTGTCCGGGATTTAAACTCCTGCTTGTCAGAGAAGGTTCTGAAATATTTGCGCCAGATATTACTCTCCCGGGAATATCCGGCCCGTCTGATTCTGATGCAGAGCCAGGGATAATTGACAGGCTCTTTTCAAGTAAATCTATTTTCTCCTGAAGTTCCTTAATTGTCTGATTCTTTGACTCAAGCTGCTTCCTCAGAACATTGTTGGTTT
>JAVEZE010000064.1:0-14636 GCA_034003145.1 Spirochaetia bacterium
TTAAGATCCTGTTCCTGCAAAATTTGAGTATCTGTGGTTTTTTCCTGTGAATAAGCAGGATAATTTACTGCTGCCAGGATAATAAAAATCAGAAAGAAATATTTTTTAAATGTCATCCCCCCCCCCGGATTATGACTTTTCTATGTCATTTCGCTTATTCCTGATGTATTTGATACAATTTTGGTGACCCTGACACCGAAGTTTTCATCTATTACAACTACCTCTCCGTTGGCAATCAATTTATGATTGACTAGAATATCAACCGGCTCCCCTGCAAGCTTATCAAGCTCAATAATGGTCCCTTCTCCCATGCTCAGTATTTCCCGTATAGGTTTTTTTGTCCTTCCAAGTTCTACTGTCATTTCCATATTGACATCCATGAGAAGACTGATATTCCCCTGCTCTCCGTTTGAATGTCCTGAGGTTAATGAAGGATACTGTACATTCTGAATATTAACAAAACCCTGCTTCTGTCCCATACCTGCGCCCATACCGCCCTGGCCCTGAGCTCCAAATCCGCCCTGCTGCTGTCCGGAAAACGCTCCTCCCTTTCCCTGCGGAGGCTGGTTAATATTTCCTGCCGGCATCCCCTGGCCCATACCTGCGAAAATATCATCAGGCGCGCCCTGGGAAGCTTCCTGGGAAGCAAGTGTTTTAACAGTCTGGATTTCAAACAGCTCATTCAATATTGCCTGCGGATATCCTTCTATCGATATAGGATAATTAAGTTTCACTATGCTGCCGGAAGGTAAATCTGAACCTGAGCTGTCCAATAGCTCCGCCGAAGAAGGCTCAGTCATTATGGTGGAGTTGATTTTATCTCCAAAAGCGGTTACCGCGGCTCCGCTTATTGTATTTATAGCTTCGCTGATCGCGGACAGGGCAGCGTCATCAAGCTCTACCTGGTCAAGTCCGGTTAAAAGCCCTGCTATTGCTTTTGCAGTTTCCGGAGTCAGCAGATAGGAGTGATATCCTGTTACCCCGTCTGTAAACCCTGCGCTGACCCGTACAAAGTTTTCATCAAAAAGGGCTGGAATAGAATCCCCGTCAACAATTTCCAGAGATGGCGGAGATATTGTTACAGTTTTGCCCATCATGCCGGATAGCGTCGCTGACTGCGGATCTACCAGTGTATTTACAACCGCCAGGAAAGCTTTTTTCTCATTTTCCTGAAGATCATCACCTGTACCGCCGGAGCCTCCGCCGAAATCAAAACCGCCTGTCGAACTGCCGCTCATCAATGCATCAATTTCATCCTGGGATAATGCGCCGTCACTCATGCTCTTCTCCTTCAGCAGTTAATTCTTCAAACTCTTCTTTACTGAAATCTTCGAGTTTTTTTGTAATCTGTACTGCAACTTTATTGCCGACCATTCCAGGTCTGCAGAGAAACTTAGGCCTGTTTCCCAGCTTCAGCTTCATGTCATCTTTAATTCTCACGTTCTGCAGCCGGATAACATCGCCTACAGCAAGTGCCAGTGCCTCGCGCACTGATATGTTTATCTTGCCGATTTCCGCTACAACATCAACATCAACAGTTGAAAGTCTTTCCCTTAAGATATTAAGGTTTTCTGTTGTAGTTCCCCTTCTTACAGAGGAATACCAGTACTGCGCGGAAAGTTTGGAAATAATAGGTTCAATGGTAAGGTATGGGATACAGAAATTCATCATACCCTCTACTTCCCCTACTTTTGTCTCAAGCGTAACAAGAACTACCATTTCAGTAGGAGGAACAATCTGGGCAAACTGGGGATTTGTTTCAATCTGTCCAAGGCGCGGGCGCAGGTCAACAACCTGGCTCCATGCTTCCCTCATGTTACCCAGTATTCTTACAATAACCCCTTCCATAACTGACTGTTCAATATCTGAAAGTTCCCTGTTTATTTTTGTCCCTTCACCCTGACCGCCGAACAATCTTTCAATAATTGAAAATGTTACAGACGGATCAATTTCAAGGATAGCGGAACCTTTCAAGGGATCCATATTTATAACCGCGATTGTAGTCTGATTTGGAATGGATCGGATAAACTCTTCATAGGTAAGCTGGTCAACTGATGCTACATGAACATGGATCAGGCTTCTAAGCTGAGCTGAAAGCGATGTTGTAGTAAGTCTCGCAAATGTCTCATGCATTATTGATACTGTACGGATCTGCTCCTTGGAAAACTTGTCAGGACGCTTGAAATCATAAATTTTGATTTTCCGCTGATCATTTACATGAGTAACCTCTTCAGATTCAACATCGCCTGTCGTAAATGCTGTGAGTAACTGATCAATTTCATTCTGCGATAATATATCAGTCATACTTGTTAACCGGATTACCCCTTATTATTAAAATTCAACTATGTTGAATTCTGTGAATATAACATCCTGGACCCTGTCGCTTCCTTTGCTGCTAAGCATCCTGTTGATCCTTCTTTTAAGCTCTTCCTTTATTTTTCCCTCATTTTTGGGGAGCAATTCATTTTCATGTTTTTCACCAAAAAAAACCCTTATTTCATCCCTCAGTTTTGGGGTTTTTTCAATCAGTTCCTGATGCAGGTATTTTGATTTTTCATTAAACCCTACAGAAACCTTGATTATCACAATTATCTTTTTATCGATATCAGCTGTCCTGGCTCTGATATCACTTGTCCCGACATCATACCACTGAAGGTTTGGCTGCGTATTCCGCAGCTCTTCTGTTTCAAAATAATAATCAGGTGTGCTTGATACAGGGTTCATTATTTTTATGGTAATAACAACAACTGTAACTATAAAAACAACTGCCGCAAGCACTATTGCTACCCACTTGAGTATCTTTATTACTATCGCTGGAAGAAAACCTATTTTTCTCTTCCCTATTTCATCTTCTTCTGTAACTGCGCCGGAACTTTCAAGATCCAGATCATAATCTTCAGGCATATTTTTACTCCTGATCTATTTTTGGAATTTTATCAAAAATATCCAATATTTGCAAACATTTTCTTATAGCCTTTGAATATCTGCGTTTATTGAACCCTGCTATAAATGAGCATCGCTCAGAATAATTATATCAACCCTCCTGTTATAAGCCCGTCCTTCTTCTGTATCGTTGGTAGCCATGGGAACAGTATCAGAAAAACCTGCCGCCTGCAGCTTTTTTTCATCAACATTGAAATCTTTCAGATAGTGTATTATAGAGGTAGCCCGTGCGGTTGAAAGCTCCCAATTGCTTTTCCACTCTCCATTTTCATCTGTAGGGGTACTGTCTGTATGTCCTTCTATCCTGAATTTCCTCCCCTTCATTTCATCTGCCTTCATAAGATTTGAAATATTCTGAATAGTGTTTCTCGCCGCATCTATATTAAGCTCTGCCGATGCCGGACGGAAAAAAGCATCTGCTGAAAGCGAGATTACAACACCTCTTTCATCCTCAGTTACCCTTACCATTTTGCTTTTAAGCTCAGGCTGAAGAAGAGCTACAGCAAGTTTTCTTGCCCTGTCAAGGGATTTTCCCGCCTGTCTTGACGGCATTGCCATAACATTGTTTCCAAGCTCTGCAAGCTTTCCCTCAGCATCAAGAGTGTTTCCACCTGAAAGCGCTCCAAGCCCCTGAAATGCTGAAAGGATCAGCCTGATGTCTGATCCGTCTACAGTTGCTGTTGTAAACATCATAACAAAGAAAGTAAGAAGAAGCGTCGTCATGTCGCTGAATGTTACCATCCATTCCGGCGCCCCTTCAGGAGGGCATTTTTTCTTTCTCTCTCTTGCCATTAATCCCTCCTACTCACCTGAGGACGACTCAGCCTTTACCATGTCCCTCTCTACCGGAGAAAGGAACGCAAGAAGTTTTTCTTCCACCATTCTCGGGTTATCGCCGGACTGGATAGAAAGAACACCTTCTACCATTATTTCCTTAACCATAATTTCATCTTTATGTCTGTCTTCAAGCTTGCTTTTTATCGGGATTAGGATAAGGTTGGCAAAGATAGCGCCGTAAAATGTTGTTATAAGGGCGAGTGCCATACCTTTACCTACAGCAGACTGGTCTCCAAGACTTGCCATCATCGCGATAAGACCCTGGAGTGTTCCGATCATCCCGAATGTAGGTGCAAACTTTCCCCAATCCTCAAATAATTTTATTCCGTTATTGTGGCGCTCTTCAAGCTGATTTAACTCATTGTAAAGTACGCTTTTAATCAGGGAGGGGTCGGTTCCGTCAACAACAAGCCTTAAACCCTTTTCAAGAAATTTATCTTCAAGCTCGTCAAGACTGTCCTCAAGTGCAAGAAGCCCTTCCCGTCTTGCCTGTTCTGAAAAACTGACCAGCGTTGAAATAAGTTTTTCCCGCTCATAGTTTTTAAGATAAATGGCATGCTTTGCGTATTTCATGATACCGAGAACCCTCTGCATGGGATTGGCAACCATAAGGGCGCAGTAAGAACCTCCGATAACCATGATGGCTGAAGCAGGATCTACATAGAGCGCGGGAGATGCTCCGCTCGCAAACATCGACCCTAAAATGAGGACAAAACCGCCGATTATTCCGCCTATTGTTCCTATATCCATAAACGATTACTCCTCGTTCCTGAAACAGCCTATAAGCTGCCTGTATTTTACAATCCTGTCAAAAACAGACTGATAATCCTCGCGGACTATCAGCCTCTTGCCTGAAAGCATTACAAGTGTTGTATCAGGGTTAAGCTCGATATACTCTATCTGATGGGGATTTAAATAATATTTATCTCCGTTCAGTTTTGTTACATTTATCACAAGCTTAACCTTTTTTCATTCATATTTAATCATTACCTCTTGAGTGTCATAAGTTCCTGGAGCATCTGGTCTGTTGTCTGAATAGTTTTTGAGTTTGCCTGAAAACCTCTCTGGGTAACAATCATATCTGTAAACTGTTCAGATAAATCCACGTTGCTCATCTCAAGTGTTCCTGCGATAAACTGCCCTTTTCCAGCTACTCCCGAAGTTCCTATGTTGGCATCACCTGAGTTGTTTGTCCTTACATAAGTACTGTCCCCGGCTTTTTCCATTCCGCCCGGATTCACAAAGCTTGCAAGCGCAATCTGCCCTATTGTCCTGTTTGTTCCGTTTGAATATACACCGGTTATGAAACCGCTCTGATCTATTTTAAAATTCTCAAGATACCCCATTGGATATCCGTTCTGACTAAATGCCTTGGTAGAGCTTTTTTCTGCAAACTGGGTTACAGTGCTTACCGCGCTGCCGACATCGCCAAGGGTAAGGTTAAAAGTCTGCCTTAAAGTCTCTCCCCCTTCAGGGATTGTAGCATCTGCGACATCAAAAGATACAGGAAGCTGAAGTGTTCCCTCGTTGATAACATCACCCTGCTCATCTTCTACTGATAAAAGAAGGCCAAGATTGCTGAACTCTACAATAAAAATGTTGTTCTCGTTATTTACAGCACCGACATCAAGCGCTGTAGCAGTATCAACTTCCGCTCCCCGGTCTATAAACACCTGGCCCTGCCATCTGTTGGCTTCCCCGACTATCTTTGTAAAATCTATGCTCATGGTATGCTTGTTTCCGAAGCTGTCATAAATAGTCTTGTCTATACTCCATGTCCCTTCCCTGATTTCAGCAGGCCCTGCCCCTTCAGGTATTTCAAGCAATCTCTTGTCAAGGTTACACGCAAGCAGTACTTCAGTTGTAGCCGCGGCTGCGTCTTTTCCGCCGACCGGTATTGTAAGATCGCCGGGATCTGATGCAGAGTTGACATAAGAGATGCCGTCAATAATCTCAGCCATCCATCCCTGTACCTTCATACCGTTGGCAGGATTTATAAATGTTCCCTGTTCATCAATGCCGAATGCCCCGGCCCTTGTGTAAAATTCTTTTTCACCGTTTTTAAGGATAAAAAACCCGCTTCCCTGGAGCGCAAGATCTGTCGAGACGCCGGTGCTCTGGAGCGACCCTTGAGTATGGATTGTGTCAATCGCAGCTACAGTCATACCAAGCCCAACCTGTTTAGGGTTTACCCCACCAAGTTCATCTGTAGGCCGGGCTGCGCCCTGCATTGTCTGGGACAGCATATCCTGAAAATTTACCCTTCCCTTTTTAAAACCAATCGTATTTACATTCGCAATATTGTTACCGATAACATCCATCCTTACCTGATGGTTCTGTAAACCTGCAACACCTGCGTACAATGACCTCATCATAATACTGCCCCCTACCTGATTTTATCTATCTTTGACATATCGTAATATTTTCCGTTTACAAGAAGCTGCGGATATTCATGCCCCGCGACCTCTTCCACTGTTCCGGAGACAACCTGATCTCCGTCTGTAATCTGAACATTTTTACCTATAAGATTTACCGCCTGATTGGCAGCAATTATATTCTGCATTTTACCGAATTCCCTTGTCATGTTTGTCATCTGCTCAAGAGCTGAAAACTGCGCCATTTGGGCTATAAACTCTTTATCTTCCATCGGTTTTGTAGGATCCTGATGCGTTAACTGGGTAAGGAGGATTTTAAGAAAATCATCTTTATCAAGTTCACTCTTGTAAGTCCGCTGCGAGCCTAGAGTTTTATTGAAACTCTCAACCTGCATCTGTGTTCTGCTTTTTTCAATATCACTCATTACATTGCTAATATCCACAATAACTCCTCCGGTCAGACAACCATATCAATCAAACTTTCTTCAAGAGATCCCAGCCTTCTTACCGTATGCTCCTCAATTTTCTCGAATTCCTTTCGTGCAAGCGCTTTTTCATTTTCTGATGAGCTTCTCCTCTCATTTCTCCCGCCTACAGAAACATCAAGCATTGCTGATGAATAACCGCTCTCCCTGAAACTTTTTATCAGATTTTCGATATTACTCTCAAACAATTCCTTTGTATTAATATTGTCGACAATAATTTTTCCTGCTATATTATTATCTTCAACTGTAAGTTTTATTCTCACATATCCAAGATGTTCCGGCTTCATAAGCAGTTTGATTTCACCTGAATTGTTATCCTTAAGAATAAGTGATGCGTTTTTTACAATATCTTTATTGCCTGATTCCTTAAGGCTTTCAAGAAGCTGACTCTGAAATAAGGTGTGCCCCTTTGCGGCGGTACCGCTCTCACCAATAGCTCTTCCTGCCTGCGGCAACTCTTTTAAAGATCCATCCTGAAGGGCTCTGATGCTGCTATTATCGCGGTTTTCTGAAAACTTTTTATCAAATCCGTTTTCATCTTTTAGAGAACCTGCTTCATTTTTTTCTGCAGCAGTTTTCTCTTTTATCCCCTTTCTAAGGTCAATTATATCGAAAAATTCCTTTTTCTCTTTTTTACTGCTCTTTGTGTTTTTACTTTCAGCTTTCTCTTCCTTTGCAGCTGATTTACCCTTAATGTCAAGTGCGATAATCTCTGTTGTGTTTTCCGGTTTTATACCTATGGCAGATAGCAGCTCTGCTTTTCCATATATCTTTTTGTCTGTATTTGAAGATAATGCTCCCGAGGCAGTGTTTGCAGACGCCTGGGGTTTTTCATTTTCCAATACTCCCGCCTGTATATTGCCGGATGCAATGGCTGATGGATTGGTGTTTACATCGGGTGCGCTGCTGCCTGCAGCATTTTCACTGAGTTTTTTTTCAGAACCAGGGGTATTTTCTTTATCCCTGTTCTCAACTGCTTTTTTTACCGGTTTTTTACCGCTGCTTATTACTTCAGCAGTCCCGCGGTCAGCTTTTTCAGCCTCTTTAGCCTCTTTAGCTTTTTCAGCCTCTTTAGCTTCTTTAGCCTCTGAACCGGTTGTAACAGCTTTACCGCTTTCCACAGATCTGTTTTTTTCATTAGCAACTGTATTTTCTTCAGCAGAAGTTTTTTCAACCAGTGCCTGTTTTTTCAGGGAATCTGTTTTTCTGTTTTGATCAGAAACAGCTTCCTTTTCAGCAAGCATTTTTTCAAATGGGGAAGTTTCCTGGGATTTGTTTTTAAACGGGAGCTGTATAAACTGCTCTGCCGGTGCAGATTCGTATTTTACAGCAATTTCTGATAACAAGTATTACTCCTTTAATTAGCTGTTTCTGTTCCTGGTTCAACAGGTTTTAACGCCATTTTTCTCTGTATCCCCGCAGACCGTTCCGCAGGCATCAGCGATAACCAGTAAGAAACAAGAGATCCTTCTCCGCTTTCCTGCGCAATCCTCTCTGTTACCCTCATAATATCGATAACATCCTGATCATTCATTTCAAGCAGTATATCTTTAGCCTTTAGAGGCGGCATACCCACAAGATATTTTGAAGACTGCTCAAGGTTCTCTATCTTATTTTCGTACAATCTTGTCCGCACGTTAAATGATTTTTCTCTTTCCGCAAGCGCAATTTCCATTTCATCAAGCATTTCTACCTTTTGCTTGATCTCAACAAGCATTTTTTCCAGTTCTTCTTCCCTTTTGTTAAGTTCCTCTTCCCGTAAGTCAAGAGACTCCTTCATTTTGCTGTATCTTTCCTTTTCAAGCAGAAACAGATCATCTTTATCATCAATTGTAACTATTTTTTCCTTGTTGATTAAACCAAAAAACAATGAAAGCTGTTCTCTCGCGTTTATAAGCCCCAGGTAATCAAACCAGATTACCCCGCCTAAAAACAGAACAACAATCAATAATATTAATACAAAAATACGCAATCCTGCCCCAGCTCCGCCGGTTAATCCCATTGCTTAACCTCCCCTCTGCCTGACGCAAAGTTTGTAATTACAAGATCATCTATGGTTCTGGATTCTGCCGCAGCTTCATCCTTTTTATGTTCTTCTGTTTTTTTGTCTTTAAGTTTTTCCATAACCTTTTTTTCTTTGAGCGCGTTTACATAGTTTTTCCTGATCTGCTCCAGCTCAGAAAACACCGCTTCAAGATTTTCTTGAAGCTTCAGTATTTTATTTTTAATAGCAGTTATCTGTAATTCATCAAACAAAAGAGATGATGGATTATTATCGGCATATTTAAACCGGCTTATTAAAATCTGCTTCTTTCGTACTTTCATATCTTCAATTGAATTCAAAATATTTAAATATCTCCCTGTAACTTCAGCAAGTTCAAGGGATTTTTCTTTTTCAACGTGTTTTTTCATTTCCAGCAGTTTTTCAAGCTTGAAACTGAATTGTTTCATCCCAACTTTCTCCCTTACACTTTATCCCTTTATCCCTTAATCCCAGATATTTCTGTCAGCGCTGTAAAGCTTTTTTCCAGTGTTGATTTTTCTTCAACAGGCTGGTTAAGAAATTCTTTTATGGCAGGAAGTTTTTTTATTGATTCATCTATATCAGGATTTGATCCTTTAACATAAGCTCCTACATTTATCAGATCTTCAGCCTCATTATAGACAGCCATCCTGTTTTTTATATATCCGGCAGAAGCTTTTATATCTGCGGGAAGTATTTTATCTGCTATTCTTGAAATTGATTTCAGTATATCAATGGCAGGATAGTGATTGGCTTCTGCCATTTTTCTGCTTAAAATAATATGTCCGTCAAGAAAACCTTCAGCGTTATCTGCCACAGGTTCATCAAGGTCATCTCCTTCAACAAGAACTGTGTAAAAGCCTGTCAAGGTTCCTTTTGAAGAATTGGCGCACCGCTCAAGCAGCTTGGGCATCTCTGTAAACACAGACGGGGTATAGCCTCGTGTGGCAGGAGGTTCTCCTATGGCAAGCCCGACTTCTCTCTGGGCCCTTGCAAACCGTGTAAGAGAATCAAAGAAAAGCATTACATCCTTGCCCCTTTCCCTGAAATACTCGGCAATAGCTGTCGCGGTATAGGCGCCCCTTATCCTTGATATTGGAGGAGTGTTAGAAGATGAGACAACAATAACAGATTTTTTCATCCCTTCCGGTCCAAGTTCATTTTCAATAAACTCGGTAACTTCCCTTCCTCTTTCCCCCACAAGCGCGATAACATTTATATCTGCGTTTGTGTTTCTGGCTATCATTCCAAGCAGTGTGGATTTTCCTACACCAGCGCCGGAGAATATCCCTATCCTCTGTCCTTTACCGACAGCAAGCAGAGAATCAATTGCCCTTACACCTGTTTGAATCTGTTCGTTTATCGGTTTTCTTTTAAGCAAATCAGGCGGAGAATTAAATACCGGTATACGTGAGGCTGACCTGATATTTCCCCTGTCATCACAAGGCCTGCCCATACCGTCAAGGACTCTTCCCAGCATTCCAGGAGAGACAGGGACTTCAAGGCTGCGCCCTGAAGCAACTACCGGATTTCCAATCTCAATTCCTTCAAAAGAATCAAAAGCCATCAGCTGGATTGTCTCCTGTCTCAGAGAAACAACTTCAGCCCATACAGGTACCGGCGAATTGCTCATAATTATGTAGCACAATTCTCCAAGGACTGCTCTTGGGCCATGGCTTTCAATAAGAAGCCCCTGAACCTTTACAACCCGCCCTGTGAATTTTATGGGATCAGTATTGGCAACAAGACTCTGGTATTTCTCAAAAACAGTGCTCATTCCCCTCCCCCGGCACTTTTTAAAAAGCCAAACCTTATAACAGAAATAACATCAAATAAAATCTTCTGTCACCTCTGTTTTTGATTTTATCGGCGCAAGATCAAGAATTTTATCCCTTATCTCATTAAGCTGGGATGAAATCCTCGCGTCAATCTCGCCGAAATCTGTTTCAATTATACAGCCGCCCCTGTCTACAGTAGAATCCTCAAGAACAGTCAGAGATCTAATGTTGTCAACCATTCTCATGAAATCCTTTATATGCTCTGTGGTAAGTTTTACATCTTCAAGATTAACCCTTACCACAACCTCACCCCTTGTCTTTAGTTTGCGCAGGGCCTGAATAACGTTATTGATTACCACATTCTTCTGGTTTTCAGATATAACCTTGATTACTTTCTGGGATATAAGAAGAACAAGGTTTATAAGCTGTGTCTCGGATTCCTCAATTATGTGGTTTCTCTTTTCGATAGCAGTGCTGAGGACTGTGTGTACTTTCTGAATCAGCCGGTCTACCTCTTCCTTTCCTGATTCAAATCCTTTTTCGCTTCCTTCCTTATATCCGCGGTCAAATGCGTTTTTTTCGATAAGTGCAACCTTTTCTTCAGCTTCCTTTATCATCGCATCCTGTTTGTCAAGTGCGTTTTTTACAGCAAGACCTGCTTCATCCTCAGCTTCCTGTTTTATTTTCTGGGATTCATTTTTCCCTTTTTTTACCTCATCAAAAGCGCTTTGCCTTGCTTCTTCAATAATCCGCTCTGCCTCTTTTTTCGCGAAATCCATCATGGAAGATTTTTCTTTTTCCCAGCCTGCCTTGAAAGCTTCCGCCTCGCGTCTTAAGTCATCGGCAGTGGGGCCTGTATACTCTTCCAGAACCGGCGCTTCATCAATTACCTCAACTTCTTCCTCTATCGGATCAAGGTATACCGTATTATTGAGATTTACTATTTCAACTGAACGAAAAACATTTCTTGCCAATCAACACCTCCTGGCTCCTGCCTCCTGCCTCCTGCCGGAATATGCAGCGTTTTTTATACAACCATTTCGTCCTCACCAGACCTTGCGACAACGATTTCTCCCTGCTCTTCAAGTTTTCTGATGACAGATACTATCTTCTGCTGCGCTTCCTCTACATCCTTAAGCCTTATCGGCCCCATAAATTCCATATCTTCCTTAAGGGTATTGGCTGCCCTCTTGGACATGTTCTTGAATATTTTATCCTGCACTTCATTATCGACAGCTTTGAGCGCTTTACCAAGTTCCTGCTGGTCAACTTCCCTGAGTACCTTCTGGATTGCCCTGTCATCAAGAAGAACAATATCCTCAAATACAAACATTCTTTTCTTGATTTCTTCAGCAAGCTCGGGATCTTCCTCTTCAAGCGATTCAATAATTGTTTTCTCTGTAGACCGGTCTACCCTGTTAAGTATCTCTACAATACTTTCAACACCGCCGGCAGATGTATAATCCTCGCTGGAAAGGGTTGAAAGTTTTTTCTCAAGAACCCTTTCAACCTCACGCAGCGTTTCAGGAGAGGTCCTGTCCATTGTCGCTATACGGCGCGCCACATCAGACTGGGTCTCATGAGGGAGGCTTGAAAGAATAATCGAAGCCTTTTCCGGCTCAAGATATGCCAAAATCAGCGCGATAGTCTGCGGATGCTCCTGCTGTATAAAGTTCAGCAGATGTGTAGGATCAGTCCTTCGTATAAAATCAAACGGTCTTATCTGGAGCGAACTCGTGAGCCTGTTTATAATATCGATTGCTTTCTGGCTTCCAAGCGATTTCTCAAGCAGTTCCCTCGCGTAATCTATACCTCCGCTTGTTATGAAATCCTGCGCCATCATGAGTTCCTTGAACTCAATGAGGACCCTTTCCTTGTCTTCAGATTCTATGCTTTCAAGACGCGCTATTTCAAAGGTAAGCGATTCAATCTCATCTTCCCTTAAGTGTTTGAATATATCGGCTGAAATCTCGGACCCAATAGTTACAAGGAATATCGCAGCCTTCTGCCTGCCGGTAAGATCTTTTCTTACTCCACCCTTTTTCTGGGGGGGGTTATTTGACGGTACTTTTCCCATAACTTATTCCTCCAACAGCCAGGTTCTGATCAACTGCGCTACATCCTCAGGATGCTCCCGCGCCATATTGATTGCATTCTCCTGCATCTCAATCCTTGCCCTGTCCTCGACCGACATCTCGACACTTACGCCGTCTTCCTCAGCGCTTCTGAGCGCTGCCTCACGCATCGCCTGATGCTGCCTTGCAAGTTCTTCTTCCCTGAGCTTTCTTTTTCGTTCAATAGTTTTAATGACAATTCTGAATATGATAAAAAAGACTATAAGAAGCAGTGTTCCGATAATCGAATAGATTATCATCTGCCTTACTCTCATCCGGTTCCTGTATTTCTGATCCTCAAGCTGAAACTGTTTTGACCTGTCAAACTGAAGCGACTGGACAGTTACCGAGTCTCCCCTTGTCTTATTATAGCCTATGGCATGCTCAACAAGGGTTTTGGCTTTTGCCAGGTCTACATCGCTTATATTTTCATAGTTTCGGACAATGCTTCCATCTGTATTCAGTTTAACAAGGCCTGAATCGTCATATTCCCAGCGCCAAATTCCGTCAATAGCTACTCCGACCGTTATCCGCTTTATCCCCCAGGGGCTTTTTTCCTCAGATATGTTTTTTGTATTGACAACCTCGTTCTGTATTACATTGTTTCTTTTATACTCGCCGACCATCCCCTCAAGATCTTTATAAGCCGGAGGAGTCTGTCCCTCCTGTCCCGGAGGACCTTCCGGGTTAAATCCGGTTCCGCGGAAGCTTTCATCAACAAGATTTTTGGATATGGTAATAGAGGGGACTACCTCGGTCTCATCAAACGGGGTGTTAGGGTTGTCCGCTTTCATTGTAACAGGAAAATGCTCCTCTGTTTCAATCTTTTTCTTTCCCATATCAAGGTCAATATCAAGGTTTATTATCTCAACCCTGTCCTGGCCGAAAATCTGTCTGAGAGACAGTTTTATGGCGCCTAAAAGCTTTCTTTCAAGATCGCTCTTGATTTTCATCTCTCTTTTGGCAAGTTCAAGCCTGTCAAATTCCGCAAGTCCTGTAAAGTCATTGAGAATATGCCCCTGATGGTCTGTAATTGTAATGTAGTCATCATCAAGGCCTTCTACCGCGAATTTAACAAGTTTTACAATTCCCTCGATTTTTTTCCTGTTCTCCCTGATGTCGGTTCCCGGGCGGGGCGTGATTATAATCGAGGCTGAAACCTTTTTCTGATCTTCCGCGAAAAGCTCATTTTCCGGCAGGACAAGGGAAATATCGGCTGAGTCTATATCTTCAAGAGATTCAAGGTGAGCCTGCAGGTTAAGAGTTATCGCGCGCCTTAAGTTTACGTTTCTCTCAAAATCGGTAACTGTCCATCTGTCCATTTTAAAGACATCCCATGGAGATGCAGATTTGGGAATCAGATCCTCCCTGGCCAGAATTGAAACAACCCTCTGGGCAGTCCTTAAATCCTTGACAAATATCATTCCGTCAGCTGATATTGTATGCTCGACCCCTTCTTCATCCATCCGGTTCGATATAGTGCTGAGCAGATTCTCATCTTTAACAGGTGAAGTGAGTACGCTGACCATTGACGGTGAGCTGTTATAGATAGAAAGCATTATAAATGCGGCAATAACAACTACGGCAATCGCAGCTGACATTATTTTCTGGACAACAGACATTTTTTTCCAGATATTTGCTGCCTGATCCAGTATTTTTTTAAATTGTTCCTTCATTTCCCCTCCCCAGTGAAAAGAACAGTCAGAAGCTGAATACTATCAAAACTGTAAAAACAATCATTACTCTCTTTTCAGATTTTACCTGATACTTAATATCTCCTTGTATGCCTTGATACCCCTGTCAATAACTGCCTTTGTAAGGGCAAGAGCAGTATTTGCCTTTGCCATGGCTATTGTAACATCGTGGGCATCAATGCTGTCAGGATCTGTTATCATCTGCACATTAAGATTATCACTTTCCTGCTGCAGTTTATTTACTCCGTTTAAAGCATCAAACATCATGTTTTCAAATGACTGATCAGCTTTTCCAGCCCTGCCGGACGGCGTTCCCGCGCCTGCGAAATGCCTCGGGTCAGTCTGTTTTAAAGTCAGTTTATGGCCTTGAACCTGATCAAATTTCAA
>JAVEZE010000065.1:0-14544 GCA_034003145.1 Spirochaetia bacterium
TATTTATTGTAATATACATTTTAAATAAAATAATATCAATAATTTTTTCTTTTTGGTGATGATGATTTACAGTATCATGGATTATAATCCTGAATAAAGAGGACTGATATGAAAAAAAAGATTATTATTTTAACAGTTTCTGCCATGCTGGTGCTTATAACTTCATGCGCGTCATTTAAATCTATATTCAAGGAACCTGAAATGTCATTTGACAGCGTAAAGATATCAGGAATCAGCTTTAACGCGATGGAATTTATTTTTAAATATAAAATAGATAATCCCAACGCGGTTTCTCTTGAACTTTCCTCTTTTAAATATGATTTATTTGTTGATAATAATAAATTCATATCCGGTGTTTCACCTTCCCCGTTGTCCATCAAAAAAGAGGGAAGCAGCTTTGTAGAAATTCCGGTAGCAATTGAATATAAAGAGCTTTTTAATGTATATAAGGGTCTTGCCTCAAAAAACAGTGCTGACTACAGGATTGAGAGTGAGTTCACGGTTGATCTTCCAGTTTTCGGCAGCAAGGTTTTTCCTTTAAAACATGAAGGGACTTTTCCTGTGTTAAAGATGCCGGAAGTAACATTCGAGAGTTTTAAGGCTTTAAGCATTACCCCGTTTTCAGCTCTGCTTGAATTATCAGTCAATATTGTAAATAAAAACAGTTTCGCAATATCTCCCGACAGTTTCAACTTTGACTTTTCAGTTAATAATTCACAATGGATGAAAGGAATAATCAAGAATATCGAGGAAATGGCTCCGGGAAAGAGCGCTAAAGTAAAAATTCCTGTTGAAATCAATCCTTCCAAAGTAGGAAATGAATTGTTTGACTTTATTTTCAATGGAAAGGGGCTTGATCTTGTGCTTGACGGGAATGTTTCCCTAAGAACAGCATATCCCGGTTTCGCCTCAGCTGATGTTCCATTCAGGATAGAAAAAAGTACTTCTGTAGCTAAGTAAGTATTTGCAGATAAGGGAGCGCATCGCGTCAGCGTATCTCGCGGTCGTATCGCGTCAGCGTATCTCGCGGTCGTATCGCGTCAGCGTATCGCGCCTGCGTATAGCGTCAGCGTATCGCGCGGTCGTATCGCGTCAGCGTATCTCGCGGTCGTATCGCGTCAGCGCATCGCGTCAGCGTATCGCGCCGGCGTATCGCGTCAGCGCATCGCGTCAGCGTATCGCGCGGTCGTATCGCAAATCCAGGCATCCGGGTTTATAATATCACGCAGCTTTCTTCTATCAGGCTATAGGGATAAAAGCATCTCTTTTATGACCTGAACTGCCTCTTCAATTTTTGTTTCGCTTTTCTCTCCGGTTTTTCTTATCTTTATCTCAACCATCCCCTGCTCTACCAAACGGCTTCCGCATATAACCTGGACAGGGTAACCGACAAGGTCAGCATCGTTGAATTTGACCCCTGCCCTTATGTTTCTGTCATCAAGGATTACATCCACTTTGCTTTTACCAAGAGAGGCGTAAATATTTTCAGCTGTTTTTTCAACAAGATCATTACCCCCCTGTATAGGCATTACAATAACTTCAAACGGGGCAATCGAAGCTGGCCATATTATTCCCATATCATCATGGTTCTGCTCAATCGCGGCCGCCATTGTCCTGCTTACCCCGATTCCGTAGCATCCCATGACAGCAGTCTGCTCCTTTCCCTCATTATCAATAAAGACGCATTTCATGGGAGATGAGTATTTTGTACCAAGGTAAAAAACCTGCCCTACTTCTATTCCCCTGAACTTGTTCAGTATTCCTTCGCAGTGAGGACAAGGATCTCCTTCTAGCGCGAAAGTAAAATCACCTGTTTTATCAGCTGCGATATCCCGCACAGGATCAATACCGGTAAGATGATAGTCTGTTTTATTCGCTCCGCATGCATAACCTGTATCGCTGTAAATCTGCTTGTCAGCGATTATTTCGATTTTCTCCTTAAGCCTGACCGGCCCTGCAAAGCCGACCTCTGCTCCGGTTATTCTTTTTACTGTCTCTTCATCCGCCGGAGCTACAAGGTTTGCGCCCAGAAATGCCTGTATTTTTGCCTCGTTAGCTTCACTGTTTCCCCTTACAAGTACTGCAATAACTTTGTCATCAACCTGGTAAATCATGGTTTTTATCAGCATTGAATTGTCAAGCGAAAGAAATGACGCAACCTCATCCACAGTTTTCATCCCGGGGGTGTGTACTTCAGCTATTTGCCCCAATCCGCTGTGATCCGGTCTGGCTGCAACCTTACCAGCGATGCCGGAGATTGCTTTTTCAATATTAGCCGAATATGAGCAGCTGCCGCAGGAAAGTATTTCATCCTCCCCTGTTTCGGCCAGCACCTGGAACTCGTGCGACATATCCCCGCCGATAGCCCCTGTTGCAGCGTCAACTGCGCGGAAGCCAAGGCCGCACCGTTTAAAAATAGCGTTATACGCATCATACATCAGTTTATAGCTTTTTTTGGCCTCTTCCTCATTAACATCAAAACTGTAGGCATCTTTCATTATAAACTCTCTGCCTCTCATAAGGCCGAAGCGGGGCCGGATCTCATCGCGGAATTTAGTCTGGATCTGATAAAGATTAAGAGGCAGCTGTTTGTATGATGTGAGGTTTCTCCTTACCATGTCGGTAATAACCTCTTCATGGGTAGGGCCAAGGCAGTAGTCAGCGTTTTTCCTGTCTTTAAAGCGAAGCAGTTCAGGTCCGTAGTATTCCCACCTTCCGCTTTCCTCCCAGAGCTCTCCCGGCTGGACAGCAGGCATAAGAACCTCCTGGCACCCGCACCTGTTGAGTTCTTCCCTTATTATGGTCTCTATCTTTTTAAGCGACCGCAATGCAAGCGGCAGATAGCTGTATATTCCGCTTGAGAGTTTCTGTATCATTCCTGCCCTGTGCATAAGAATATGGCTTGGAATCTGCGCCTCGCGCGGAACTTCCTTGTATGTCTTAAAAAAATAACTGCTTGCTTTCAATGTTTTGCTCTCCTCCTGCCATTGCTGGTCAGGATATAAATATTTGTGATTAAATGTCCTACTGTAATTCAGCTATATAACTTTTCATTTTCTCTATTTTTTCGCCAAGCTCTGCTTTTGTATTCCGCTCTTTTTCAATAATATCATCCGGTGCTTTATCCATGAACTGCGGATTTGAAAGTTTCCCTGCCGCTCTTTTGTAAAGCATATCTGCCTTTACTATCTCTTTTTCAAGCTTTTGGATTTCCATCGGAACATCAATTACATCGCGCACCGCGATATATGCCTCATAGCCTGCGCCTGCGACAGGGATATTACCCCCTTCTGCCGGCCTTGAATCAACAAACCCAATTTCCTTTGCCGCCACAAGCATCGCGATCAGCGGAGAATTGTCCTTAAAAAAATCTCCAGATGCAAAGCTGCTGTCAAAACAGATCTTAAGGTTGATTTTTTTGGAAGGGGGAATCACAAACTCGCTCCTGAGTGTTCTTACCTGTCTGATAAAATCCTGAAGCAGCTTCATGTTTTCAGCAAGCTTCTCATCAGAGCTCGCAGCATCAAAAACAGGATACTGCGAATTGACAATACTTGAATTATTGCCTGGAATTTTAAGGTATATCTCCTCTGTAATGTAGGAGAGAAACGGATGGAGAAGTTTTAATGTCTCAGAAAGAAGATGAAGCAGTATAGTTATTGCCCTGTCTTTTTCTGCCGGTTCTTCTGAATAAAGTGATAATTTTGAAGCCTCGATATACCAGTCGCAAAAATCTTCCCAGAAATATTCATAGGCAGCTTTTGCCGCATCGTTAAAGCGGTATGATTTAAGCGCTTTTTCAATAACAGAAGAGGTCTCATTCAGCCTGTGGATAATCCATCTGTCAATATCATTCTTTTTTACACTCTCATAATCAAGCAGGTTCCGCTCTTCAAGATTCATCAGAATGTAACGGGATGCGTTCCATAGTTTATTCGCGAATTTGGAACCGAATTTGAATGATTCGCTGTCTATCAGAATATCCTGCCCCTGGGCAGCGAGAAACGCGAGTGTAAACTTGAATGCGTCAGCCCCGTATTCATTTACTATCTCAAGGGGATTTATTCCGTTGCCCAGAGACTTCGACATCTTCCTGCCGTGCTTGTCCCTGATAAGGCCGTGGATGTAGATGTCGCGGAACGGCACCTCGCCCATAAACTCAAGGCTTACCATTATCATTCTGGCAACCCAGAAGAAAATGATATCATAGGCTGTTACAAGCGCTGATGTGGGGAAAAAGTATTTAACATCATCAGTTTTTTCAGGCCAGCCAAGGGTTGAAAACGGCCAGAGCCAGGAGGAAAACCATGTGTCAAGGACATCTTCATCCTGCCTAAGGTTTTTGCTTAAACATTTTGGGCATTTATTCACATCAATCCGCGAAACAACCATTTCGCCGCAGTCATTGCAGTACCAGACAGGAATACGATGCCCCCACCACAGCTGCCGCGAGATACACCAGTCTTTTATATTTTCAAGCCAGTGTTTATATGTATTTTCCCATTTTTTTGGATAAAAAGCGATTTCATCCTTTTTCCACGCATCAAGTGCTTTCTCGGCAAGAGGTTTCATTTTCACAAACCACTGCTCAGACATATAAGGCTCTACAACATTGTGGCACCTGTAACAGTGGCCGACCTGGTGCTTGTGCACAACATCTTTAATATAAAGGCCGAGCTTTTTAATATCCTCAACTACTGCTTTCCGCGCCTCCATTACACTCATGCCCCTGTATTTTTCCGGAACATTGCTGTTAAGTGTCCTGTCTTCATTCAGGATATTGATCTTTTCAAGATTGTGGCGCCCGCTTATTTCCCAGTCATTGGGATCATGGGCAGGGGTGACTTTAACAACCCCGGTGCCGAATTCCATTGATACATAGGAATCTGCGACAATCGGTATAATCCTGTCGGTAAGGGGAAGGCGGGCTTTTTTCCCGATATATTTTGTATATCGCTTATCATCAGGGTTTACCGCAAGAGCTGTATCGCCGAGCATGGTCTCAGGCCTTGTAGTCGCTATTTCAAGCTGCCCTGAGCCGTCTTCAAGGGGATAATAGTAGTGATACATTTTCCCGTCAAGTTCCTGGTGATCAACTTCGTCATCTGACAGCGCAGTGCCGCAGGATGCGCACCAGTTTACAAGGTATTTTCCCTTGTAGATAAGATTCCGCTCATAAAGGGTAACAAAAACTTCCCTTACCGCTGATGAGAGCCCTTCATCAAGGGTAAAGCGCTCGCGCGACCAGTCGCAGGAAGAGCCGATCTTTTTAAGCTGGTCAATTATGATTGAGTGGTGCTCTTTTTTTACTTCCCAGGTTTTTTCTATGAATTTCTCCCTTCCGAGATCAACCCTCTTTATCCCGTCTGCAAGAAGCCTTTTTTCCACAACATTTTGTGTAGCAATACCTGCATGGTCTGTTCCGGGAAGCCACAGAGTCGGGATTCCATTCATCCTGTAATACCTGATCAGAATGTCCTGCAGGGAATTATTCAGCCCGTGCCCCATATGAAGAACTCCGGTTACGTTTGGAGGAGGAATAACAATAACAAAGGGTTTTACCCCTTCCCTGATTCTGGGAAGAAATTCATTGTTTTTTATCCACTGATCATAGATCCTGTCTTCAAAATCTACAGGATTATAAGTTTTTTCAAGTTCAACTGCTTTCATATTGATGCCCGCCCCTCCAAAGGAAACCCGTTAACAGGCGTAATATTAACAAATAAACATCAGTGCTTCAAGAAAAAAACCAATTGTGATATATTTAATTCATGCAAAAAAAACAACACTTTGTTTATATTTTTCTGTTTTTATTTATTTTACCTGCATTGATTATCCCGCAGGAGCTATATGATTCATTTGCCGAGCAAAGATCTTCCCTTATATCAGGATTT
Organism: Spirochaetia bacterium; assembly: GCA_034003145.1. Lineage (GTDB taxonomy): Bacteria > Spirochaetota > Spirochaetia > CADAEX01 > CADAEX01 > JACKPD01. The sequence continues at coordinate 5,895 of JAVEZE010000065.1, forward strand.
GAAAAGAAATACCCTGGAAAGGATAAAAAAATATTTCAGGCATTGTCTTCTGTCAAAAGAGAAGATTTTTTGCCGGAAAAAATAAAAAAATATGCCTATATTGATATCTCTATTCCGCTTGAATGGGCAGCAGCTGCTCCCGTGTCTGTGCCTGCATCCTCTTCCGGTACCGCTTCCGCGTCAGCAGCTGCGTCCGCGCCTGCGTCTGTCATCTCTCATTCTGATCTTCTTAAAATACTCATTAATCTGCAAAAACCGGATAAAAATAAAGCGCTTGTTATAGGCAGGGGAGCAGGATTTACTGCCTCAGTTTTATCTTCACTTTATACTGCTGTTTTTCTGATAGAAACAGATATAGCAGAAAGCAATAAATACCAGCTTTTTATGCCTGAAAAGTATCCGAATATTACAGTACAATATACAAAAGAATTGAATTTTTTCAAATCCGGCAGCCCTTTTGATCTGATTGTAATAAACGGTTCATTTGAGGACTATTCAGGTGAGTTTATTGAGGATTTAAGTGAGAACGGCGAACTTTTTTTCGCATTGAGTGATAACGACGGATTTAAGATGCTATACAGGGCAGAGAAGAAAGGGGAATCATATACCATAAAGGCAATTGATGAGGTGATTTTCCCTTCACTAAATTGATTTAATAAACAGAGAGCATTGAGCTTTTTCTTCTTGCCTGCTCAATTTTTTCCATTTTCCGGAAATAATTGGCCTGTTTTGAAATTTCATCTGTATCAGCTGTAAATATTTTATTATCAATCAGTTTAATTTTTTTATTTGAAAAAAGCTCTGTTATCAGAGCGTTACTGTCTGACTTTGTAAGTCCGACCATTTCAAGCAGCTCTTTCGGCCCTAAGTTGAATGTATACGGCGTCTTTGGAGATATTGAAACCCTTGCCTTTTCAAGCTGAATATAAAGCGCGTCATAAAGCCGTCCAACAGGATTTGTAAGCTGGGTATTTTCAAGCTGTCTGTACATAAGCCATATACGTTCCGCAAGAAGCTGTGTAAGGCGTGTAATCATCTGCGGCTGCTGCCCTACCATTCTCTGAAAATTTGCTTTATTTACTGCCATCAGGACTGAATCCTCATAAGCTATGGCAGACGCTGATCTTGGTTTATTCTCAAGAAGCGACATTTCACCGAAAATATCTCCAGCTTTTAGTATCGCGATAAGGATTTCATTATCATTTACAATTTTTGTGATTTTAACGCTGCCCTTCTGGATTATATAAAGTTCCTGCCCCGGCTGGCTTTCGCTGAATATCATTGTATCTTTGGGATATGTTCTTGTAATATCTTCCGCTTTTTCCTCAAGATATAAAGCATTTGCATAGGGTTTGATCTTTGCCATTCTTTCTTTGGCAGTATTAAGGTTTTCACCTGCCGGACAATACCTTATGTACTGATAATACGCAAAAAAAGCATGATTATACATGCTCTGCCTGGCATAATACTCAGCTACCTTGAAAAGATGGTCCGGCCTTTCATCTGCTATGCTTTTCAGTGTTATTCTTGTCAAAGCCTCATCAAGATATCTCATTTTTCGTGAAAAACTCTGAACAATTTTTAATGCTATCTGGGTGTTTTTCTCAATAAGAAGGCCGTACTGGTCTTTCTGTACCGATATAAGCGAAACATCTGTAAGCGCCTGGGCATTTTCAATATGGCTGTGCCCTGACATGGTAGAAATTACGCCAAAAAAATCGCCGGGGCCTAGAATATTGCCGTCCTGCTCCTCAACTACCTCAAATTCCCTGCTTATAAGTACTTTACCGGTTCGTATGATGAAAAATTTTGTAGCTACTTGTTTTCCTTCAACAATAACATAAGCGCCTTTTTTAAAATTGACCAATGACAGCTGTAAGGGGTTATTCATATTTCTCCCGGTAAAAATAATAGTAATTAAATTATATTAGTTCGCGACTTGATTTGTCAACGCAATACTAAAATTAAATCCGCTTATTAACTTTTCGGTAATTGAGCCCTAATTCAATAGCCATAATTACCACCATTCAATAATTTTCAGATCATTCCAGTCTGTACTATGAGATTTGATATTACCGGAAACCTCTTCATATGTAGTCTGAAGCGAGTACATCTTGTTTTTAAATATACTTTTTCCGTTAGGTGAGATTACAGGAACAGAAATAATTCCTCTTGAAAATGTAATATGGCTGCTGTCAAGGTTTCCAAAGTAGTATTCAGAAGGATTTTCAACCTGGGGGATATTGCCGAAAGCGGCTCCGTCCCCCAGAGCAGGGTCAACAGGGATCCATCCGAAACCTGTAATATAAAACTCTGCCCAGAAATGTTTTACAGTTTTTTTATTGTCAAAAACAAGAAAACCCGCGACCGGCCTTGAAGGAATACCTGCCTTGCGGGCAAGGGCTGTGAAAATCATCGCGTATGTATAGGAATCTCCTGTCAATTTCTGGAAATTTGCTATTATACTTTTTTCAGGAGGGCTTAATACGTAATTCATGGTTCTGACAATTCTGTATATTGATTCAGCAGCTGTATAAGGGTCTCTATGTCTTCCTATTTTTTTAAACGCAGAGTCAAGACCCGGATCATCAAGCTTAAGATCGTATAAATCTCTTGTATATTCCCTGAAAAACTGGGTCTCCTTATCATAATTCCAGCTTGTTTTATTCCTGTTGATGCGGGTAAGTACTTCGTACCGTTCAAACCATGCATTCAAAATTATAGAGCTTGATTCCCTGCTTTTCATGTTAGTAAAGCGGTAAAGCATAAGATTGTGATAATTTTCAAGTTCCGGCGCTATATTGCGTTCATATTCAATTTTTCTCTGCTCAGGGGATGGAGATAACCCTGGCGCCCAGATATATATATTGTTATCCCCGGCAACTTCACCTGCTGCTATATTTATCTCATAACGGACATTATATCCCCTTTTTTCTCCATAAGTACGTGTCCCTGCAGTTTCAATTTTCTCAAAATAGACAGAATTGCTTATTCCCCGGTCTGTTTTTACCCATATTTTTCCTGATGATGCGCCGTCTGGAACCCGCACCTTAATCTCGTTGTCTGTCCAGCTGCTGTAATCATAGTCCGCATCAGAGGCTGCGATGGAAAAGTCTTCCGCTGCTTCACTTCTTGTCCCGGAACTTGCCGCATCAATTGAAAAAAACACCTGGCTTTTTTCCTTTTCCATTCCAAAATTCATTCCATTAAGTGTAATAACGTCACTGACAGCACCTTCTGTCGGTTCAAATGTTGAAATATAAGGCTGCCCCGGATCAACAGGGCCTGAGATAATAACTGGAATTTCTTTTCTGTTGATAAAAGTAATCTCATTGCTTTTTCCGTTTTTCCCCTCAACAAAAACAGAGCCGGAAGCGATTTCAGCCGGTATCCTGATTCTTATTTGTTTATCATTCCAGAAAAGATAATCAGAAAGGACAAGTCTTTCCTGTCCCATATAAACAGATGCGTCAACCGGTTTTATTATTAAACCTTCTTTGTTGTCCAGGCTTGGTTCTCCAAAATGTTTTCCCTTAATTTCAAGTATTTCACCAGGATAGCCAATTTCAGGGGAAATTGAGTCAATAACCGGGGAAGGATTGGAATAATATGAAGTTAAACCGTAAACAAGTGATAAAAAAAGAAATATAAGTACCGGTATAAAACTTGATGAGCCTCGTGCCCTTTTTATTGTTTTATTAAATGCGCTGTCAATTGGAATTTTTACCGTTTCCGGATTTTTTGATCTTATCTGGCTGATTTTCAGTTTCAAGAATAGCACTCCCGTCTTCTATACATTCTTCAGCAATCTTATCACAATTCTGCACTTCAATTTCAAGTACACATGAAGAAATATTTTCCATCTTTTCATCAATCAGCCCCAATGGGAGAAAAAAAGCCTTTTCCCCGATTTTAAGGGGAAGTGAATCCACTGTTGAGTAATACTTCCCCTCTGTGAGATTAACAGGCTTTAACATCACTTTTCCCTGCGCAAGGAGAACTACATTTTTCTCATCAACATAATAGGGGATGAAAGCAGCCGCAATCTGCAGATTCCCGGCTTTAAGATTTATTGTTATCGGCTTGCCTGAGATAGTAGATCTTGACCAGCTTGAATTGACTATTGTTTTGTCTAAATCATCGAAGATTCGTATTGCTAGATTTATTGTATAGCTTTTGATCTTCTTTTCCTGTGCTGTGTTGTTTTTAACAGCAGGAGTTGCTTCCTGTACCTGAGCCTGGTTTTTATCAGGGGAAATTTCCTGAGCAGCAAGGGTAGATGCAGCAGCAAACACAACAGCAAGTAATACAATTCGTCCAGACATTATAATTTCCCTGTTATTTATTGATATTATGATAATCAACTTCCCTGATAAGCATTGGCGTACCGCTGACCATAAACACAGTATTTTCAGGGAGATTCAAATTTACTTCAAGAATCAATTCCCGCTCAAACAGATTGAAATCCTCAGGCTCATTGATTGTAACAGCTTCAGAAAAATTCATTCGGGAATCATATTTGCCTGAATTAAGATAATAGAAACCGTAAAGAGTGGAAATTGCAAATATAAGAAATACCGCAGCAGCCGCAGCCATAACAGGAAATGGTATTAAAACCTTTTTATACCATAAACTCGATGTTTTCCTGTTTCTTATTACGTTGTGGATATCAGAGTCAATCCTGTTCCAAACCCTGATTTGCGCCTCTTCAATCTCATTATCAGATGAGGAAGCATGGCAAAGAGATGAAATCTTTTTCAGTTTTTCTGTTTCTTTTCTGCATTTACTGCATGAGGCTATGTGTTCTTCAATAACTCTATAAAAGGAACCTTCAACTTCATTATCAATAAAAGCTGAAAGCGTTTCCCTGTCAGGGCACATAAACATCTCCCGGTGAAATCAGTTTTTGAAGAGTTTCTCTTGCTCTGAATATTCTTACTTTTACGTTGCTTTCTGATATGCCTAATACTTTTGATATTTCCCTGTAATTAAGACCTGCGAATTCACGTAAAACAAGCGGTGCTTTTAATTTTTCAGGTAATTGCTTTAACATGGAATTTACTGTTTCTTTTGTCTCTCCGAGCAGAAACTCTTTTTCACCTGTAATATCGGAATAAACCGGATCATTTTTCATTTTATCAAATATTTTCTTTTTCCTCGACTCTCTTTTGCAATAATTAAAAGAGATATTCTTTACCACCCTAATCATCCAGTATTTGGCATCATCCAGCGAAGGAAGTGGATATTTAAGGTTATAATACTTAATAAAAGCCTCCTGGCATACATCTTCTGCCGCATTTGACTCGCCAATTATATTATAAGCGACTTTATAAATAATTGGAAAAATTGTTTTATACAGTTTTTCAAATGAAGGTATATCTGTACTTATTTTCATTGTTTAAACAACTTCAGGCTTTTTAAGTTACAATTTTTTCCAGACTGTACCGTCTGGAGTATCTTTAATTTCAATTCCAAGTGTTTTAAGCTCATTCCTTATAGCATCGGAGCGGGAAAAATCCTTTGATTTTCTAGCCTCTTCCCTCTCATTTATCAGGCGGCGGACATTCTCATCAAGTTCGGCCTCAACTTCTTTTTCATCCTTTTTCTCAGCTAATCCAAGTCCGGTAATTTGATCAAATATCAGCGCAAGCCCAAGTTTCTCACCTGCATCAAGATTCTGCTCCTTGAGCATAGTCCAGAAAACAGCAAGCATTTTGGGGCAGTTAAGATCATCTTCCATTCCTGCCTTGAAATCCTCAAGGTATGATAAGCCCTTATCAGAGAGGATACCGGAAACTTTGCCGCCTGACTCTACATTAAGGGCTTTAACCCTTTCTACCAGGTTTACCCTCGCACTCCTTGCAGCATCAAGCGATTCAAAGCTGAACTGGAGCTGGCTTCTGTAGTGGCCAGAAAGGCAGAAGTATCTGTAGTCAAGAGGATCATAACCTTTCTCTTTCAAAGCTGTCAGTGTTATAAAATTTCCCGCGGATTTTGCCATTTTTGATTTATTCATAACAAGGAATTCACCGTGAAGCCAGTAGTTTACCCATTTTTTGCCGCTTGCTGCTTCTGACTGGGCAATCTCATTTGTATGGTGGACATTTATGTGGTCAATTCCTCCGCAGTGGATATCAAAGCTTTCGCCAAGATACTTCATGCTCATGGCACTGCATTCGATATGCCACCCGGGATAGCCCCTGCCCCATGGAGAATCCCACAGCATCGCGTGGTTTTCAAATTTTGATTTTGTAAACCAGAGGACAAAATCGTGCGGGTTTTTTTTATTGCTGTCTACCTCGATCCTGGAACCTGCCTGCAGATTCTGCCGGTCAAGAAGCGCCATCTTTCCGTAATCAGGAAACTTGTCTATTGAAAAATAGACGTTACCTCCTGAAACATATGTATAACCCTTATCTTCAAGTTTTTTTATCAAATCAATCATTTCATCTACATGTTCTGTCGCGCGGCAGATTATTTCAGGCTTTTGGATATTAAGGCTTTCGATATCGCGGAAAAACGCATCTGTATAATAATTTGCAATCTCCCATACTGTTTTTCCTGTTTCCCTCGCGGATTTTTCCATTTTATCTTCACCGCTGTCAGCATCATCAGTTAAATGGCCGACATCTGTCACATTCATGACATGCTTGATCTTATATCCTGAGAATTCAAGGACACGACGAAGGATATCCTCGAATATATATGTGCGGAGATTTCCAATATGGGCATAATTATAAACAGTAGGGCCGCATGCATAAACCAGGGCCTCTCCCTTGTTTATCGGTATAAATTCCTTTATTTCCCTGCCCATTGTATTGTAAAGCCTTAAGCCCATTTACTCCCCCGTTAATTGCCGGATCCATAATATTGTTTTTTATAATAAAGTATGGAAACTTGTTTTATTTACAAGTATCATAAAACTGTGAAAAGTTTAAGCAAATTATTCAATAAAATCAATATAAACGGGACAATGTTATTTGATGAACCCCTTTCTGGACATTCAACATTTAAAACCGGAGGCAATGCTGATCTTCTTGCAGTACCGCAGAATATCAGCGCGCTTGAAGAGCTTTTATCTGTTATAAAGGAAAATGATATTCCGTATTTCATTCTTGGAGGCGGGGCAAACATCCTCTTCAGCGACAGCGGTTTCAGGGGTGTAGTCATAGATATGGCAGGCTTTAATTCAATCTCGTTTAACGACTGCATCGTAAAATCAGGCGCAGGGGCAGAGTTCAGCCTGGCGGCGGAAGAAGCCTGCAAAAAATCTCTTTCAGGGCTTGAATACTTCTATGGTATGACTGGTTCTACCGGAGGCAGCGAGTACATGTATGCAAGGTGTTACGGTAAATCTGTTTCAGATGTACTTTATAAGGTTAAATATCTGGATGAGCTTGGGAAAATATGCACATACAGGGCTAAACAAGGCGATTTCGGCTATAAGAAATCCCCTTTCCAGAATACAAAAAACATAATTCTGGAAGCTGAATTTATTCTGCAGCACTCAGGGCGGGATATACTGCTTGACAAATCAGCAGAATTCAAAAAAGACAGGGAAGCAAAAGGGCACTACTCCTTTCCTTGCGCAGGTTCTGTTTTCAAGAACAACAGGGAGTTCGGCCATCCGTCCGGTAAAATTATTGACAGCCTGGGGCTGCGGGGCTTCAGCATAGGCGGAGCGCTGGTTTCCCCTCTTCACGCTAATATAATAGTCAATAACGGTAATGCGACTTCAGAAGATATAAAAAAGCTGATACATTTTATCGAAGAAAAAGTTTTTAAAACTTACGGTTTCAGACTTGAAAGAGAAATTATATACATCGATTAAGAGAGGTACAGGTTATGAAATATTCTCTTGAATACATTAAAGAGTACTTGAATATACTCAAACCTGAAGAATTAAAAAATTTGCTCCTTGAAATTTCACTGCAGGATCTTATTGAAAACTGGAACTCCCTTACTCCTGAAGATTCAATACACATATTCAAAAACCTGAATCTTGAGATGAAGGTAGAGCTTATCAATTCACTTACCTATAAAGAACAGGAAACGATACTTCGCGAGCTCAATGTTGAAAACATCAAACTGCTCCTGAATGAAATGGAGCCTGATGATATTGTAGACTTTATTCAATCTGTTTCCCATGAAGTGAGAAAATCAGTATGGGAAAACCTGAGTGCCGAGGCAAAAAAAGAGACTCTTTTCCTTTTAAGATTTGATGAAGATGATGCAGCGGGGCTGATGACTCCCCGTTATATTGCAGTAAAACCCTCAATTACTGTAGCCCAGGCCCTGAAATTTGTAAGAAAAGGGGCTGAGGAAATTGAAACAGTTTACTATTTTTATGTTCTTGACCAACTTAAAAGACTGATAGGGGTTGTATCGCTGCGTGATATTCTTGCGGCAAGTGATGAACAGATAATTGCAGGAATAATGGAAACTGATATCATATCTGTTCATGAAGATACAGACCAGGAAGAGGTTGCCAAAACACTTCAGACATACAGCCTTCTCGCGGTACCGGTTGTTGACAAGAATAATGTTCTGCTTGGTATTGTAACATTTGATGATGTTATTGAGGAAATTCATGAAGAACAGACTGAAGATGTTTACAGGATGGTTGCCATGGGAGGGGATCCGCTGCCCT
>JAVEZE010000066.1:0-14414 GCA_034003145.1 Spirochaetia bacterium
GACGGGGAATTGTTGAGAATGTTCCAGTAGCTACCTTGAAACAAGCCGGGGCTGATTTAATAATCGGTGTTGATCTGCATGCCGGGCATGCGCGGAAAAAGCCGGAGAACATTATTGAAGTGTTGCTGCGCTCTTTTGATTTTTCACTTCACACTGCCACACAGCTTCAGACTGAAAAGGCTGATTTTCTCATTAAGCCTGATCTTTCATCCTTTAACATGATTAACAGCGCGCAAACAGTTAGTTTAATTGAAAAAGGATATGAGGAAGCGAAAAAAGTATTAAAAAAAATCTCTTCTGAGATGAAAGATGCCTGAAAATTCCCCTCGGCAAAATTGTGATCAGCCGGCAGCTTTTGCTGTCTATTGAAATTATCCCTGTAAATTCCTGATTATATTTTTAAACTGAGAGTAAATGAGACAGCAGTATTTTGCTGCCGATCAGAATAAGTATAATACCGCCTGCTATTTCAAGCTTATCCTCAAAAATGTGGCCTATCCTGTCGCCAATATAGACACCCGCAAGGCAAACTGTGAAAGTTACAACCCCGATTATGATAACAGGAAGCGCGATATTGATGTCGAGAAATGAAAAGCTCATACCAACTGCGAGAGCGTCAATACTGGTTGCGATTGAAAGGGAGAAAAGCGTAACTATACAGAGACAGTTTTTATTATTGGATCCAGCTGCGCAGACTTCGCCTTTTACACTTTGTGATTCATAAATCATTTTAACGCCGATGACAGCAAGAAGAAAAAATGCGACCCAGTGTTCAATATGAATTATGCTTTTCCTGAATAGCAGGCCTGAGCTCCATCCGAAAAACGGCATAATAGCCTGAAAAGATCCGAATGAAAAAGCAATTCTGAACGCATGCCTGAATTTCAGATTTTTTATGATATAACCGTTAACCACAGATACAGCAAAGGCGTCCATTGACAATGCAAGGGCGAGGCCAAAGAAAAAGAACATGTTCAAACAATCTCTCCCGGTTATTTGTTTCTTTAAATATTATACTGAAGAAGGTTTGGTTATTAAAGGGAGAATTATGCGATGGGCAGGATAAAATATAAACAACAGCTGAGGTTTTTCTGTAAATGTATAAAGCAGCAACCTATCCTGCCTCTTATTCCCATCCCGGGACTGGAATGATAAGGTTATATTTTGTATAATGTCATTTACCATGAAGCCAAACAGTGATTTTTCATATATAGAAAAACTTTTTTCCGGAAACAGCTATATCACCGGATCAGCTCAGGGAAAAAAAAGCGGTAGTGACAGTAAAACTACTGGAAAACCGGCTGCATCCTCAGATACAGTTACCGGTAACGGTGTAAATACAGGCGCCGGTTTATCATCATCCATAGGCAAAAAAGAGGAGAGACTTTCTTTTCTTAAAGCAGCAGCTTTCTATATCAGGTTCCTGAATGTAATCCTCTCTGCCCGCAGGAAAGTGCTTAAGGGAAGATATACTCCGCAGGAGCTTATCAAAAGCGGTTATACTGTTTTGAAAAGCGTGGAAAAAGCAGGCGGGAAGATTGTGATAAACGGCCTTGATAATTTAAGGGCATGTAAAGGGCCTGCTGTAATAGTTGCGAACCACATGAGTACACTCGAAACAGGGATGTTTCCCTGTGTAATCGGAATAATCAAGGATGCGACATTTGTTGTAAAAAGAAGCCTGATTACAAATTACTTGTTCGGCCCTGTTATGAAATATCTTGATCCGATTGATGTTGAAAGGAAAGAGCCCAGGAAAGATCTTGAGAGAGTGCTTTCCAAAGGTACAGAACTTATTGCTTCCGGACGCTCTGTTATTATCTTTCCCCAGGCTTCGAGAAGATCTGTGTTTGATCCGGAAAAATTCAACTCTCTCGGGATAAAGCTTGCCAAAAAGGCAGGAGTTCCAGTTATTCCGGCAGCGCTGAAAACTGATCTCTGGGAAAACGGAAAAACCTTCAGCACAATGGGCTACATTTATCCGGAGCGGACTGTCCATGTAGATTTCGGCGAGGCTGTTACTATTGAGGGCGCTGGAAAAAAAGAACACGAAAAAACAATAGATTTTATTAAATCAAGGTTTAAAACCTGGGAAAAGGAATAATGGCAGATATAGAAAAATGGAAAAAAATAATAATATCACTGCATGAGCAGATTTTTTTTGATCTGATGAGAAACTATCTGGGAGATGTGAAAACTCCTTTCAACAAGCATACCCTTATTGATGAGCTGATTGTGTTTTTCAGCAAGGAAAAAAATGTTGAAAAAATAGTTTCACTGATTGATAAGAATGACGCATCAGTCCTTGCCGCATTAAGCATACTCGGGCCTGTGAGAATTAAAAATCTCTACCAGTTTTTTTCAGATAAAAAAAACTATTATGATTTTTGCCTTCACCTTCAAAATCTTGAAGAGAGGATGCTTATCTGCACAGATGAAAGCAGCAGTGAATATCCTCATCTTGTTATTTCGCCGATCCTCTCCGACATACTTGAAGAAAAAATTATCAACCCTGAAATAATTATTCCCTCATCTGGCGCTTCCCAGCCTGAGATACCGGAAAATGCCCTGTGGTTTAACGATCCGCTTCTGTTTTCTGTTTTTTCTTTTTTGCTAAGACAGGGGCAAATCCTGAAGCTTGACGGCAATTTCAGGAAAAAAGTAACTGAAGAATTGAAAATAATATTTCCGGATCAGCTTGCGGTAAACCCTGAGATCCGGGTCGATATAATCAGGATGATTTTCAGACGCCTGGGGCTTGTTAAACAGGTCGGCGATTACTTTCATCCTGTTCCTGAAAGGTGGAAAGAACTTGCTGATCTTTCTCCTGAGGAAAGAATGAAACTCTGCGTTGGGGCTGCTTTTTCAAAAGATTACCGGTTTTACGTCTCTTTGATTGAAGAGCTGTTTAAAACGCTCCGAAGCACAGGAAAAGGATTTAATAAAAAATCACTTATAAAAATAATTGAGCTTTTATTTATAAAAAACTCGCATCAGCTTCCGGAGAAAATTGAGCATATAATAACAATAATGTGCGGCCTGGGGTTTCTTCATATTGAAGATGATATTTATTTTCCTAATCCTGCCGTTACAGCGTTTCTCCCGGATACAATAAGTGAAGCTTCCGGCGGTAATAATTTTATAATCCAGCCCAACTTTGATATTCATGTTTCAAAAAACATCTCTTTTAAGGACGGACTGCTGCTTGCGATCTCTGCTGAAATAAAAAGATATTCCGAGATGGTTTATTTTTCCTTAACACGTGAAAGCTTTTTAAGAGCTCTTGAATCCGGGTATGACAGCGCCTCTGTAGCTGCTCTTTTTAACCGCCTTGGAGGTTTTTCTGTTCCCCAGAATATTATGTTTTCCATGGAAAACTGGGAAAAGGAATACAAAAGCCTTACATTTTACAACGGTGTTGTCCTTGTCGCTGATGAGAAAAAAAGAAATATAATAGATAATTCCGGCCACTTCAGCTCAAATTTGTGCAAAAAGCTTGCCGACGGAGTTTACCTTGTCAACCAGAAAAATATTCCAGCTCTTTTTGAGTCTTTCAAAAAAGCAGGGATTGATAACCTTCCGACTCCTGATTCACTCGTTCCCGGTTATGTGGAATTTGATGAAAAAAAGGTACTTGAACCAGAAGCGCTCATGGATGATGTGCAGGCGCTTCAGAACATGAAAGCACTTGATCTTGACTACACTAAGCAGTATCACCCGGTTCCTGAATTTGTTGACCCTGATTCGGAAGAGATAAGGAAAAAAATCGAAAATTCAAAATTCAATGCAGAGCAGAAAGAGGTAATATCAGAGCGCGTTGAAAGGAAGCTTATTCTTTTTCCCGAGCAGATATCCAAAGGTATAGCAAGATATGAAAGGACTGAAGCAAAAGGGCTTGATTATAACGGAAAGGTACGGATTGCGGAGCAGATTGCAGGAAGCACCGGCTTTTTGGCGGAAATAATTGAGACAACTCCTGAAGGCGAATTTGTCAAACGGCTTATCAAGCCGGAAAAGCTTGAAAAAGATGGAACTACTTACATACTTAAAGGGGTTCTGCTCCAGGACGACAGCGAAGTCAGCATAAATATCAGCAAAATAAGCCTTATCAGAAAAATAAGAACATCGCTTTTTGTAAAATAGGTGGAATTTTCCTTTTTAAAATCATATTAACATCCCCATTTTAAAAAATTATCCTGTGACAGGTAATCATTTGTTGACAAGTATACGAAAAGAGCTTAAGTTTAAATAAAACGTATAAAAAAGTTTAAAACGTAAGTACGCAATGCACCGGCACAAAAAGACAGGGAAAAATGGATAAAAGGAAAAAAAACAAGAAATTCAAGGCGCTTACAAGTACAGCTTATGATCTTTTCATGAAGTTCGGTATAAGCAGGGTAACTGTAGAGGAAATATGCGCAAAATCTGATGTAAGCAAAATGACTTTCTATAAATATTTTAAAAACAAAACTGAACTTGTGACATATCTTATTGATAATCTTTTTGATGAACAAATGGAAAAGTACAGGGAAATAATGAAAACGCCGGTCTCTTTTGCAGAAAAGGTTAAGCTGCTCCTTCGTTTAAAACATGAACAGACAGAGATGATGGGGAGGGAGTTTTTCAGCGACCTTGTGTTGAATCCCAATCCGGAGATTGCGTCGCAGCTTGAAATGCTTAGGGAAAAATCCATGAAAGAAGTGCTTGACAGTTTTAAGTCGGCAAGAGAGAAGGGTGAAATACGAAGTGATATTAAACCTGAGTTTATTCTGTATATTTTAGATCATATAACTAAAATAACGAGGGATGAAGAGCTGCTTAAAATCTACAGCTCTCCGAACGAACTTGCAATGGAGCTTACGAATTTCTTTTTTTACGGAATTGTGGCACCCGCCAGCGCTACTGCCGCGGATATGGATGAGGATACGGCTGCGGTCGCGACTGAGGCTGAGGCTGAGGCTGAGGCTGAGGCTGAGGCTGCGGAAAAGGAGAAAACAGTTGTATAAAACTTTACAGATAATAATATTGGTTTTGTTTCTCTCGTTTTTCCCGAGTATTGTTTTTGCGCAGGCCGCATCTTCCCGCGGGCAGATATCAGGATGGGTTACAGGCAGTGAAGACAATCTTCCTTTATCACAGACCGGCTACCGTTTTATTCCTGAACTTACACTTGAAACACCGCTTGGCGATCAATTATTTATCTACTCGCAGATATCACTTAACAGCTATGGAACAGCGGATTTCGACAGTATGGAAAAACCGGAAATGGATTCTGACATCAGAGCCTACCGCTTCTGGGTGCGTCTTGCAGGAAGCAGGTTTGAAATCCGGATCGGACTTCAGAAAATCAATTTCGGCTCTGCAGCACTTTTCAGGCCGTTAAGGTGGTTTGACAGTGTTGATCCCCGCGACCCTCTTAAGCTTACAGGCGGAGTCTACGGGCTGCTTGGAAGGTATTATTTTCAAAACAATGCCAACATCTGGCTCTGGAGCCTTTATGGCAACGAAGATCCCAAAGGGTGGGAAGCTGTTCCCACAGCAAAAGAAAGTATTGAGGCAGGGGGCCGTATTCAGCTTCCCTTCTCCATTGGAGAGGCAGCTTTCACATATCATCACAGAAAAGCTGATTTTACAGAGAGCCTTCTGCCGGCTGGGCTTTCGGATGACGATTGGGCTGATGAGAGCCGCTTTGCCTTTGATATAAAAATAGATGCTGTAATCGGAATGTGGTTTGAAGGTGCTGTTTTTCACCGGGATACAGATATTGATTTCATGAAATACTCATCACTGTGGACAGCCGGATCTGACTATACTTTTGATATTGGAAACGGACTTAACGTGCTGGGTGAGTTTTTCAGTTCAACAGGAGGCAAAGATATATTTGCCGATACCCTTGAGTCAAATTTTATCGGAGCATCAGCCAATTATCCCCTTTCCCTGCTGGATCAGCTGGCGGGAATTTACTATTACGATATAACACAACAGGAGAACTATCTCACTCTACAGTGGCAGAGAATTTATGACAGCTGGACATTCACTTTCAGCGGATTTATTAATCCGGATACCGGCGATTCTGTTTCCGGAAGCTCTGCTGATGGAAGTACAAAAAACAAAAACGCAAGATCCGGAAACGGATTTCAGATAATGAGTGTATTTAATTATTAAACGGAGAATAAAGATGGAAAAAACTATGGAAAAGAAAGTATCTGAGACTGAATTGAAAAATCCATATCTTATTAGAACAGAGAATCTTTGCAAGATTTACCCGATAGGCCTTACAACCCTTACAGCGCTTGATGATATAAATCTCACCTTTGAAAAAGGGGATTTCGCGGGGCTTGTAGGCCCTTCCGGTTCAGGCAAGACTACGCTGCTTAATATAATAGGCTCACTTGATGCCCCGTCAAAGGGGAGTGCAATAGTAATGGGGAAAAAAGTGGAAAAACTCACCCACAGGGAAGCAGCAAGGCTTCGAAACCATTATATCGGGTTTATCTTTCAGACATTTAACCTGCTTCCTGTCTACTCTGTATTTGAGAATGTGGAATTCCCCCTGCTGCTTCAGAGCCTTTCCCCGGCAGAGCGGAAAACACTTGTCATGGATGCGCTTGAGTGGGTAGGGCTTGCCGACAGGGCTTCCTCAAAACCTTCCCAGCTTTCAGGCGGAGAGAGCCAGAGAGTAGCGATTGCCCGCGCAATTGTAAAGAAACCGCCCATTGTCCTCGCTGATGAGCCTACAGCCAACCTTGACGCGAAAAATTCCCACAACATCATGGATACGATGGTTCATTTAAATGAAAACCTTAAAACAACTTTTATCTTCGCAACCCATGATGAGAAAGTAATGCGCTATCTTAAAAGGATAATTACCCTTAACGACGGTAAGGTTTCAAAGGATGAGAGATTCGCAGGGGGAGGAAAGTGATGCTGATTTTTAGACTTGCGTTTAGAAATATATATGGTGCAGGGCTGCGCACGTGGCTTAATGTGATAGCGCTCTCCTTCTCTTTTGTCGCGATTATATACATGCAGGGACTTTACAACGGTATGAGCGACCAGATGGAAAGAATAACTCAGGAAGCAGAGTATGCAGGCGGGCAGTACTGGCACAACAGCTATGACCCTTTTGATCCACTTACGCTTGAGGATGCGCATGGAAGGCTGCCGGAAAATCTTCAGAATCTTATCGACAGGGGAGAGGCGATGCCGATCCTTATCAGATCTGCAACCATATATCCGGGCGGAAGGTTTCAGAATGCGATGCTTAAGGGGATATCACCTGATCAGAAAATACTTTCCATTCCTTCCAATGTGCTTGAAAACAGTGACAGTGTTATTCCCGCGCTTATCGGCGGCAGAATGGCAAAAAACACAGGACTTAAAAAAGGGGATTATGTCACTGTCAGGTGGCGCGATACGAACGGGACTTTTGATGCTGATGAAATATTTATTACAGAAGTAATGAAGACTGACGCATCCGGTATTGACAGCGGACAGCTCTGGATACCGATTGAAAAGATGCGGGAGATGATGGATATGAGAGATGAGGCAACAATTGTTGTTCTTGAGAGTGGCTCGCAGTTTGCGGAAAAAGCTGAAGGCTGGAATCACAAGGATCTTGATTTTCTTATGCAGGATGTCAGGGCCCTGTTTCTTACCAAATCCATAGGCGGAAGCGTTTTTTACATCATTCTGCTGCTGCTTGCAATGCTTGCCCTCTTTGACACGCAGATACTTTCCATATTCAGGCGGAGAAAAGAGATGGGGACCCTCATGGCGCTCGGCATGACGAGGGGGCAGCTTATCAGGCTTTTTACACTTGAAGGTTCCATACACGCGGTGCTTGCCGCGGTTGTCGCGGCCATTTATGGAATACCGCTTTTAATATATTCAGCAAAGACAGGATTCGGCCTTCCGGAGGCAACTGACGATTTCGGCCTTTCGATGGGAAACAGGATATTCCCCACTTTTACAGCAGCGCTTATTGCCGGAACAGTCCTGCTTGTTTTGATCGTAACAACAATTGTCAGCTATCTGCCTACCAGAAGAATAGCAAAACTTGAACCGACTGACGCGCTAAGGGGTAAAATGACATGATAAAGTTTTTAATAAAAGGGCTTATACGCGACCGCTCACGCTCACTCTTTCCTGTATTGACTGTCTTTTCAGGGGTATTCCTTGCTGTTTTTCTTTATTCTTTTATGAACGGTGTTATTGTTGACATGATCAACTCGACAGCTCGCTATCAAAGTGGTCATGTTAAAATCATGTCCAAGGCCTATGCCGCAGAGTCAAACCAAACTCCGAATGATCTTGCCCTTACCGGGATCAGGGAAATAACTAAAAGACTTAAGGATGATTATCCTGAAATGCTCTGGACCCCAAGGATTAAATTCGGCGGCCTTCTTGATATTCCTGATTCCGGCGGTGAAACAAAAGCTCAAGGACCAGTCACAGGGATGGCGGTTGATCTTTTTTCTCCATCAAGTCCTGAATGGGAACTTCTAAAGATAGAAAAATCCATCATACAGGGGCGCATACCCAAAGAAAAAGGAGAAATCCTTATCGGTGATGAGTTTGCAAAGAAGCTTAATATCGGCCCCGGCGATACAGCAACTCTTATAAGCTCAACCATGTTTGGAAGCATGGCAATGGCTAACTTTAAGATTGCAGGGACAGTAAAATTCGGAGTTGCAGCAATGGATAAAGGGGCAATATTTGCCGATATCACAGATATTCAAAACACTCTTGATATGGAAGATACAGCCGGCGAGCTGCTCGGGTTTTTCCCTGATGATATCTACAATGATAAAAAAGCAATTGATATCGCCGCCTCTTTCAACAGGGATTTTAAAAATGCTGATGATAAATTCTCTCCCCTGATGACAACTCTGCCTGTTGAAAGCGGGCTTGTTGACTACCTGACGATGATCGATTCAATGGGAGTAATCATAGTCTCCATTTTTATCGCAGCAATGTCGATAGTACTCTGGAATGCAGGGCTTATGGGAAGTCTCAGACGGTACGGGGAAATTGGGGTAAGGCTTGCGGTAGGTGAGAGCAAGAGCCATGTTTATAAAACCCTTATTTTTGAATCATTTTTTATAGGAATCTTTGGTTCCGTTTTGGGAACTGCTGCAGGAGTCGGGATTTCGTATCTTATGCAGATCTATGGACTTAATTTTGATTTCCTGTTCAAGAATTCATCCATGATGATTTCAAGTGTCTACCGCGCCCGCGTAAGCGCAGGCAGTTTTTTTATAGGATTTATTCCCGGAATATTTTCAACTGTCTTAGGTACTTCTATTGCAGGCATCGGTATCTACAAAAGAGAGACTGCCAATTTATTCAAGGAGCTTGAAGTATGAAATATATAACACTGATTTTTTTCCTGATATCACCAGCACTTCTTTTTTCTCAAACTAATCCTTCGCCAGGTGAAATACTAAAAAAGATAGATGATAACACAATATCGGACAGCAAGGTCGTGATATCAGAGATGGTAATACACGGAAGACGGGGAGAGCGGACTGTAAAGGCAAAATCATGGCAGAGAAACATCGACGACACATTTACAGAATACCTTGCCCCTGCACGGGAAAAAGGGACAAAGATGCTAAAGCTTGGAGACCAGCTCTGGACATACTCCCCCTCAACTGACAGGACAATAATGATAAGCGGGCACATGCTGCGACAGTCGGTAATGGGATCTGACCTTTCCTACGAAGACATGATGGAAGACCCTTATCTTGGTAACCTCTATGACGGGGTAATTACAGAATCAGATGAAATCGGCGGACGGGATGTGTGGGTAATGGAGCTTAATGCCAAAGCTGATAATACCGCCTACGCGAAGAGAAAAATATGGGTGGATAAAGAGCGTTATCTGATATTAAAGGAAAATCTTTATGCAAAGAGCGGAAAACTTCTTAAACAGATCGATATCCATTCTGTTGAACAGATTGAGGGGAGGTGGGTAGCAACATCAGCGACCTACAAGGATGTACTTAAGGAAGGGAAGGGGACAGAGATGATACTTGATTCCATCTCCTTTGATGAGGAAGTCCCTGATTACATCTTTTCGAAAGCTTCCCTGCGCAAGTAATCAACGGCAGTCTGCTTTTTTATCGATTGTATTTTCTTGCCAGTACAAAGCCAAATCTCAAGCTTAAGTATTTCAAAATCATCAAGGAACTGCTCAAGATACTCTCTTTTTTCTTCCTTGCTTTGTTATTCCGGTAAATGCGCTTTTGAATGCAGGTAAATCATAGTATATCGTCATGGAAAAAACTATCGAACAAGGGGGCTATAATAGCCCCCTTGAAAACTTTTTTTTAATTGTTGAATAGTTAAATTGCTAAGCTCACTGGTGTTTTAGAAATCGTCGCTTAAAAAGATCGGACAGCCCGAACACTGGTCGAGCTGCTCTTGTTCATGTGGGTTTGGGGGCCAGAGAAGAAACTCTGGTACCACGCAAGAGCAGCAGTATTCTCAGACGAACTCCAATAACCGTATCCACCAGTAGCGAAATCGCCAGCACCGCTGTTGTTTCCGGCTCCATCATCAACCAGGTTGTCCCATATAGCTTTCAGCTCATCTTTAGAGGGCAAAAACCAGTCGGTAAGTTCGCCACCTGTATAGTCTCTGCATATTTTTGCCGCACTTCCGGTATGGCCTGTTTGGGCGATAATAGCATCTGTATTTGCCGAACCAGTCCCTATTTCAGCTGGTAGTGCAGTACTCCCATTTGCAAATCCACTATAGTTATTACTCCATACAGTCCCTGTGTCCTGATCCACCGGCGCTACCTCAAGCCCATGCAGCCCGCCATCTGTTACATAGAATACAATACCTACTCCGCTTGGCCCTTTATCACCTATGGCGTATTTTGCAGGAACTGAATCATCAGACCCATCAATAGAGCAGCCGATCATCAATAAAGTTGCCGAAAGTAATAAAAATGCTGCAAGTTTTAATTGAATCTTCATAAATATAATCTCCTTTAAAAATTAATTGTCTTTTCTCAGTGGATGAAGACATGAAAAACATGATATTTCCATCCAATCATTTTATATATAAGCATAGTAGTTGTATATGATATTATCAATTATTCTTTACTTTTTTTCATTTTGTTTTTTGATATTGGGGTTGAAAACTTGCGGGTGGTGGCGGAGAAACTCTATATGGAAATTGGCGAGGCTATATTGGAAATATTATTTGGGATTAACAGGAGATACTTTGGCGCCATTGGGGTGTGTTACTGTCAGAACTGCTGAAGCAATTGCTACTCAGCAGTTCTGTTTTTGACTGTGACAGCGGCTGCAATGGAATAACTGCCGCCGCAGTTATTCTTCGAAGAAAACGTTGACAGGTCCGGTATAGGAGAATACTGCCGGTCCGTTGTCAGCTGTCTGTAGGGTGCCGTTGATAGTGTAGATTGATCCATCTATGCTGATGGTGAATAATGAGCCTGCGGTGATCGGATCAGGAGGGAGACTGCTACCATTCACAACGGTAATGATTTCCGATTCAGCGGAAAATGTATTCGGCCCCGGAGTTGTGTCGTTTGTCCAATTGTATGTCCCTTCAGTGACTTCAGATGTGCTGAAAAATGTCTCCAGATAGATAATCATTCCAGAACCTGACTCGTTGTTGACATCTATTCCGTCAGTGTATATGTGTATGTCGGTGTTATAAGCACTTCCGACAGGTCCTAATTTATCGAAGGCAAGCTGAGTCAGAGATGTAGTTTTCCCCATATACTCCAGCTCTCCGGTTCCTGATGTACCGCTGCTGTCGCTGCTGCCGCTGTTGTCGCAGCCGGTAAATATGACCGCGATAGTGAGAATGACGCTGAGAAGAAGGGAGATTTTGCTCTTTTGTCTTGATTTACGTGAAACGGTCATATAGTGACCTCCTCTTAAATTATTTATTTTCTGAGTGGATGAAAAACATGAAGTAGATGTCATCTTTATCCACTATTTTTATATATAATCATAGAAGTTAGGTATGATATAGTCAATTATTATTTTATTTTTTTTTCCCCATATTTAATAGATGGAAAAGATGGTAAATAAAGATGTGCTTCATTCATTTCATTTTGCTGATAGGGGATTGAAAACTTGCTGGAGGTGGCAGAGAAACTCTATATGGAAATTGGTGATGCCGGAATGGATTCATTATTTTGACAGTAGCAGAAGATACTTTGGTGCCATTGGGGTGTGTTACTGTCAGAACTGCTAACATATTGAAGTCTTAGCGCAGCTGAAACTGTTTATATGCTATCTTCTAAAAAACCAGGATCAATCAAGAGGATTGATTTATTCCCCAGAGATTTGATAATTCCCTTTTTCTCAAAACCTGATAGTTTGCGGCTCAAAGTTTCTCTTGTGAGACCGGCATAGGAAGCAAGTTCTTCCCTGTTTAAAGGAAGTTTAAGCGTTATTCCCCCGGAACCTGTAACACCATACTTTTCTGCGAGTTCAAGAAGAACAAAGGCTGTCCGTGAGTCTGCGTTTCCTGCAGAGAGGTGTTGAGCAAGGTTTTCAGTGCTTGCAATACGCCTGCTTAAGCTTTCTAGTATTTTTAAAGATATTTCCGGATTTTCTTTAATAATAATATTCATTTTTCCCCTTGTAAGAGTGCAGATTGTTGTATCTTTTATCGCTTGAGCAGTGAAATTTGAGGTGTGAATATCACTAAAGATACTAAGTTCTCCGAAGAAATCTCCGTCTCTGAGAACTCTCAGAATCTGTTCCTTGCCTTCGCTATTTAATTTCGAGAGTTTAACCATCCCTTTGTTAAGAATAAAGAGGGTGTCTGATACTGTCCCCTCTCTTGCTAAAGTCTCCCCTTTTGAGTATTCCCTGTGTCCTGTGAGCTGAACAATTTTTTTCAGGTCATCATCTTTAAGCCCGTTGAAGATAGGCACTTTGGCAGCACACAGACCATGTAAACATCTTTGGCAAATAGTTTTTACCATAAAAAAAATCCCCTTACTGGCAATGGTAGTTCCGGTAAGAGGATATGTCAATCTTGTGTTTGGTATATGATACTCGTAGTCTCATTATTTACTTAAGCTACCAAATCTTTTTTGTTTACCTCACCTGTTTTTCCCTGTATTGTTTCCTTTGGTTTGTACCTTGTCAGCCTGAGAGCATTGAGGATAACCAACAGTACTGAAAACTCATGTACCAGCATACCAATTGATAGATCAATACTCTTTATTAAAACTCCTGCGAGAAGAAAAGCTGCTACAAATAAAGCAAAATATATGTTTTCTCTCATATTTCTTACAGTCCTGCGGCCTAAACCCAAAGTGTAGGAGAGTTTGTTCAGTTCAGATGACATAAGCACTATATCTGCTGTTTCTATCGCAGCATCAGATCCTGCAGCACCCATTGCTATTCCCAGGTCTGAAGTTGCAAGGGCTGGGGCGTCGTTCACTCCGTCGCCAACCATCGCTGTCCTTCCATACTTTTGCTGAAGCTCTTTGACAACCTTAACTTTATCCTCTGGAAGGAGTTCCGCGTAATAGTTGTCAAGCCCTAGCTCTTCGGAAATCACAGATGCTGCCCTTTCGTTATCCCCGGTCAGCATAACAATTTTTTTGATTCCAAGAGATTTTAGATCAGCTACAGCTTGTTTTGCCTCTTCTCTCACAGCATCTGCTATAGTCAGGATCCCGATAATTTTTTCAGAATCAGATAAAAGTACCTGGGTGTGTCCTTTCTTCTCTTCATTTATTATATGTTCTTCTTTCTGTTCAAAAGCAATTGAATTCTCTAACATAAGCTTTCTGTTCCCAAGTAAATATTTTTTACCTTCAAGATTAAAGAGAAGGCCTTTGCCGGTGAGTATCTCTGAATTCTCGGGAAATATTTTAACCGGCCCAATAATTTGACCTGCTTTCTGAATGATAGCTTTGGCCAGAGGATGCTCTGAGTATGATTCTCCTGCAGCTGCTATCCGGAGAACTTCGTTTTCCGAAATACCATATGATCTAACATCTGTTACCCTGGGCTTCCCATAGGTGAGAGTTCCTGTCTTGTCAAAAGCAACAATCTTAATTGTGCCGGTTTTTTCCATAATCTCACCCCCTTTTATAATAATACCGTTTCGGGATCCATTTCCTATTCCTGCGACAATAGATACAGGCGCAGATATAACAAGAGCGCCGGGACAGGCAATAACCAGAAGGGTCAGCGCCAGTACCACATCTTTGGTAAATAAATAAAGTGCAAGTGATAACAGAATAATTCCGGGAGTGTAAAAACGGGAAAATTTTTCCAGAAATTTCTGGGTTTTTGCCTTTTTATCCTGGGCTTCTTCAACCAACTCTAAAATTTTTGCAAAAGTTGTATCTTCACCCACCTTTTCTGCTTTTATAATCAAGTACCCGGATTCGATTATTG
>JAVEZE010000067.1:0-14321 GCA_034003145.1 Spirochaetia bacterium
GATTATTTATTGGCTTTAACAGTCTCTTTTTTTAAATCAGCTGCAATATCAGATGTAGGCTCTTTTTTTTCTTCGTGGTCCCTGCTCTTTACTGTTTTTTTGACAACAACTACCCTTTTTTTCACTACAACAACTTTTTTCTTGTTATCAGCCTGTTCCTGCTTCTCTTTTGCATCCTGATTTTCCGCAGGAATTTTTCTCTGTTTAATTAAAGCTGTTTTGGGTTTTTCTATTGTCTTTTCCTGATCTTCAGTCATTTATAAATTCCTCTCCTGTACATGGGACATAACTTTTAATTTTTCATTTTTCTGAAACTTCTTCATCGTTACTGCTTAATCCCTTTTCACCATTTCCATCTTCTTCATCTTCGCTATCATCATCCAACTCTTTTTCTTCTTCACTATCATCGGCATCGTCTTCTTCGTCTTCTTCGTCTTCTTCGTCTTCTTCCTCAAAACTAAGGCCTACTCCGCAATTTGGACATACTGTCATTTCAACAGTAATTTTACTGCCGCAATCAGGACATAAATAAGAATCTTCATCTGTTATTTCTTCAGAATTGTAGTCCTCATCTTCAAGTTCTTTTTCATCATTCTCATCACTATCTGAGTCTGATTCTTCTCCATTTTCCGAAATATAATCATCAGATTGCTGATCATTTTCCTCAATAATTTCAACATTTTCATCTATAATTGCCTTGATTGATTCAATATCCTGCTGGGTTATTCCGTCAAGAGCAGATATTTTGTCAATATCATATGCCAAAAATGTTTCAATCAATTCTATACCATGCTGCCGTAATAGTTCAACAAGTCTTTCATGAATTCCGGGTAATTCTTCAATTCTGGTAATTTCTTCTGTTTTTTCTTCTATTTCATCCCTGAAAAGCGCAGATACAGCTTTCTTTGTATCTGCCGAAATATCCATCTGGTCAAACTGTTCTATGGTTTTTACATCAATATTCCAGTCTACAAGCCGGTTTGCAAGCCTGACATTAAGCCCCTGTTTTCCTATCGCAAGTGAAAGATGGTTTTCATTAACAACAGCAAGCGCCTGTCTCCTTGCTTCATCAAGTATAATTACAGATTCAACATCTGCTGGTGAAAGCGCGTTCTTGATATATACCCTTGGATCAGTGTCATATTTAAGGACATCTATCTTTTCCCCTTCCATTTCCTTGACTATAGTCTGAATTCTCACCCCTTTAAGCCCTACACAAGCACCTACAGGATCAACATCCTCCCTGTGCGAATATACAGACATCTTTGTCCTGTAGCCAGGCTCACGTACTATTTTGAAGATCTCAACTGTTTTATCATATACTTCCGGAACTTCAAGTTCGAAAAGCTTTTTTACAAAATCTGTATGGGTTCTGGAGAGAATTATATTAAGCCCTGATTCCTGTTTGTCAACTTCATAAATAATTGCCTTAATTCTGTCATTAGGCCTGTAAATTTCTCTTGGAGACTGGAATCTTTTTGGGAGTATTCCTTCAATTTTTCCAAGATCAACATATATATTGCCGTTTTTCTCTCTCTGATAATAGCCTATTATCATTTCACCTGTTTTTTCAATGAATTCTGAATAAAGAGTGTCTTTCTGAATTTCACGGATCTTCTGCTTGGCTTTTTGTTTTGCGCTCTGCACAGCAACACGCTCAAAATCTTTTGGATTGATTTCAATTAAAAGTTCATCTCCTATTTCAGATTCAGCATTGTAAGCAAGCGCATCTTCAAGTTCAATCTCAAGGACATCATCAATTACATCATCCACAATTTTCTTTTTTGCAAATATAGTAACCTCTGTTTCCTCATCATTAAACCTGACAATTACATTTTCAACAGTTCCATATTTTTTTTTGTAAGCAGCAATAAGAAATTCTTCTATTGTTTTAAGTACAAGCTCTCTCGGGATTCCTTTTTCCTGTTCAAACATTCTTATCGCTTCAGAAAGGTCAGAAGCCATTTATTTGATCCTCCAAATTAATAATCTAATTTTGCTTTTCTTATCTCTTCATATTTAAATTCAGTCAAAACACCATCTTCTGATTCAAGCGTTACACTTTTATCATCTGTTTCGCTGATTGAATAAATTGTCCAGTCATCGGAATTGTTAATCAGTATTTTGACTTTTTTCCCTTTAAAAACAGAGAATTCATCTGCAGATTTAAGATTTCTGCTGATTCCCGGAGATGAAACTTCAATAAAAAAATCCCTGTCATCAATATATGCCTCAATACGTCTCTTTATTGCTTTGTGAATTTTGCTGCAGTCATTGATTGATATCCCTTCAGGTGAATAAAGCACAATATGTATATGTAATCCTTCATGGAGCTGCCTGGAATTGACTTCTACAAGTTTAAAGCCTGAAGCTTCTACAACAGGTGCAACTAAATCATAATTTTCATCTTTTTTTTCAATAATTTTCATATTACCTGCCGCGGGCATAAAAAAACTGCATAAAAAAAGAGCCGATTTTTTCCGACTCTCCCCCTTAACCGAAACAATAAAACTATATATAAAATAGCAAAACAAATATATTTAATCAAGTGCAATAGTCAATATTATAATGTTTTTAAATCCATAATTATTCAAAAGTTCAGAGCAATATCCTGCTGTTGCTCCGGTTGTAAAAACATCATCAAGCAGAATAGCACACTCAGAATATTTCAGGCATTCAGATGCTTTTTTCTTTAGCATATATATTCTCCCCCGAAGCTCGGTTTGCCTTTTTTCATAATCAAGCTCTTTCTGCTGCCGGGTTTTTCTTTTTTTAAAAAGAAAAAACACATTGATACCATAATTTTTCGACAGTATTTTACTTATATGCATCATGTGGTCCCATCCGTATTTTTCCACCCTTTTTCTGCTGCATGGGGCCGGTATAACCGGTATGTTTAAAAATTGCTCTTTGTAAATATTATAAATCGATTCAGCGAAAAAATATGCGGCATGCTTTTTTCCGCGGAATTTATATTCATGTATTGCTTTTCTTATATATTTATTTTTGTAATCCCATAATGAGATATTGCATTTAAAAAGGTATTGCCTTTCCCTGCAGATTGAACATATTTTACTTTCCGAGACAAGTTTGCGGCTGCAGACACTACAATGATTATCAGGCAGTGTTGCTGCTGTTGTAGTTGATGATGATGATGAAGCAGGAAGGGTGTATGGTGAAGGCAATATCGCAAGGCAGCGGCCGCAAAGTGATTTATTGCTTTTGTTTTCAAGGCTGCTTTTTTTAAGCGGTTCTCCGCAGATTACGCACTGAAGAGGAAAAAAGAAATCCAGTATTGAATTAAAATTCATATAGTTAAGGTAACTGGTCAAAAAGTATATTTACTTCAGCCTTTTCTGCCAGGTATTTATATAATTCAAAGCTTCAACCGGTGTTGTTTTATCAATATCAACTGCTGTTATTTCTCTTGAGACAATATGCTCTTCAGAAAAAAGCTGATTTTGGATCTCAGGAAGATTCAGCTTTTTAACAGGATCGCTGTTTCCTTCAAAAGATGTTGTTTTCTCATAAGTCTCAAGCAGCTCTTCTGCCCTGAGTATTACACTGTAAGGAATCCCGGCAATTTCCGCTACATTGATACCGTATGATTTATTTGCAGGCCCTTTTTTGATTTTTTTAAGAAAAACAAGTTTTCCATCTTTCTCAACCGCGTTCATTGAAAGATTTTCTATCTCCGGCATATCAAGATTTACAAGTTCGTGATAATGGGTTGCAAAAAGCGTTTTTGCCCTGATTTTCTTAATTATGTATTCGCAGATACTTCTTGCGATTGACAGTCCGTCTTTGGTTCCTGTCCCCCTGCCCACCTCATCCATTATAATCAGGCTTTTATCTGTCGCTGCCCTTAATATATAAGATGTTTCTGACATTTCCACAAGAAATGTAGATTCTCCCCTCGCAAGATTATCAGAAGCTCCTACACGGCAGAACAATTTATCTATAAGCCCTATTTCAGCGCTGTCTGATGGAACAAATGCTCCGGATTGCGCCATCAGAACTATCTGGGCAGTTTGTCTAAGGAATGTGGATTTCCCTGCCATATTGGGTCCTGTAAGCAATATAAATGTTTTTTTTCTGTCAAGCGATACATCATTGGGTATAAACTCTCCCTGGGGAAGGTTTGCCTCTACCACAGGGTGCCTCCCGTTTTTTATAAAAATTGAAGTACTGTTATTAAGCGTTGGCCTTGTATAACCGTGTACTGTAGCAGAATATGAATAGGATTGCAGACAGTCTATTACAGCAAGATTTTCAGCTATATTTCTGAATAATGGAATATGTTTTTTTAGTGAATCCTTTATTTCCATAAACAGTTCTTTTTCAAGTGATGATATTTTTTCAGCAGCGCTGTTGAGTTCGTTTTCAAGTGTACCAAGCTGCTGTGTTGTATACCGCTCTGCCCCGACAAGAGACTGCCTTCTAATAAAATGGTCAGGAACCTGATCAATATAGGATTTTGTTACTTCAAGGAAATAACCGATTATTTTGTTATACCTTATTTTCAGGTTTGTTATGCCGGAATTTTCTTTCTCTGTTTCAATATACCGGTCCAGTATCTCCTGACTGTTGTCCCTTATATCTCTTAATGAATCAAGTTCGCTGTTGTATCCGTTTTTTATCAAATTGCCTTCTGTCAGGATTACAGGCGGATCGTCATATATTGATTTTTCAAGATTTTCCATAATCCTGTTTGCTGCATCAGTTATTAAAGTGTCTGAAAAAAATGGAAAAAGTGATGATCCGCTGTATTGGCTGATAGTCTGCGCAATTTCATTAAATACCATTACTGTGTTTTTAAGACCAAGAAGATCTTTTGCGTTTACCTTGTCGAGAGCAAGTTTAGAAGTAAACCTTTCAAGGTCGTTAAGCTGCGAAAGATATGACCGTATTTTGGTAAGAAGAAGCTGATTTTTATAAAAAAATTCAACATTATCAAGTCTTGCATTAATAAGGCTGATATCATTCAGCGGGTTTTGCAGCCATTTTTTAATCATTCTTCCGCCCATAGAAGTTCGAGTATAATCAAGAATACTCAGCAGAGTGTATTTCGAGGAGCTGTCATTCATGTTTCTGATAATTTCAAGATTTTTGATTGTTTTCCCGTCAATTTCAAGTCTGTTGTTTTTAGCAATGATTTCTATATTTGTAATATGGGATAAAAGTGAACCGGAATTTTCCCTTAAATAGTCTATTATTATTCCGGCGCATACAATTTCAGGCGAATTATCATCAATGCCAAAACCTTTCAGCGTTGTTACATTAAAATGCTTTTTCAGCGCTTCAAGAGAGTTTTCAATATTGAAATACCAGTCAGGGTATCTGTTGATTGTAATATTTCCATATTCTGAAATAATTTTTTTTATTCCGCTGTTTGTCTCAAGCAGCGATTCCTGGATAATAATCTCGCTTGGAGATATTTTAAGAAGCTCGCGTGAAACATTTTCTTCAAGCATTCCTGATTCAGAAGCAAAGGATATTGCGGAAAACTCTCCTGTTGAAATATCAACATATGCCATTGAAATAATATTTTTTACTTTACCGATTGCGGTCAGATAGTTGTTTTTTTTATTTTCAAGATAGTCTTCGTTAACTATAGTGCCTGGTGTGATTATTTCAACTACTTCCCTTTCTACTATTTTTAAACCTTTTTGCGGAGTACTGGAAAGCTGTTCGCAAATCGCAATTTTTTTACCTGCTTTAAGCAGTTTTGCGATATATGAGGAGGCAGCATGATACGGCACACCGCACATAGGGATGTTGTGCCTTTTTGTTAGAACTATATCAAGAATTGAGCTTACTTCTTTCGCGTCACTTTCAAACATTTCATAAAAATCGCCAAGCCGGAAAAAAAGAATTGAGTCGGGATGCTGACTCTTGATTCTTTTATACTGCACCATTACTGGGGTATCAAAAGACATGTCAGTTAATTTACCTGATTAATTTTTTCTATCACCTTATCTGTAATATCAACAGAATGGCTCCACCATATAAGGTCTGGATCTCTTGAATTCATAATAACAGAAAAACCCTCTGTTTCTGCTATATTTTCAATCTTATCCAGTATTTCTCCCAGAAACTCGGTAGACATCATCATTCTTTTTTTTCTTTCCTCAATATTCGCAAGCTTTAGCCTGCTGTACTCTTTTAGATACTGCTGTTTTTTGTTAATCTGTTCATCCATTTTCAGGACATCCATTTCATTGTTCAGATTGGTATAATAGAGTTTGCGCTCTTCAAGTGCTGTTATATCATTTTTAATTGCAGCAACTCCTTCTTCATAGCTTTTAATAAGCCTTTCAATCTCCTGAAGAGCTCTTGAATCACCTGATATAGAAGAAATAACCTTTGAATAGTTGATAATGCCTATTTTTGTTATCTGCTGCGGGTATAAGGATAAAGCAGAAAACAACAAAACCATTACCAATAATTTTTTTTTCATGCACAGCTCCTGATTTTTTATCAATTAGAAAAAGTTAGGTGTAAATCCTATTACAAAATCCAGCGCCATGGATTTGCCAAAAAGAGGTCCGTCATACCATACAATTTCATTATCTATATATTGATATCTTTTTGTAAAGTAAAAACCGATAGGCAGTCCGGGAATTGTAAGACGGAAACCGCCGCCGAGTGAAAAATAGTAATCGTTTTTATCTCTCTCAGTAAAGGAATCCCTGTCTGTCCATATACCGGTCCAGCTGTAAAACCAGTCCCACCAGAGAAATTTCTGTATAATCGGCATTCTGAGCTCAACCCAGTTATCCCAAAGCGCCTGTCCGTCATAGACCCTTGGCCACCCTCTTGCCATGGTAAGGCCGTCGACATAAAACATATCGTCAGTTGTAATATCCAGTGAACCGTCAAACTGTTTCCAGATCAGGGAGAGGGATGAATTGGCTGCAAATATGGTCTTGAATTCCCAGTTTTTAAATACAGGAATTGATAAAAGTGTTTTAAAATACTGCCCTTTTGACGTAGTTGAAATATAATTTCTTTTTGAAGGCATTATCCCCCCTGTATAGGTCAGGGACTGCTTAAGATAAAAACCTTTTGTAGGGTTATAGACAATATCCCTTGTATCCCAGTAAGCGCTGTACCAGGTTTTGTTTATTGTCTGCCAATCCTGGAAATTATCCCGCACTGTTTCATTATAAGGCCTGTATATTTCATCGTTATAATCAATCCATGTTCTTGACAAGGTATAACCGGTAGATGTGTTAAATCTTCCTATAGGGGTATGCCATGTATAGCCGGTATTAAGCCCGAATGAGACATCCCACGATTCATATTCCATCAGGTAGCTTGAAGGGATTGCCTGCCCGCGCCTTAGGGCATATTCATAATCTGTTATCGCATTTGACTCATTTGAAGGTTCACCTGTGTCAGGATCTACTTTTATTCCTGTATAAGGGTCTGGTACTTCACCTTTGTCAAGATCGCTTCCCGGAAAAACAGGGGAGAGAATATCCTGAAGCGCTTCCCCTGTTGTCCTGTGCTTAAGGGAGAGCGTAACCCCCCCTGTCCATCTTTTATTTGCAAGCCATCTTTCTGTAAATCCCAGAGAAACGCTTTGCGATACTCCTGATAATTCAGTACCAATGCTTAATTCCTGTCCGTTGCCCATGAAATTCCTGTCTGTCCATTTGATAAATGACATAATAGGAAGATCTCCTGCAGATGCTGTAAAAGTAAGCCCGAACTGAACATCTGTTGTTTTACCTTCTTCAACATTTATTATAAGATCCATAAGACCGTCTGTGTTTCCCTGTGGAGTATCTGGTTCTATTGTTGAAAAGTACTGAAGGTTATATAGGTTAGTCACCCCTTCAATAATTTTTTTCTTGCTGAAAATATCTCCTACTTCAAGCGGCAGTTCCCTGAGTATAACCTTATCTTTTGTTTTATCATTTCCCCGTATTGTTATGTTTTCGATATGGGCCCTGCCCTGTTCAATTATTCTTACATTATAAAAGACTGTTGCCTCTTCCTCATTTCTTGATTCATCTTTTTTTATAACATTAAAAATATATCCGTCGTTATAATACAGATCAGCTATTTTGGAAAAATCGGCCTCAAGCTGCGTTTTGTCAAGTATCTCTCCCTCTTTAAGCTTCACCTGCTCATATAGTTCTTCATCCTTGAATATAACGTTTCCGTTGAAAATAATACCGCCGTATTTATACTGTTTCCCCTCGCTAATGACAAAGGTTATCACCAGGTTGGTTTTGTTGCCTTCATCATCTTCAACAAGATCCTGTATAACATCTGTAACCTTTGCATCAATAAACCCTTTTTCACCGTAATAGACTGCTATTTTCTGTTTGTCTTCCTGTATTTTTGATTCAAGAAAAAGCCCTTTTGAAAAAAGTGATTGTTTTTTTGTATCAATAACCCTTCTCAATGTGCTGTCAGAGGCAAAGGAATTCCCTTTGAACTGTATTTCCCCTATTTTGGTCTGGCTCCCTTCTTCAATGTTAAAGACTATATCAACTTCATTGTCTTTGTTTTTATCCCCAATTTCAGTATTGACAGCAACATCGGGAAACCCTTTCTCAATATAAAGATTTAGAATGTTTTCTTCATCAATTGTAATTTTAGTTTTGTTTATAAGATCGCCTGGTTTCAGGAGCACAGTGTCGAGAATCTGGTTTTTTCTGATGTTTTTATTACCCTTAATCTGTAATTTTTTTACAACAGGCCGTTCAATCATATTGAATTCAATTACTACTGTATTTTGCGGATCAAACTTGGATAGATTTTCATTTCCCTGTATAGCGTTGGGAATAATTTCATCAAAATAATCAAGCGCGAAAAGCTTTCCCTGTATATCCCAGAACAGGTCGTCAGTATAGGTTTTACCGATAAACTGGGCTGTTATTGCAGTCAGTTCGCTTTCTGCAATATTATTTAACCCTTTAAATTTGATATCCTGTATTATTTTATCAGTATACCATTCAGCGTAAATCATTGTATTTAAAAGGCTGAAAAATATCAAAAAAAACATCAAAAAAGCCTTTTTGTTAAATTTCATAAAAACTCCTGCTTAGTATGAAAATCTCCAGGATAACCGGAGAGAAGTATCAATTAACGATCTATAAAAATCATTTATCCTGGGATATAGAGTAATATCAAGCAAAAACAAAGGTGTGTCAACTTCAAGACTTAATTCTGTTTCAAGATACAATCCCATGAAATCTGGTACATCATAATAATTATATGAAGCAGTGTCAAAATCAAGAGAGTTAATTCTTAATAAACCTTCAAGAAAAAAGTATTCTCCATAATATTTACCCATAAAAATTGATGTATTGTCAAAATAGTTATTTAATCCTGCAGCTTCGAGCTCTGTGCTGTTTTTTTCGTTAACCAGATCACTGAAAAGCGCTTTTTCAATAAATTGCGTTCTTATGGAAAAAAGATCCAGATTAAGGATGTTCCTCATCCGGTTTTCAAATGGGCGCAGCAATCCAATAAGCTGAGTACTGTATGAACCGGCACCAATCAGCGCACTGCCGAATGTAATGTTTTCTCCCCCCAACTGGCTGTAAATACCCTGGCCAAGAAGAGTGTATATATCATTTTCATTAAGAGGCGGTGTTGATTCAAATCTTGGAGAGAATTTACTTAACGGGTTTTCATCAAGTATCAGCGCTATTTTTACTTCCACGTTGTCAGGAGTTCTTTCCCTTATTTCCGCCCTCGCTGTAATTCTTGGATCAAATTCATCCTGGTTTTCATCAAAAGATATTTGTCCTTCTTTAATGAAAAAATTCTGGCTGAAATAAAATATCTCTCCTCCAAGAATTTTAACATCTCCTGTCATTGCGAATTTATCTTCATTTTTGTCGCTGGTAATCTTTATTTTTTGCCCTGATGCAGCGAAAGTCCTTAATACCGGCACTTTTACCGAAGGCCAGAAAAATTCCACGCCATTGCCTGACACAATTTCAAGATCCACAATAAAATTCGACCTGCTTTCTTTTTTGTTCTTCCTGTCTCTATCATCTTTTTTATCAGTAAGTGTTATTATACATCTTCTAGCAGCTACTTTACCGGTTATGACAGTTTGGCGCCTGCTTCCTTCTATAACAACCTCTCCTGAGCCGTATCCGTCCACATCAACCTCTGAAAAAGTTGTTTTTACCCACAAGCTGCTATTGGGAGCGCTCCTTACTTTCAGTATATACTCCCTTGGCAGCCAATGATCAATTATAAAATCAATAGAAATTAACACCTCTCCATTTATAATCTGAATAGCTGTTTCCGGTACAGAAAATTGTTTCCCCTCAAACCTGATTAAAGTTGAAAAAGGACCTAATTTGTCCGGCGTTATGTCAGATTCAGCCATTGCCGAGCTGACATACAGGGTCCCCCATATATCAGGATCGTTAAGTTTACCAGTAACCAAAAGGTTTCCTGAAGCATTGCCTGAATAAGGATTGAAAAACGGATTATTAAGCAAAGTTCCGACAGCATCAAGCTGTATTGAAAAATCATCAAATGAGGCGTTAATATTGCCTTCTCCAATTCTTCCATGAAGATAACCAGTCACAGGCAGCGGCTGTGACAGCGTTGAATTGAATTCCCCGTTTTTGGTAAAATATGCTGATATTGAATTATCAGGCCCCCCTGTTATGGTAAAGAAGTTTTCTGTGCTTATAAATTCAAGAGACCAGGAATCATATCCTAATAATTTATTATTAATTTTATCAAAAACCATCTTTCCGTTTTTAAAATCTGTTAACGCTATTTCAGGAAACCCGCTGTCATGTTTTTTATCATGTAATTCTCCTTCAAGCATTAAATTACCATTTATCGATTCTGATGTGAAAGATTTTTGTATATTGACAATGGAATTAAACGACCATGAGCTGTTTTCCCAGTCGATATATCCTGAGCCATTTTTTATAGTGTTAAAATTATAATTTAAATCAATATTTTTTATATTGATTTTATTGCTGTCCGCGTCAAACTGGAGATTCGCAGAAAAAGGGTATTCACTCCAAAGCCCGTCTGATACTTTCAAGTCTGCGTAAAGAAAAGGATTTTTTTCCATACTGGAATATTCAGCATTACCCGAGATTCTTCCTGTAATATTTTCAGGAGTAAACCGCTGCAGAATGGAATTTGTGAAACTTAACGATAAATTTAAACTGTTGTTTTCCGAAACCAGCCATGAAGAATAGCTTTCTCTCCCTTTGTCGCCTGAAAGCGAAGCCCAGCCGTACCAGGTTGCAATATCTTTAATGTAAAAATCTCCCCCTCCCGTAAGGGTAGAGAAAGAATCTTTATAGACAAAGCGGTTTAATCTGAAATTATTCCTGCTAATTAAAGAACTAAAGGTAATTGCGGCTTTTTCTTTCCCGGGAGTAAAAGGATTTATGATTTCACTGATTTTGTTGCTTCTCAAAATTATTTTCTGAATTCCTGATTCATCAATAAGCCCTGAAGCACGGACTGAAATCTCGGGAGTCATTCCTGCGAGAGGCAGCGGCATTTTTTCAGAAAAAACAAAAAACACAGTTTTATTTTTTTCTGAAAAAAGTGTTAAATAAAACCCGTAATTGCCACTTATAATTACACCGGCTCCGGGAAAGATATCACCCTGCAAATTATATATCTGATTGTTTATTATAAACTGGGAATTCATATCATAATTCGAACCATGCTTCATGCTGATGTTTATGAAACCTGCTCCTGAGTGTTTTTTGTAATTTATTAATACTTCCCTGATTGATATATTATTTTCATCAGCCTGGAAAACAGCGGAAAAATATTCATCTTCTGCATTATTGTTTGAGAACCTGATATTATCTGATGCTATATTGAATCCCTTAAAATCAGTTGAAGCTATAATCAAAGCATCTATCACAAAATTATTTTTTGAATATATTTTTCTGTTTAACTGTGAATCGGGATTTATAAATTCCAGAATATAGTCAAATCCGAAATTATCAAACTTTATTTCAGATTGAAGTCTTTTGCTTGCATTACCCGAATAAATTCCCGAAATGGCAAATATACCTCCCTCAGGTGTTTTTGCGTCAAGACCAAATGAATAGCGCTTGAATTTGTTGTAAGATACATTCATCCGGAGTGATTCAAGTGATTTATTGCCCCATGAAAGATTTCCAGCCGCAGTTATGCTGTTTCTTGAGGCAGCTGTAAAAATTACGTTCCCGTTAAGCTGCCCTTTCTTGCCGTATTTAATATTTTGAAATTCTATTTTCCCTTCCGGCAGCAGAGTCTGAATATTAACTTTTCCGTTATATTGCAGATTGCCTCTATCTGAAAAAACACCAAGGGTGTTGAAATTTATATATTTCTCATCACCTGAAAATGAAGCTGTAATTTCATTATTAAAATTAAGTATATTTTTATCCAGTGAAGTTGAAATAAGTCCGCTGTATGTTATTTTATTTTCGATATTATCAGGTGCCCATGCAACATTTATTTTCCCGGTATATGATGATTTTGTCAAACTGGATATGTAAGAGTTATCGGAGAGCAGAACATATTTGACAGGAAAATAATTCTCAAAAACAGCGGAACCGGTATAGATATTGTTTTTTTTGTCATATGCGATTTCAATATCAATCGGAGCCCTGTCTTTAACCTTTCTTATCTGAAAATCACCGTTTTGATACTGGATATTTAAATGCTGTTTTTTAAGCTGGAAATGCCTGGTCTTCAAATTGCTTATCTGCAGATTATAATCATGTTTTCCGTAAATATTGTCAATAATCCCGTCAATCCTGATATTTGACGTAATTTCATTTTCCGGATCTAATAACAAATTTTTTACCGATATATTGGATTTTAAACTGAATGCTGTAGATTCCCTGTTGACTGAAAAATCAATGAAAATTCTATTCAGTGTAAAACTACCATATTCAGTTGAACTGCTTATTGACAGGTTTTTTCCTGTTAATACAAATTTGTTCAGCTTTGACTGATTATCCGACTTGTCTTCTTCAACTGGAGTCCCGATACCGGTAAGTTTTGCTGCGAAATCAATAATATCCTGATCTGATTCTGTATCAAGATTTATAGCAGAATTTTCCATATATATCATCTGTACCGGATTATCAATTCCAAAAAGAATTTTTATTATGTTGAAAGTTATCCTTAATTTATCAACTTTCAGGATACATTTTCCATCTGTATCTGTAATAAAAAGTTTTCTGATTTCAATATACTTAAAGACAGACGGCGATATACTTTCATAAGTAATTGTTCTGTCTATTTCCTCTTCCATCCCAGCTATTATTCTTTCCTTAAATCTGCTGATACTCCTGTCAAGATAACTATCAAGATAAAAAGCAATAATAAACAATGCGCACAGGGATAGAGTCAATATCAGGGGAATGCGCCAGGGTTTCGGGATTTTTATCTGCAGGTTTTTCTCCATAGGTTAAGTATTAAGAATATATTTATTTGAAAACCTTCGCAATTATATATAATCTAATATACTATATGTTTCGGTATATTAATAATTAAAACTACAGTAACCCTTAACAATATGGAGCAAAAATGGACACATCAACTGTTTTAAAAAATTTTATTGTACTGGAAGGGCTTGACGGCTCAGGAACAACAACACAGCTAAAAATGATTTCACAGAAGTTAAAGAATAATGGGATAAAATGTTTTCCCACAATGGAACCGACAGAAAACAGGATTGGAGCATTGATAAGAGATGCTTTGAAAAAAAACATAAGCATTGACAGTAAAACACTCGCTTTTCTGTTTGCGGCTGACAGGAATGAACATCTTTACGGAAAAGATGGCATTATCCAGTTTGCAGAAAATGGGTATAAGGTAGTTTCAGACCGATATCTTTTCTCATCCATAGCGTATCAATCGCTTTCCTGCGGATTTGAATGGGTTTTAGGTTTAAATAATTTTCCCCTTCCAGAATATCTTTTTTTCATAGATCTTTCACCTGAAATATGCCAGAGCAGAATGAAAAACAGAGACAGCCGGGAGTTATTTGATGAGATTGAGATGCAGGAGAAGATTCTCATCAATTACAAAAAGGGGATAGATTATTATGATGGAAGAGGCATGAAAGTGTTTTATCTTGACGGAAGGGAATCTGCGGAAATGATAAACGAAAAAATATGGAAGATTATCTAATCCATACCGATAATTAAACTGTGAACAGTATGAAAAAACTTATTTTAATAATTCTTCTGGCTTTTGTGCCGTCAACTTCTGTTTTCAGCTATAAAATACTCTACGCTGAACAGTTTTATAAACTTTATCACAGACATTTTTATCAATATCCTGAAGATTATCTG
>JAVEZE010000068.1:0-14002 GCA_034003145.1 Spirochaetia bacterium
TATCCCGTTTATAAGGGCCTCTCCGCGGGAAAGAAGCGCATCTATCTGTGTTTCTGAAAAACCTGCCTTCTTTTCAAGCAGCCTGATCTCCTCAAGCGGGTTTCCTGCTGGGTAATCGCTTCCGAAAAGAAAGGAATCTTCCGGAAAAGAGGAGAGTATTTCCCTTAATAGATGATCCGGGATAAATTTGAGCGAACTTGATGTATCCATGTAAAAATTAAGACCTGAAAGTGATTCCTTAACCCACTGCCAGTGCTCATATCCTCCCAGATGGGCGGCTATCGCGGTAAGTGAAGGGAAATTACGCAGCACTTTCGCAAGCTTCTGCGGTGATGAGGGGTTTTCATCAGGGGGGAAAACATCGCCTACATGAAACATCGCGATAAACCTCTTCTCTATCGCCTCGTAAATGGGAAACATTTTTTTATCATCAAGGTTATAGCCCTGAAAATCGGGATGGAACTTTATTCCTATCAGCCCTTTCCTTTCAAGCCGGTCAAGCTCTTCTTCCCAGTTGGGATAATCCGGATGAACAGTTCCGAACGGGAGAAAGCGCGGATTTTCAGAAAGTGTAATTGCCCAAGTATTAGCAGGTATTACCTGCTCAGGTGAAGTTGCTGCGCAATGGACAAAAGCCTTGTCTATCAAAGCCTCGTCCATCACCTTAATCAGGTCATCGCTTGTCCCAATGCCCGGGATATCGTTTTTATACCGTTTTACAAGCTGCTTTACCGCTTTGTCCGCTATCTTCCTGTGGAATGCGTGGGTGTGTACATCAATTCTCATTTATCCCTCTGCCAGATATTATCCATAAGTCAGGATTAAGTCAAATTGGAATCATTTATTTTGACAGCAGGGGAACTTTAGCTTAATAATTCATCGCAGGCCGAGAATAACGGTTTGATTTTTACTCCCAAAAATCCGATAAACTAATAACAGTAAATACAGGAGAATATGTGGGGCTTCTCGATTTATCATCAGTTTTCGCTGATAAAGATATTCCAGAAAAATATAAAGGAATTATCACCAGATACAAAAAAAGAATCAACGAACTGGAAGATACTCTCCAAAAAACAACCAGGGAGAAAGAGAAATCCCATAAACTGTCGGTGGAACAGAAAAAAATCAATAGTGATTTAATGAAAAAACTTACTATTGATTATAAAACAGGCCTGCCTAACCGGTTAAAGCTTTCTGAATTTCTGCCTGCCTGGCTAGATATCTCAACCTATCAGGAAAATGAAAAATTACTTGGCGTTTTAATCATACAGCTGGACAAAAGCTACAGTGTCCTTACAAAAACACTTAAATCAAACCTGGTTGAATGGGTGCTGTATAAAATTGGCGTAAAGCTGCAAAAAATAGCAGGCCGTAATTCCCTTTTTCATACAAGGGAAAATGAGTTTATAATAATACTTAAAAAAAATGACAGTATCGACACTATTATTAAATATTCACAGGAAATAACAAAAGCGATAAAAAAAACAGAAAACATATCAGGCTATCATATTTCAATCGGCTCAAATACAGGTATCGCTATATTCCCTGAACACGGAATTACAAAAGAACAGCTTTTGACCGCGGCAGATATCGCACTTGATAATGCCAAGGAGCGTAAACTTGAACAGCTGGTTTTTAAAAATGAATACAAACAGATTGCGATGGAGAAGCTTGAGCTGCAGAATTTCATGATCAAGGCGCTTGAAATGAACACGATGAACGGTATGGATGAGCAGTTCGTGATGCATTTTCAGCCTGTGATAAAGGTTGATGAGGGTGCTGACGGCAAGCTCAGGATTGAAGCTATAAGCGCAGAAGCTCTCATCAGGTGGAACCATCCTGAGAAGGGGATGATAAGCCCCAACAAATTCATTCCCCTTTCTGAAGAGACCGGTATAATCGTTCTTCTTGGAAACTGGATAATGTATAAAGTCGCGGATATGATTTTAAGCTGGAAGGAAAAGTATAATATTGAGATTCCTGTTTCGATAAATGTATCATCGCTTCAATTCCATGAGGGAAACCTTGTCGATTTTATCTCAAGGATTATAAAAACAAGGAAAATTGATCCCGGTCTGATCAGGATAGAGATTACAGAGACAAGCCTTATGGAAGATCCGAGCGAGGCGCTTTGCAAGATGATGCAGCTTAAAGATATTGGAATCAAGCTCTGCATAGACGACTTCGGCACAGGCTACAGCTCATTCAATTACCTAAGGCAGTTTACTATTGATATCCTAAAAATAGATAAATCCTTTATTGACAATGTTTCCCACAGCAGCTGCGACCAGGCAATAGTAAGGGCTATCGCGGCAATGTCCGGCGAACTGGAATTTGATGTTATAGTTGAAGGGGTTGAAGACCTTAATCAGTTTAATTTTCTTTATAAGGAAGGATGCAGAAATTTCCAGGGATTCCTTTTCAGCAAACCGCTACCACCGGAGAGGTTTATCGATTTTTATGAAAATAATATAAACAAAAAAATTTTTTCCTGATATAATGCCTCAAACATGAAATACAAACACCTTTTTATTGATGCGGATAATACGCTTTTTGATTACAGCGCGGCAGAAAGATTTTCGCTGCTTGAAACATTTAAATCCACCGGTATCAACTGCGGCTCGGATGATATAGTATCAAATTACAATAGTATAAATACACAGCTGTGGATGGAATTTGAGAAAGGAGACATCACTCTTGATTTCCTGAGGGTAGAAAGATTCAAAAGGCTTTTTGCAGTATGCGGAAAGAGTTCCATGAATGAAGATGATTATAAAGATATTGCGCAAAAATATCTTGATCATCTTGGCGCGTCTTCCCACATGATAGAAGGTGCTGCCGGTATTCTGGAAAAACTGAGCAGAAATTTTATCCTTACCCTGATTACAAACGGGATAAGCAAAGTTCAGAGAAGCAGGCTTAAAGCTGCAGGAATAGAGAAATATTTTAAAGAACTTGTTATTTCAGAAGAGATAGGTTTCAAGAAACCGGAAAAAGAATTTTTTGACGAAGCGATGAGGCAAAGCGGAAACCCTGTGAAGGGAGAAATACTTGTTATTGGAGACAGCTTGAGCAGTGATATACTCGGTGGTATAAATTACAGCCTTGATACATGCTGGTTTAATCCTGAGGGGAAAGAAAATACTTCAGGAATAACTCCTTTATATGAAATATCATCACTTGATGAACTTTTTAAAATAGTTGATTTTCCTGATATTTAAGGGAGGTTTTAATCAATGCCTGCAAACAAATTCAACAAGGATCTGCAGTTTTATAAATTCTGCTCTTACGGATTTTTAAAAAACTTAAGATTTTTCGAACCTTTTCTTATGCTTTTTTTTATTGAAAAAGGCTTGAGTTTTCTTGAAATTGGAATTCTTTATTCCATAAGAGAGATAGGGGTTAATTTAATTGAAATTCCGACCGGTATAATAGCTGATATTTTCGGCAGAAGAAAAACAATGGTTTTCTCTTTTGCCTGCTACATAATCGCTTTTCTTGTTTTTAATTTCTCAACATCATTTACAGTATTTATCTTTGCCATGATCTGTTTTTCATTCGGAGAAGCATTCAGAACCGGAACCCATAAGGCAATGATTTTTGAGTACCTAAGAATCAAAGGCTGGACTGATCAGAAAGTCCATTACTACGGACACACAAGATCTGCTTCGCAGATAGGGTCCGCAGTTTCTGCGGTAATCGCGGCGCTGATTGTATATTATACAGGAACGTTAAAGGTTGTTTTTCTTTACTCAACAATTCCTTATTTTCTTGATCTTTTCCTGATGATGAGCTACCCGAAAGCGCTTGACGGCGATCTCAAAGGGTTTTCTCCTGCGGAGATTGTTGAATCAATCAGGGGCGTGTTTGTAAGCTTCTTCAAGGCGCTTAAAAATCCTGTTTTTGTCAAAACTATTGTAAACATATCTGTACCGCAGGGATTTCATAAAGCTGTGAAAGACTATCTCCAGCCTGCCATAACCATGTTTGCCCTATCAATACCTCTTTTTATGTATCTTGAGGATCAAAAAAGAGTTTCGATAATGATAGGGCTGTTTTACACAGTAATCTATCTCCTTACATCAGTTGCATCCAAAAACTCAGGCAATATAGCAGAGCGTTTCAGGCACCTTTGTTTACCGCTTAATATCACCCTTTTCGCGGTTTTTATAGTCGGAGCTGTTGTCGGCGTATTTATGAAAACCGGCCTTCCGATAGTCGCGATAGCAGGTTTTCTTGTAATCTATGTTATTGAGAATATAAGAAGGCCGATAGGGGTTTCATACTTAAGCTCAATGGTTGATCCGCAGATTGTTGCAACTGTTCTTTCAATCGATTCGCAGTTTTCAGCTTTTGCCGCATCTGTTATAGCTTTAGTGCTTGGGTATATTGCTGATAAGGCAGGAATAGGGACTGCAATTATTATTATTTCCTTTGTTATGGGAATATTTTCAATTTTTGCGCTCCTGCCAGGAGAAAAATGTAAACTTGAAAATTTGGAGGAAGAGTTAAATGGCTGAATTCAGGGAAATGAGAAGAAAAGAAAAACTCATGAGTGAAAAAGAGGCTTATGAAATAGTAAAAAACACAGAGTGGATGACTCTTTCAACTGTTGCTGAAAACGGATATCCCTATGGCATCCCTTTGAATCATGTTTATTCAGATGGAAAGATTTACTTTCATTCCGCGCTTGAAGGGCAGAAGGTTGATGCTTTCAGGAAAGAGAACAGGGTCTGCATTTCAATAGTAAAGTCATCCGAAATTGTCCCTGATAAGTTTTCAACAAATTTCAAAAGCGTTACAGCTTTCGGGAAAATATCTTTTGTGGAAAACCAGGATGAAAAAAGGGCAGCCCTTACATCTATTATCAAAAAATTCTCGCCCGGATTCGAGGAAAGCGGCGCTGCATATATTGAAAAACTGTTTGCAAGGACTGGTGTCTACTGCGTAGAAATTGAGCATATTACAGGAAAATTGAGCCAGAAATAGTTTTTTTGCGCAGCCTCTCCTGTAACAGCGCAACAAAAGAGCATGGCCTGTAAAACTTGCCGCAAGTCCAATCAGCTTAACCTGTAAAACTTACCGCAAGTCCAATCAGCTTAACCTGTAAAACTTACCGCAAGTCCAATCAGCTTAACCTGTAAAACTTACCGCAAGTCCTATCAGCCCCCCGAAAACACCTCCCCACACTACAAGCCAGCCGAGGTGTTTTTTAATCATTTTCTGAATGATTTCCTTAACCATTTGAGGTGTTAATTCTTCAAGCCTTGCGTCTATCATCTCATCAAGCTTTGTCCTGAAAAGCGCTTTTGTGTTTTCACCTGATACCTCTCTTTCAATTATCTCTTCAAGTTTTCCGCTTTCAATCATATCTGTTACCGCAGCCTCCATTTTTTCCTTGAATCTTTTTCTTAATCCTTCCAGAATTCCCCTTCCTCCAAGA
Source organism: Spirochaetia bacterium (assembly GCA_034003145.1). Classification (GTDB taxonomy): domain Bacteria; phylum Spirochaetota; class Spirochaetia; order CADAEX01; family CADAEX01; genus JACKPD01. The sequence continues at coordinate 5,444 of JAVEZE010000068.1, forward strand.
ATCCCCAGCATGCTGCCGAAAGAAGATGCAAGTATTGCTTCGGTAAACCGGTCGAACAGAAGGTCATAATCTATCAGTTCCTTGATGTGATTGCGGTTTAAAACGTTTTTAAACATATCAGAGGCTGATGAGGCAAAAAGAGCTATGTTTTTTTCAGAAAAAAATTGTTCTGTAACAAGATTTTTTATCCCTTTTTTAAAATCCTCAAAATGGAGCGGTACGACGCCTGATCCGTAAACAAAAGGGATCCTGTCGAAAAGCATATAGACTGCAAGCCAGTTGGTAATTGCACCTGAAAGGGCAAATGCTCCTGTCGCAAGGAGCTGCTGCCTGTAAAGTGGTGAAAAATATCCTCCCGCTGTTATAAAGAGGGCTGTAATATTTGTTGCAAGACTTTTGTTTACTTTTATCATTTTTATCATCCGGATTTCTTTTTATTTGCAGAAAACAGCCAGTCAGCTGCAATGTCATGGAATAACCAACAGTTGGCCTGCTGAAAATAATATAATCAAATTCTTTAAGGCTGAAAACTTAAAAGTTTAAATCATGTTTTGCCTAAAATATGCAAAAGTGCTAAACTATAAACATAAAGTGCGGATCCTGTAAAATTATGGAGGAATAATTATGGAAGATCAGAAAAATAAAGATAAAAACATGAGAATCGGCTGGATTGGGACAGGAGTTATGGGATTCTGGATGTGCAGACATCTTATAGAGGCAGGATACAGCGTAACTGTCTATAACAGGACAAAGGAGAAAGCGGACAAGCTCCTTGAAATGGGGGCAAAGTGGGCAGAGACTCCATACAGCGCTGCTAAAGAGGCTGATATTGTTTTTACGATAGTTGGTTATCCAAAAGATGTGAGTGAAGTTTATTTCGGCGATAACGGGATAATCAAAAGCTGCAGGGAAAAGAGTGGGAAATATCTTGTCGACATGACTACAACTGAACCATCACTTGCTGTTGAAATATATGAAAAAGCAAAGGAAACTGGGTGTTACTCGCTGGATGCTCCGGTTTCAGGTGGGGATGTCGGCGCCAAAGAGGCGCGCCTTACTATCATGTCGGGCGGAGATAAGGAAATATTCGATAAAATAGTTCCCCTTTTCAATATTATGGGCAAGAACATAAGGTATACAGGAAAAGCCGGTACAGGACAGCATACAAAAATGTGTAACCAGATAGCAATAACCGGCATCATGATAGGGATGAGTGAGGCGCTGATTTACGGCTACAAAGCCGGGCTTAACCTTGAAGATATGGTTAACACAATCAAGGGGGGAGCTGCCGCAAGCTGGTCTCTTGAGAATTACGGGCCCAGGATATTGAAGGGCAATTATGATCCGGGTTTTATGGTTGAGCACTATATCAAGGATATGGGGATCGCGCTTGAAGAGGCAAAAAGGATGAACCTCAATCTCCCCGGACTTACCCTTGTGCATCAGCTCTACACTGTTTTAAAAGCAATGGGGCATGGGGCTTCAGGCACCCACTCTCTTGTCCTTGCGCTTGATAAACTTTCAAAAGCAGGATTTGCGGAGAAAAAATAAAAACCTCTTTTCTCTTTTGTTAAAATATGTTTTAAGAATATGCAGGAAAAAAACAGCGGAGCCTTGTAATCAAGATAATCCGCTGTTTTTTATTTTATTGTATTATAGCAGTCCTGAACTGCTGAACTGCTGGACTGCTGGACTGCTGGATCGGGGGGGGAGTGCATCTGCCAGGCAGCAATACGGCTCCTTTCGTGCTTCCATCAGGCACCAAGCCTGGCGCCTTTAGTGCACCTTCCTGGTTCCTGTCTGCTGAACCCTCCCTCTTCCTGGCTATGAAAGTTTTTTGAGTGATTTCCTGTTAATAATAATATTAAGTAAAATACCTACTATCGCGGAAAGCCCAAGTCCGCTGAACCGCAGCGGGCCGAAAACCCATTCCGCGCCGCCGAGGCCAAGTACAAACATTGTAGATGTAATAATCAAAAGCGCGGGGTCTGAAAGATCAACTTTTGCGTCAACCATGTTTTTTATTCCGATAGACGCGATCATTCCAAAGAGCAGTATTGAAATACCGCCTATTACAGGGGAGGGGATACTCTGAATAATTGCTGAAAACTTTGGAATAAAAGAAAGAGTTATCGCAAACAGGGCTGCTATTCTCATTATTGTCGGGTTGTAATTGCCGGTAAGTGCTACCGCGCCTGTGTTTTCTGAATAGGTTGTGTTTGCAGGGCCGCCAACAAGGGCAGAAAGGGAAGTCGCGATACCATCGCCAAGCAGTGTTCTGCTTATGCCGGGATCTTTTATATAGTCCCTGCCTGTTACGTTTCCAATGGCAAGAATATCTCCAAAATGCTCCACAATAGTTACAATCGCTACCGGAACCGCAATACTTATGGCAGACGCGTCAAATTCTGGAAATGTAAATTTGGGAACTCCAAACCACGCAGCTTCCTGCATTAATGTAAAGTCAACAAATCCTGTTACTCCCGCGGCAAAATAGCCTGCAGCAAGTGATATCAGGACAGGCAGTGCTGAAAGGAAACTCTTTCCACTCCTTCCAAAGTAAATTTTTATGAAAATACCTGTGGAAAGGGTGAAAAGGGCAAGCAGCCAGCAGTTCATTGTCCCTTTGAGTTCCGCAAGGCCGTATGCTCCGCTTGCCTGCTCGATTGCTACGCTTGAAAGCATGAGCCCTATAAGTATTATCATCGGGCCTGTGACATGGGCCGGCAGAATCTTTTCGATAAAATCAGGATCAATGAATTTCAGGATAACAGCAACCAGGATATATAAAAGCCCGGCGCAAAAAATACCGCCAAGCGCTGTCTCAATCGAACCGCCGCTTTGAACTATAGCCAAAATCGGGGGAATAAAGGCAAACGAACTGCCCAGGAAAATCGGGACCTTGAATCCTGTAACAAAATGGAAAATAAGCGTACCTGCGCCTGCTGCGAACAGGGCAACTCCTACATCAAGCCCTGTAATGATCGGAACAAGTACTGTTGCCCCGAACATGACAAAGGTGTGCTGCAATCCCAGAACCACTGTTTTGGCATCACAATTGCTGAAAATCTTTTTTATCATTTTACCTCCTCAAAAAAAAACCGCCTGTAATGGCGGTTTATAAAATTTATGAATTAATTATTTTAACAGTATTGCTGCATGAATTCCTGTCCAGGGTATTACCCTGCTGATTTTTTTTTGCAAACCTGAAGACGTTTAAAACGGTGTTCAAAATACTGTACATAATTAATCAATGATAATATTGGATAATGAGCTAAATATCAATTATTTTTGTTGGTATTCCATAAAAAAATTGAGTATGGTTGGAGTATGGTTGTTATCAAGGAAAAAGAGAGAGCAAAACCTGTAAAATGCCCGTATCTTCCCGGCAGATTATTTACACAGGAATTTTTTCTTGCCTACAGCATTGGAGAGGATGAGTTTTCAACCCTTGTTGCTGCGGGATGGAGGAAATTCGGGTTCTATTTTTTCCGTCCAGCATGCCCGGACTGCCGCAAATGTATTCCTGTAAGAGTCATCGCAGATAAATATATTCCAACAAAAAATCAGCGAAGGATTTTACGCAAAAATAGTGAAACTGATATCCAGATAATTTCAAACACTTTCAGTGAAGAAAGATACCAGATATATAAAAAACACTCAGATATAAGGTTCGGCCAGAAAACAAGCAGGGAAAGATATGTTCAGGATTTCTGCATAAGCGCTGCCCCTTCCTTTATCATGGAGTACAGGTCAGGCGGCGTTCTTTTCGGCACTGGCTATCTTGACAGCGCATCAGACGGGCTGAGCTCAGTTTATTTTGCCTTTGACCCTGATTATTCATATCTTACCCCTGGAATATTAAGCTGCATGATAGAAATTGATACAGCAAGGATACTGGGCAAAAAATATTATTATCCTGGCTACTATGTTGAAGGTAACAGTTCAATGGATTACAAGATAAGATTCAGCCCCTATGAGCTTTACAACTGGGAAACTAAAAGCTGGCATAACCCTGAGCATCTTTAAAACAGCGCAGCTAACCCCTTGTTGAGCCGATTATTTTAAGTCCGCCAAAGAGGATTGTAATGATAACAAGAGGCACAGCAATCCATACCAGGTTGTGCCCTTCTGCTATCTGATAGAAAAGTGTTGAAATTACCCAGGCCATTACAGTCAGGTATACCGGTAAAAGGCTACCAAAAAACAGATCCATTTCCCTTATCGCTGCGGCAAGGGCCGCGACACAGGGGAAATAAATCAGAACAAACAATAAAAAAGCGTAAGCGCTTGCTTTGGAAAACCTGTTTTTTATATGGCTGAGGATGCTGTTTTCATATTCATTTTCAGTTTCTTCAGTATCAGAGGGGATTTCTGTTTTTTCTCCCCTGATCAGGTGCGGAAATATCTCTTCCAGATTCTCTACTATTGAAAATAAAGCAGCTTTCAATTCGCGGGTAAAACTGAAAGAGTTTTCTGTAACTGTGCTGTCTGTATTGCTGGTTATATTGGCGTTTTTTGCCATGTAAAGCTGGCTGTATAGTGAGTTCATCGTCCCTACGACAGATTCCTTGGCAAAAAGACCGCTGAAAAGTCCTGCTACTGCAGGCCAGTTATCACGCTCTATCCCCATCGGCATAAAAACAGGGGTAATTGACATCCCTATTTTTGCAAGAAGTGATTTTTGCGGATCAGTTTCCCCGATTTTAAAGTCTGTACTTATTGAGTTTAAAAGGCTTAACAGAACTACAAGAAACACTATTACCTTTCCTGCCCTGATTATGAATATCTTCAGTCTGTTCCAGGTATGCATCATTATATGTTTCATCCTGGGCGTGTGGTAGGGGGGAAGTTCCATTATAAACTGAGAATAGTCTCCCTTGAAAAGTGTTTTTTTAAGGAGAAATCCGGTAAGAACTGCAAGGAGAACTCCAACCATATAGAGGGAGAAAACAATGCGTCCTGCCATCTGGCCGAAAAAAGCCGCCCCAAAAAGGGCATAAACAGGAAGTCTGGCCCCGCACGACATAAGAGGTGTCATATATATAGTAAGATACCGGTCTTTTTTGGATTCAAGCGTTCTTGTCGCAAGTATTGCCGGTACTGTGCATCCGAACCCCACAATCATGGGGACAAACGCTTTTCCAGGTAAACCCAGTACTTTCATGAACCTGTCCATTACAAATGCTGCCCTTGACATGTAGCCTGAATCTTCAAGAAGGGAGAGCATAAGAAACATGAAAAAAATAACCGGAATAAAGGTCGCGACAGTCTGCACTCCAGCTCCCACACCTCCTGCTACAAGGGTGATAATCCACTCCCCGGCGCCCAAAGATCCAAGCAGTTTTCCAAGACCTTCCACAAAAACTGCTCCGAATAAAATATCGAAGAAATCGATAAAAACAGAACCGAAACTTACAGATACCCAAAAAACCACATACATGACAAGAAAAAAGAAAGGAATTCCAAGCATCTTGTTCAGTACAAAGTTGTCTATCTTGTCTGTAACAGATCTTCTGTCAATCTTTTTATGTACTGTCTTTTTTACAAGGCCTGTAATGTGGGCGTATCTGTATTCAGCTATAATAATATCAGGTGTATCTTTAAGAATACTGGTTATTTTAAGGATGGTCTCGCTTATGTTTTCTGCAGTAAGCAGCCCTTCAGACGCTGCCCTTTCTATAATCCATTCATCTCCTTCCAGTATTTTCAGCGAAAGCCATCTTGAATCTGTATTTACTTTATCTGCCAGCCTGGAAAGAGGTTCTTCCCATCCTTTGAGGATGTCTTCTATTTCATTGGGGTATACAATTTTTACATCAGGTTTTTTTACCTCATCTGAGGAAAGCTGCTGCACAATAGCCTGTTTTACAGTTTCAATATCATTTTTGTTCAAAACCGATACAGGCAGGACTTTGGAATCAAGGGTTGCTGCCATAAAGCTGCTGTCTATTGTTATTCCGTTTCTTTCGGCAAGATCTATCATGTTTAGGAGTATAAGAACAGGTGCTTTCATTTCCAGAAGCTGTGTTGTAAGGTAAAGGTTTCTTTCAATATTTGTGGAATCAACAACATTTATGATAAGATCAGGTTCACCGCTTAAGATATAGTCTCTTGCAGCTTTTTCATCATCAGAATAAGCGGAAAATGAATAAATGCCAGGCAGGTCTACAATCCTGTATTTTTCCCCTTCAGTTGTGAGCTCGCCTTCCTTTTTTTCAACTGTAACACCGGGCCAGTTGCCTATATACTGTGTGCTTCCTGTAAGCGCATTAAATAAAGCAGATTTACCGCAGTTGGGGTTCCCTGCTATAGCTACAGTTTTCTGTTTTTTTGACAAGTATTACCTCATAAGGTCCCGTCAGATGCGGAGCTGCAATCGTAATGAACCACAATATAAAAATCCTGTTTAAACTGCTCAATCCTGGATTTTATCAGGCGCAACAGTTTTTGTCATTAATTTTTCTTCCAGCCTCCGGGTCTTGCGCACTGCTTCCTTCATCCCGGCCTGCTCTGAGCCCTCCGCCGCCTGCGCCATGTCCTGCTCCGCGGCCTCTGCCTGCTTCGCGTCCGCAACCCCTTCCGTGACTGCCGTGTCCGCGCCCGCCTTTGCAAGGGAAACCTGCTTTGCGCCTCAGATTGTTGAAAAAACCTGTACAAGGCTGCACAAAAGTTTCATCTTTTTCCAGAATCAGTATATCTGCCTCTTTTTTCCTTAGGGAAAGCTTGAATCCCCTAAGTTCCATCTGGACGGGATCTCCCAGGGGTGCGGTTTTTATAAGTGTTACTATTGTCCCTTTTATCAATCCCATTGATAAAAGTTTCTGCCTGTAATAATTGTTGCCTGTTTCATATCCTGCAATAATTGCTGATTCACCCGGGACAAGGTTTTTTATTTTTACTGTCATATAGTTTATATTTCCTGTAACTAATATAATTAGCAATATCTAATGAGTCAACACGCGTGGGGCCAATATTTGCCCCAGATAAAAAATATTTTTTTCGATGCAGTATGCTGGATTGTTTTGCGCAAGAGCCTTAAGAGAATAAAGAGAATAAAGAGAATCTATAGACATCAAAAAAGGTTAAAGCTATATTAAAGCAAATGATATAAACAAAAACGGGAGGAATTATGAATCTTTACAGGAGTGAAGCTGCAAATCATATCTGTATAGCAGGCCTCGGCGGAGTAGGCGGTTACTTCGGAGGGATGATTGCCCTTAATATTACCAGTAACTACAAAGACAAACGGGATGTGACTTTTATTGCAAGAGGCCCTCATCTTGAAGCTGTAAAAAAGAACGGCCTTGTAATAAAACCGTGGACAGGTGAACCTTTTACCTGCTATCCAAATGTTGCTACTGATAGAGTTTCAGATCTTCCTTATCTGAATCTCATAATCGCGGCTGTAAAAGGCTATGATCTCGAAGATATGATGAAATCGTTAAAAGAAAAAATAACAGATGAAACTGTGATTATTCCTCTCTTAAACGGAGTCGACAACGAAGAAAAGATAAGAAAAGTTACAGTGAAAGGTATTATACTTCCATCGTGCGTATATATTGCGTCAAAAATTGAAGAGCCTGGCGTCATTTCCATGATGGGTGATATGGCAAGAATAGTTTCCGGCCCAGATCTTGGTAATCCTGATTATGATAAAGAAGAGATAATTGCATTTTTCAAAAGTATGGGAATAAATTTTAAATGGGATGAAAATCCGCAGATACCTATATGGAAAAAATTCATTTTTATAGCTCCGGCTGCACTTATAACTGCTGCCAACAATGTAACAATCAACGGGATAGCAGGTGATCCGGCGCTAAAGAGCGATTTTTACGGAATAATGGAAGAAATCCGCGCTATTGCGGAAAAAAAGGATATTATTCTTCCCGCAGATTCAGAAGAAAAATCTTACAAAATTGTTGAAAATATTGATAAAAACGCTAAAACTTCTTTTCAGCTTGACCTTGAAAAAGGAAAGAGTAAAACAGAGATTGATACTTTCGGGTACAGTATTGTAAGAATGGGCAAGGAGACAGGAATAAGCACCCCTGTTACAGAGAAAGTCCTAAAAACCATAAAAATATAAAAAGCGGCCAGCTCCCTTTTAACTGAAAAAACCCGGCAATAGAATCTTTTATCTTTGAAAAAGATAGTTTTTGTTGAATAAGTCTGTTCAAAGGTATTTGACATAAAAATTAAAAAGATATATAGTTGGTTACATAGGTAGACAAGTAGAAGGGAGTTTATGGTAGAAAGAGACAATCCTGTACCGCTTTACTTACAGGTTGCTAACTGGCTTGAAAGCATGCTGCAAAGCTCAGAATATGATATAGGCTCAAAACTTCCTTCTGAGGGAGAGCTTGCTGAAAAATTCCAGCTAAACAGAAATACCATAAGACATGCCATCTCAATAATGGTGCAGCAGGGGCTGCTTGAAAAACAGAAAGGAGTGGGGACTTTTGTAAGACGGAAAAAACCGCTTGCACCTGTAAGGCAGCTTGGAAAAATGACAAGCTTTGTAGATGATTTTGAGCTTGATGCCAGAAACGGCCTTGA
>JAVEZE010000069.1:0-13998 GCA_034003145.1 Spirochaetia bacterium
TGCTGTCCATAAAAACCTCTATATATCGCGCACCGCACATTGTTGAAATCAATATAACATTCCGCTCCGGCAGCAGGCCGGCAGTCAGATAACTGTCAAGTGATGTAAAAATCCGGTTTTCAAGCAAATTTGAAAGAAACCATCGGTTATCCGGATCATCACCTGAAACAGCCAAAGAGAGATTGTGAACCTCTTTTTTTTTTATAAAATTGGAATTGAAGATACCAAAAGATAATCCATATACAATCTCGTCTTCAGAAAGAAGCCAGGGATTTCCATCTGATTTTTCAAGCAGAACTCGTTCAAACCTTCCGATGTTGAAATTCTCAAGACTTATCCCGTTTTTTATCAGGCTGCTGACTATTGAGGCGGCAAGCCCGTCTTCCCACCCGGTAAGAAGCTTTCCTTTGCAAAAATCCTCAGGATAGATACCTCCGGCAGGATAAAGAGGTATTCCCGAGATGGTATAAGCTGATGCGACAACAGGCAATACCGGCAAATCTGAATAGATAACAGCATAATCCCCCGGTCTATAAAAAAGTGAACCCTCCAGGGGCGAGATGCCGGGATAATCAAGCCTGAAGCAGATACCATACCCGGGTTCGGCTGTTCCGCGCAAATGGGGAGGAAGTTCAGGAAGAACTGCTTCAAGTTCATATTTGTCAATACCGGATGTTCCGTATGTTCCGGAACATCCGGAACATACAGCAAAAAATATCAGCATGAAAAAAACTGCAGCCATACACTAAAACACATGGCAACCGCGCTTTATGATTCAGCTTTGTGACTTTTTGTGTGTTTTTTGTGAAGTTAAACAGATTTTTCAGGAAAGCTTTTTCAAATCAGATTTATAAATCTCCCTGATTTTTAAAAATTCCTTAGCATATTCTTCTGTCCTGTAATCAGCGTATGTCCAGGGAAGAGCTTCAAACCTGCCTCTGCGGAAGATAAGTGTAATTTCTTCATAGATACCATCTCTTACAGGGATTCTGTGAACATTATCCTTTGTAGTGGCAAGGATAAGACGGCTTGCACATAACAGTCCTGGATCAAAATTGACCTTCCTTTTTACTTCTTCATCCTTTTGCAGATCAGAGTAAGGACGTACCGAATAAAATGTTTCCAGGTAATTTGTCTTTATTTTTATATCAGCAAGAGAGGAAGGGTCTACAAGATCTTTGAATGAGACAAAAATCCTTATTATATTTTCCCCCATTTCGCTGTTGTAATAATCTGTATAATTGAACTCCATAACAGGGCTTATATAATCAATTTCCCCTATTTCAAGGGAAAGTGTTTTGAGTATTTCTTCCTGCCGGCTGCTTAAGGAAGTGAGAATTCCAATTATTAATTTATGTTTCTGAAAGCATTTTATTTCACCCAGGAATTACAATCTCCTTGCAAATCTGAACTATTTCAACCATAATAATACTATTATGAAGAAAATCAAGGAATTTCAGGAAGAATTGACTACAGCTGTCGAGCAGCAAAAAGAATTTCTTGAAACAGATATTCTTCCAAAATCCAGGGAATTATTCAAAACATATCAATCCGCATTTAACGCAGTATTTATGCTTCTTCTTAAAAAAGCCCTTATAAAGGATGACCCATACAAACATGAATATAAAATTTCAGAGATTACAGTCCCGCCAAACACACCGATTATTGAAACTGAAAAAGGTTCCCAGCTTGGAATAAGGCTCTCTTTTTACCTGACACAGCTTGAATACATTAACAGCTATTACTCATTCAAGACCCAGTTTATAACACCTAAAAGAATCAAGCTTCTGACAGATCTGCTTAATTATATTGACTGGGATATGGTCGCGGAAACATCAGCAACCCCTGCGACCCGTGTGCTGGCAGGCTTTCTGATAAAGATACGGCAGGGAACAGACCAGATTGCTGTATCTGTAATAAACACCTCTATGAACCAGTTAAGTTCCACAAGAAAAATTCTTGTGGAAAACCTTCACCATGTTAAAAAGTTGCACAATGAAACATATAAGCTGATGGTCAGGGAAAAGATACTGCTTCAAAGCAATTTATATAAATATGCAATTGAAAATTCCGCAGAAGAGACTTTTTCATCAATCAAAAAGAAGTTTACCGAGGTGCTGCCTGGAGAAATATTCAGGCAGGATTTGATCAATGAGTTAATAAATGAAGAATTTTCCGCTGATTCAGATGAGCTTAAGGAAGAATTACTAAACTCTTTAATTCCTCAGGCACCCGAGAAAAAAAAGGAACAGCCAGTAAAAATCAAAAAACCACAGCTTAACATACTTGTAAACGCGGCTCTCACAATCTGCTCCTCCTCTTCGCAGATCAGATCAGCGCTGGAAAAAATTGAAAATAATTTCAAGGTGCTTGAAGAGCCGAAAGGATCAGCTTTTATTAAATGGCTTTACAGGGTGCTAAAGGCAGATAAAAAGATAAAAAGGATTTTTGAGATAGAATTCATGGATGACCAGGCAGGGCTCAAAAAAACAGAGAAAATTGATCTTCCTGTATTTATGAAAAACAACATAAAAACCATTACCAACTTGAGCAGCTCAAAATTGAAATCAGAATTCTCTGTTCTTGAATCAACCATGAAGAAAGAGGATTACCTCCTTCTCTTTATTGGAGAACAAAATACCGCGCTGAAATCGTTTATCCTGCAGGGACAGGGGATAGACCGCTATACTAAAAAACGGGCAAAAGATGAAAAAATTTCATCCGCTCTCCTGAAAGGAATCCTGCTTGAGATAAACGCAATCAAAAACTGCATAATCAAAGCGCAGCAGCTCTCCCAGCAATACCTCTCTGACAAGGAAGAGTACAATCAGTTTAAATCTCTTGGTATTGTTGAAAAATCAGTGGATTAAATAAGCTATTTCATTTTTCTCAAGACTTTTTTCAAGTCTGGCTTTGAATTTTTTTTCAATTTTGTTCTGATATTCAAGTATACCTGATATGTAATCAAGCGTTTTCCGCGGAGTTCCGTTTCTTTCAACCTTTGACCTGCCTGCGTTATACATGGCAAGAGCTACTATTTCATTTCCGCCTGTATCAAGGCACCATTTCAGATGTTTGGTACCATGAACAATATTTGTTTCAGGCTTGAAAAAATCTTTTTCTGTCAATTCCGGAAATGCAAGTGAATTTAACTGAAAAAGGCCCCTGTCTACAGAATTCTTGTTATAGTTGACAGCCCTGTTAATAAATCTGCTCTCATTCCAGACAAGAGCAAATACAAAGCTGTACGGCAGGTCATTTTTATCAGCATATTGAAGTATCAGGTTTGCATAGTTTTCTGAACCTGTTATCCCGGCATAAAAATCATTAATATACTTTTTTGTATAAATATTTCTGTACATCTGTTTCTCAATAACAGACACATCAAGATCAAGTGATATTCCGGGAATATAAAGCAGCTGGTTTTCAGCCGCAAGCATATTTTCTGCTGTTTCCTTGACTTTGACTTTTTCACTCTCCCCTTTTTTACCCGGGTCTATCATGCTGAACGATAATAAAAGCGGAGCAGCGAGCAAAATCAATATTACTTTTTTAATAATATTTCCTCCCAATTTTGAAAATTTACAGTCTGAAATAATACACAAATGTGTAGAGTAGTCAAGTTTCAGGAAGCTGAAGATTATAAATAAATACTTTTTTTTGTGGTAAATCATGATTTATGTGTTATAATTTGAGGTTTTGCACATGTTTTACAGAAAAGAATTGATTGAAAATAAAAAATTAAGCTTTATCGGGCTCGGCTGCTGGCTGTTTGGAGAACAGGAAAATCCTCAACCTTCAAAAAATCCGGGACGGAATTACTGGAATGGACAGAAACGCAGCGATTCGCTTAAAATTTTTGATTTCGCATTAAAATCAGGAATAACCCATTTTGACACTGCCCAAAGCTATGGGCTGGGGCTGTCGGAACAGTTTACAGGCCACAGGCTAAGGCGGAACCGCAGGGATGTTGTTATTGCCACAAAGTTTATCCCTTCCTCCAATAACAGCGCTGATATTTTAAAAAAAATTAAACTTAGCCTGAAAAGACTTAATACCTCCTATATCGACATTATGTATCTTCACTGGCCTGACAGGCAGTATGAAATTGAATTTGCTGCCGAAGCTTTCGAAAAAGCAAGAAAAGAGGGGCTGATAAGATATACCGGTATATGCAATTTTTCTGCAGACCAGATGGAACAGTATCAAAGGGGAGGCAGGATTGATTTCTGTCAGACAGGATACAATTTGCTCTGGAGGCACAGGGAAAAGGATGTTGTCCCGTATTGTATTTCGAATGATATTAATATTATCAGCTACAGTTTTTATGCCCAGGGGCTTCTCCTTAAAGATAATCCAGCTGAAGATAAAAGAATAATCTCATCCGGAAGAAAAAACCTTGTCTTTTTAAAAAATGACAATATTGAGAAAACCCTTGAAGTTGTCAGACTGCTTGGAGCACTCTCTGATTCAACTGGTTTCACCAAACCTCAGCTTCTTGCAGGCTGGGCACTATCAAAACCCTGGCTTTCCGGTATACTCACAGGAGCTTCATCAAAAAAACAGATCATGGAAACTATAGATGCGGTAAACGCAGTCCCCGGACCTGAAATAGTTGAAAAACTGGATGATATTTCATTAATTGGTCAAAAAATAACAGATACTGACAATATTTTTTCACACAATCAAGCCAGCAGCCAGGGTTTTCTTGAAAATTCTTTTCAAATGTACTAAAATATATTTTAACTTTTTTTACGGGGAGTATATATGAAAACCTTTTCACGGAAAATATTTTTTAGTCTAATCAGCCTCGGGCTGCTGCTTCTCCTCATAAATTCCTGCAGCAAAAAAGAATCAGCAGATGTCAAGCCAGCCCTCCCCAAAGAAGAGATTGCGATTGTACAGGTTAACGAAGTTATCAAGGATGTACAGGTTCTCACCCCGGTCGCGCAGCCGGAATATAAAGAAGGGATAATTACCTTTTTTTCCGGAGATGTCTCAATTTTCGATGAAGGAAACTGGTACGAGGCAGAGATCGGTGATCTGGTTACTGAAAATAATTCAATTAAGGTTGAATCAGACTCGTATTGCGAAGTTCAATTTGGAGAAACTGCTGTAATAAAGCTGCAGGAAAATTCTGAAATTAATCTTGCTGTAATAGATTTGAAACCAGGCGGGGCAAATGTCAGCATAGACATGAAACTGGGCAATGTTCTCTGCAAGGTTCAGAAACTTGCCTCTGAGGAAACTTTCAAGGTTAAAACACAGACTGCTGTCTGCGGCGTAAGAGGGACAGAGTTCTCCATCTCATCAGAAGAGGGAAAAGAGACTCTCCTTGCTGTTAAAGAAGGGGCAGTGACAGTTTTACCAAAATCTGTTGATGTTGATCAGCTTAAGGAACGGGTCGCAGATAAAGGCGATGAAATTAAAAATATTATTGACAAGATAGAGAAAGAGGCACCTGTGGTAAAAGCAAACCAGGAAGTTGCAATCAGCGAAAAACTTGTTGCAGATACAGAAAAGAGCGTAGCCAGGGTAGAAACAATAGTTGATGAAATTTCAAAAGAGCAGACAGATGCTGCAAAAAAAGAATCAATCAAAAAGCTTGAAACTGCTGTTGATGAGCAGCAGAAAGCTGTATCAAGAACAATTGAGCCTCCCAAAGAAATATCAGAAAAAAGCTCGGAAAACCTGAAGCAGATCAATGAGATGAGGCTTATCGCGCTTGTCCCCGCAGCTGCGGCTGACAGAACTGCCGAACCAGACACTCCCAAAACTCCTTCCATAAAATTGTACAAGGTTGCACTTGAAACAGCAACAGAGGGGGCTTTTATCGAAGCGAACGGAAGGGCTGTCGGCAGGAACAGTTTTTCAGGTATCTATCCTGAAGGCGAAACACTCAAGTTTAATATTACAAAATCGGGGTATGAGCCTTATGATCTTGAATTCAAGGTAACAGAGGCGACAGCAAGACTTTATAAAATTGAACTTAAAAAAAGCCCTGAACCGGAAATCCCCCCCCAAAAGATATCAATAATTACTGCAAAAAAGATAAGCTTCAGTACTGACCCGGGTGACAGCACAATTATTATAAACAATAAAACAGCGGGAAAAGGTAAAGCATTATTTGATTTTACAATCGGGGATAAAGCAGTAATTTCCATTTCAAGAAACGGATATGAGAATAAGACACTGCATCTTGATATCACGCCTGAGACTTCCGGTTCCTACAGCATAGTGCTTAACAAGAAACCTGTTGATCTACTCCATTCTCCTTTCAGCACAAAGGTAATTGGCAGGACAGCATATTCTGAGGGGAGAATATTTGCGGCAGACTCAAACGGCAATATTTACTCAGCAGCCTTAATGGGCGGAAGCGAATGGAAAAAAGAGACAGCAAATAACCCGAATGCAAATTCATATCCTGTCCCGGCAGGCAATTACCTGTTTTTCACCGGCGCAAAAGAGATGCTTGTACTTGAGGCAGCAACCGGAAAAACATACAGCCGGATGCAGCTTGACTCTGATTCCTCCCATATGTTTGGAAAAAGGATTGTTTCTTTCAAAGAGAGGTTTATCTACCCGAAAAACAGCTCTCTTCTTATCAGTACTTTCCTTAAAGGTGCTTCTGAAGAGATAATAAAACTTCCGGCTGAATCAGGGATGACCCCAACGCTCTGGAAGGATAATATAGTAATTGCAGATATCGAAGGCAACGTAAACATAATCGACCCTGAATCCGGATCTGTCGCAAAGAGAATAAAAACATCTGCGGTACAGACCATTGCCATGAATACCGCAATTTACGGAAATACAGGCTTTTTCGCAAACAGAAAAGGCAATGTAGCATCTGTGGATCTTGATAACGGCAAGGTAAACTGGGAATATCAGATTAATGACACAAAGGTAAATATATTTTCAGATCTTTGTATCGGCGGAGGTAATGTTTTTATCTATTCTGGAAGCAAAATATTTGCTCTTGACATGCTTAACGGAACAGAAGTTTTCCAGCCTGTTGAAGCATCTTCAGCCCCGGGAGCCAAAGACGGCAGGCTTTATTACGGAACTGCGGGCGGAGACCTGATTGAAGCAAACGCCGAGACAGGGCGAATACTCAATACAGTAAATTTAAAATACGGAACTGTTACAACCCGGCCGGTATTTGCTGAAAACAGGATTATTGCTGGAACCTCAACCGGTAAGATCATAGTTTTAAATCCCGCAGGCTTTTGATCCCTGTTTGTTAAAATATATTTAAGCTGCTCCTCGCTCAAGAGGGGGGCAGTTTGTTTACTGTTTTTTTCCCGGCAGCTCAAGCAGGACAAAGTGGGCCTCACCCTTACAGCTTCTTGAATTTGTTTTTTTTATATTTAATAATCCTCATATGCGACTGAAAAAAATTGTTTATTTATTCTTTTCCGTATTGCTGTTTTTGAATAAAACAGGCGCTGCGGGTGAAACTATATTTCCTGAAAAACTTGTAATGAGTTTTCCCCCCTCACTGATTGAATATAATCCCCTTTATACCTACTCATCCACCGAAGCGCAGCTTTATACAGCCATATATGAAGGTCTTGTATCTTACGATCCCTATACGCTCAAGCCGGTTCCCGCGGCAGCTGAAAAATGGGTAATCAGCAGTGATAAAACAGAGTTTATTTTCTCGATTCGAAAAGATGCTTATTACTGGGACGGAACAAATATAACAGCACAAGATTTCCGCAGCAGCTGGCTTAAAATGCTCTCTCCTGGAGATAATTCAGAATATGCGTTTCTGCTTGATGTCATAAAGGGGGCAGAAGACTATAGAAAAGGGATAAAATCAGAAGCAACAATATCTGATAGCGCGGCTGTTGATCTGGCAGCTGATAGCGCGGCTGTTGATCTGGCAGCTGATGTCGGGATTATTGTACTTGACAAATACCGCCTTAAAGTAATTCTCAATACACCGGCAGAACATTTTTTAAAGATATTGTGCCATCACAGCTTTGTCCCTGTCCATCCGGCATTCCTTGATAAAAGAGACTGGTCAGATCTTGCGTCAGCTCCAGGAAACGGGCCATACTACATCCTTAAGAAATCTTCCGAATCAATTACACTGGTCAAGAATCAGCTTTACTGGGATGAAAAAAATGTGGAAATCCCGGTTGTTGAGATATTATTTATTGATGATCCTGACAAAACAACAAAAATGTTCAACAATAAGAAAATACAGTGGGCAACAGGTAATTTTTCTGGAGACCTTGTTGAAGATAAAAAAAATATTATCTTTAATCCTTCATTTGCCACAAATTATTTTTTCTTTAACTGCAGAATAAAACCCTGGGACAACCCCTCTGTGCGCAATGCTTTGCTCCTTACAGCTCCGCTTGAAGGGATAAGAAATAAAAATTTCGTTTTTTTCCCCGCAGCCTCACTTGTCCCCCCAATCCCTGATTATCCTGAAGTTTCATCATTTGAAAAACAGGACAGGGATAAGGCAGTGCAGCTCTTTAATGAAACTGGAGAAAAACTTCCTGATGAAATAGTAATCAAGATTCCAGAATCTCTTGAAAGCAAAAGAGTCGCCTCGCTTATGAAAGAATCATGGGAAGAGTTTTTGCATATTCCGGTCAAAATCGAAACAGTCAACTACCAGAGCTATTATCAGGAACTCAAGAAAAATGATTTCACACTTGGAACTGTTTCCTGGATAGGAGATTTTCCTGATCCTCTGACTTTTTTGCAAATGTGGACAAGCGGCAGCAAGCTTAATGATGCAGGTTTTTCAGATTCATCGTTTGATGATGATATTAAATCATCATTATCTCTTTCAGGTAAAAAAAGATATGAATTCCTCTCCAGGGCAGAAAAAAAACTTCTCGATTCCGGAGTGATATTGCCGGTAAGTTATTCTCCTTCCATCAACCTGATCAACACAGAAGAACTGGCTGGATGGTATCCAAATCCCATAGATATCCATCCAATGAAGCATTTTAAATTCAGGAAAACTCAAGTTCATCCCGCTCTTGTAAAAGCCTCAGAATAACATAGCTGCAGCCTCTCTTTCTTTGTCTCTCCCTTTGACTATTAGGTAATTTTTTATTATAATAGAGTCTATGTGCGTAACAACGGAAGACAATACAGATTTTAAAACCAACCAGCACATTGTGTATCCAATACAAGGTGTCGGGCTGATCAAATCAATAGAAAAAAAATCCTTTAAAAACAAAGAGATTCTTTATTACATTATTTATTTTGAAGTATCAGACATGACAGTAATGGTGCCGGTTGATAAAGCGGATCAGATCGGGATAAGAAAGATTGTCGAAAGAGAAGAATCAGAAGAAGCATTGAAAATAATATCTGAAACAGATGAGCCTCTTACTACTGACTGGAAACTTCGCTATCAGATTAATCTTGATCTGCTTAAAAAAGGGACAATAGGAGATATTGCGATAGTTGTAAGGTCACTTTACCACAGAAGCAAACAGAAAGAACTCCCCATACTTGAAAGAAAACTATTTGATAACGCGATAAAGCTTTTAATTGATGAGATATCTTATTCTCTTGAAAAATCAAAAAGCGAAAGTGAACAGCTTATTTTCAGTAAACTTGAGATTGAATAATTGTAAATGGAAAAAACCGTATTTGCCCTGATAACTGCGGCAGGAAAAAGCAGCAGAATGGGCGGTATAAAAAAAGAACTTATCGAGATAGCTGAAAGACCTTTGTTATACCATACAGTACTTCATTTTGTTAAAAACCACCGTATCAACAAAATTTTCATAACATGCAGCAGCGGTACAGAAGAAAAGTTCAAAAAAGCACTGGACGATTTAATCAAATCCCGGGACACACTTGAGATTGTTTATGTTGCAGGAGGAGAGTCGAGACAGGACTCTGTACTGGCAGGGTTAAAAGCCATGAGCATGCTTAACCCGGATATTGTGCTGATTCATGACGGGGCAAGGCCTTTTGTATCAGAAAAAACTATAAACAATGTTATTGACGGAACAATTAAGCACGGTTCCTGCGCTCCGGTAATTCCTCTTGTCGACTCTGTTAAACTAATTGACAACAACATAATCACAGGGCATCCGGATCGATCAGCCTATAAAGCGGTACAGACGCCGCAGGGGTTTGTTTTTTCTTCCATACTTGAGGCGCACCTAAAATCAGCCAGGGACAGCCGCTCTTACACAGATGATACAGAAATCTACTCTCTTTATAACGGCAGTGTTTATACTGTTGACGGTGAAAAAGAAAATATTAAAATTACATATCCTGATGATGTAAAAAGGAGAACTTCCATGGAGGGAATACGGACAGGCCATGGCTATGATATACACAGACTTGTACCTGATAAACCTCTTGTAATAGGCGGGGTCAGGATTGAATCTGACAAGGGGGCGCTAGCCCATTCAGACGGCGATGTTCTTTATCATTCCATCATTGATTCTCTTCTCGGAGCTGCAGGAGCAGGTGATATAGGAGTCCATTTTCCTCCCTCAGACCTGCAATATAAAAATATTGACAGCTCTTTTCTGCTAAGCAAAGCTTATGAAATTGTCAGGGATAAAGGATATTCAGTTATTAACATTGACTCAACCATTATTCTTGAAAAGCCAAAACTTCGGAAATATATAGATCTAATGAGGGCAAACATAGCTGCGCTGATCAAAACAGATATTAATTCTATTTCTGTTAAGGCAAAAACAAAAGAGGAATGTGATGCTTCAGGCAGATCAGAAGCAGTGGAAGCATTCACAGCCGCTCTTCTTGTAAAAAAAAGCTGCCCCTGAACAAGAGCAGCCTTTCTTGGAATAAATAAAAATCAGCTTTCTAGAATTCTGAATCAATAATCAGAAGTGTTTTGGGATCCAGGAAAAGATGCCTGTCATGGAAAGCTCCATCATCGCGGTCCTTTGCGATATCCATCCTGATATTCTGCTCATCATATTTTAATGTAATAAGGACATCTATAGCATCCAAAAGATCTGCAAGCTCATAGGGAAGGCCATTTTCATCAAATGTAAGATCATTCTTTTTAAGCGATGCGCTTACCCATACCTCAAGATTTAATTTCTGCGCAAATTCCTTGATTTTTTTTAACCCTTCAAGACTCATCTGCTCAATCTCAAAACCGTCTATAATAACCGCATCTGCCTTGAAATTACCGCCTACAATCATGGCATCAAGACTTTTAAGTATCTGTGAAATATCTATGTTTCTCTGGTTGAAATTCATTATTACCCTGTTGCGGATAATTTCATCATGAATAGCAAGAGGATTTTCAAGGTTTCTCTTCTTTGCTATTTCATTAAAGATATCTTCATACCATCTAATAATATGATCAGTTCTTTTAGCAAATGAAACATGTATTACATTCCTTTCGCGGATAAGTTTGTCTGTTGCAATATGGACAAGACATGCGGTTTTTCCTACCCCTTTTTTGGAAGCTACAAAAGCAATATTGCCTTTGCCAAGCCCGCCATTGATAGACTTTTCCAGTATTCTCAATGGACTTCTCTGTATCAGTTCCGATTTAACCATTAAAGCTCTCCTCAGTTATAATAATACTACATTAACAATTTGCTGACTATCTTTATTTCTTTTCCTGATAATTCCTGATCAGTTCTTCAGCAATACTTTTCGGGACCCTGCCGTATTTCAAAAATTCCATTGTAAACTCAGCCTTACCCTGGGTAAGTGACCTTAGTGCTGTTGAGTAACCAAACATTTCTGACAGTGGAACTTCAGCCTCTACCTGCGAATTATTTCCATCTTCAACAGAGCTTACAATAACACCTCTTCTTTGATTCAGACTTCCGAAAACATTTCCCTGGAATTCGCTGGGCCCTTCTACAGTGACTTTCATTACAGGTTCAAGTATCTCAGGGCCAGCTTTTGCGTAAGCCTGCCGGAAAGCGCCTATTGCAGCTAGCTGGAAAGCCATATCTGATGAGTCAACAGAGTGGGACTGTCCGTCTGTGATAGTTACTTTTACTCCGACAATCGGAAATCCTAAAAGAGTCCCTTTTTTCACAGCAGTCTTAAAACCCTTATCACAGGCAGGAATGTATTCAGTTGGGATTTTACCGCCTTTGATCTCATTTACAAACTCATAAAGGCCTTCTGCTGACAGCGGCTCAATATAACCGACAATCTTGCCGTACTGGCCTGACCCGCCGCTCTGTTTCTTGTGGGTATAATCAAAATCCGCTTTTTTGGAAATAGCTTCCCTGTAGGCAACCTGGGGCATCCCTGTCTTTACTATTGCTTTATACTCTCTCTTCATTCTCTCTACATACACATCAAGGTGAAGCTCTCCCATCCCCTGGATTATTGTCTGGTTTGATTCATCATCAACATACGATCTGAAGGTAGGATCTTCCCTGGAAAACCTGTTAAGTGCTTTGGACATATTATCTGAAGATTTTTTATCAACAGCTTCTATTGAAAGTGAAATAACCGGTTCCGGGACATACATGGAAGTAAGGGAATAATTCAAACCCGGCCTCGTAAATGTATCTCCTGAGACGCAGTCTATACCGAAAAGAGCGACTATATCGCCGCAGTCGGCATCAGATATATCTTCCATATTATTGGAATGCATTCTGATTAGCCTTCCAACCTTGAATTTTTTCCGCGTCCTTGTGTTATAAAGTTCATCCCCTTTTTTGATTGAACCCTGATATATTCTTATATATGTAAGCTGGCCATACTGCCCGTCTTCAAGCTTGAATGCAAGGAGTACAGGAGGAGCGGCAGGATCTGACTTGAGAGGAATCTCTTTTTCATTATCATCAAGGTCAAGCACAAAATTTTCAACATCTTCAGGTGCGGGAAGATAATTGACAACAGCGTCAAGCAGTGTCTGCACACCCTTGTTTTTATACGCGGAACCCATAAAGACAGGAACTATCTCTCTTGCGATAACACCTTTGCGCAATGCCGCATTAATCAGTTTTTCAGGTATTTCCTTTTCAGCAAGAAATAATTCTGCTAGTTCATCAGAAATCATTGATAAAGCATCCAGAAGTTCTTCCCTCTTTGCCTGGGCTTCTGTTTTAAGCTCAGCAGGGATATCTCTTTCCTCAACAATAAGTCCGTCATCACCCTCAAAATAAACTGCCCTCATTTTAACAAGATCAACAACACCAAGATGCTTATCTTCAAGTCCTATGGGGATTTGGGCTAAAACAGCGTTAAGACCAAGTTTATCAACAAGCTGCTCCTTGACTTTGTAAGGATTTGCCCCTGTTCTGTCGCATTTATTGATAAATGCGAGCCGCGGGACATTATATCTTTTAAGCTGCCTGTCAACAGTAATTGACTGAGACTGTACCCCGCCGACAGAGCATAGTACCAGAACTGCCCCGTCAAGTACACGCAGCGCTCTTTCAACCTCAACTGTGAAGTCAACATGCCCCGGAGTATCAATCAGATTGATCGGTGTTCCTTTCCATTGCACATTTGTTGCTGCTGAGGCGATAGTAATGCCCCGTTCTTTTTCAAGCTCCATGGAATCCATGGTAGCGCCTACACCGTCTTTACCCCTGACTTCATGTATAGCATGTATTTTATTACTGTATAATAGTATTCTTTCGGAAAGAGTTGTTTTCCCTGAATCTATATGCGCGCTAATGCCGATGTTTCTTAGTTTTTTTTCCAAACTCATTTATAAATACCTCTCGTCTCCATATAAAAAATATATCTCGCCCCGTTAAACGGATTTTTTTAGTCTAAACCCCATTTCATCACGTGTAGTAATTATAATCACCTGTCAGGAATGATAATAAAGGCCTGCTTAAGATTTTCAGTTAGAGATATTATAATTATTTGCGCAATCTTTCAATACCGTAAAGCTTTATGAGTAAAGAATTTCTAATAAGAGCTTAAATATGTATTTAAAATAAGGGCAACCTTCCCTTTTGTGATTTTTATCCCTTTTTCTCGCGCCTCATCATATACTTCATCAACACCGGAAGAGGGGCGTCTGTTTTTTATTTCAAG
>JAVEZE010000070.1:0-13908 GCA_034003145.1 Spirochaetia bacterium
TCTCGACAGCCCCGCAAAGGTTGGGGAGTTTTACGCAAAGTCTGATGTTACTGTTCTGCCCACCAGGTGGGATGAGGCTTTTTCCTATATCCCGATAGAATCGCTTTCAAGCGGAACTGCTGTGATCGCATCCAGATGCGGAGGCAATATGGAGGCTCTCCAGGAAGGTGAAACCGGCTTACTTTTCAAGTCCGGCAACTATAAGGAACTCTATGAGATGCTTAAAAAAGCAGAGATTCCGAAGCTTTGGGAAATGGGGGCAAAGGGAAGGGAGTATATACTCAAGAATCACACACTTGATAAATTTGGGAATAAATACAGATCTCTTTATGAAAATGTGATTAACGATCCTGATAATATAAGAGCAATAGACTGATTCCAGCTGCCTGAAATATTTTTTAAAAAACCAGCCCGACAGAAAAAGCCAACTCAAGATCACTGACTGTATCGCCTGACATGTTCCCGTAGTTCTTTATATGTATCCAGTAGATATCAGATGATAATGAGATGCTGTTTGTCGGCTTTAAAGTGCTGTGAAGCCCTGTGACAAATTCCTTTTCAACTGTGCCGGAAAGGATCTTCTGTCTTGATGCATCTTTTCCTGTGTCGTAGGAAAGAGGATCATCAAGTGAGCTGTTCATCTCTCCTTTCATGCTGTATCTTCCGTCAAGAGAGGCAGAAAATTTCCCCGGCCTGTCAAAACCGGCAGATCCGTAAAGAATTACAGCATCTGGGCCGCTTTCATACCCCATCGGTTTGTTTATGTATTCGTATTTATCAAGATATGTAGACCATATTCTTCTTCTGTTTGTAAATCTTGTAAGAGGATGCCACCTGTTGTAAAGGTAGGGGTCTGTTTTTGCCGCCTCTCCATTAAATGTCAGATACCCTTTTTCCAAAAGCCTTACAAGCGTAACTCCTGACATGAGGCCGTTGGCCCCGGGCCTTGAACCATCATCCTCATATCCTGGAACCTGGAATTCATCCATCACAAACTGCATATAAAGGTTTAACCCTTTTAGCACTGTATAGTCTGCCTCAACAGATGCTATCGCGTTTGAATATTCAGGTATAAAGAGGTTGTGAAATACAAAGGCAGGGTTAAGCTCTGTAAGGTTTATGTATTTATTTCCAAACATTATCGCTTCTGAAAGGGAAAGAGTGAGATTATCCTTTAATCTGAATTCAATCCGGTGTCCCAAAAAACCTTTGTAGAGTTCACCGAAATTCTCGTATCCGCCCGCAAGTCCGTTATTATCAGCTTCAAGATCGTCAATTTCCTTCTCAGCGTTTGTAAGCCATGGATCAAGGCCGATATAAACCGAAGTAAACTTGAATTTTTCCCAGTATGTTGTAAACCTGATAAGGTTGTAAAAATCAGAGTAATCAGAAAGCAGCATGTTTCCTGTAACGCCTGAACCCCAGCTTGCCTTGTCCCTGCCTGCCTGAATATTCCAGTGCTCACCCCCAACTGATATAAAAGCTCTGAAAGGGAAGTACCAGTCAAGATCGGTAGGTGCTGACGGGATGTTTGTATAGTTATCATCGCTGCCTGTTATTGCGGCATATTCTTCCCTGATAGTCAGGTCAAATGTTGAGTAGAGATTTTTGAAAAACCACCCTTCAAAAGGGATATATACAAGCGGTTTTCTCTCCTCATATCCGTGTTCCCACTCTTTCCTGCCGCTGTTTGTTTTAAAGTGTCCTTCCAGATTTATGTTTTTTGTAACTCTTCCGGCAGCCCGGCCTGGCCCAGTATTTTCCGCACCTGATAAAATCTCTGATTTTACAATAGCTGTTGAGGCGTTTTCTGTTCCGGTAGTTTCCTCATCATAGCGCCGGTCAGGGAGTGCCTCAAATATTTTCTGTGCCTCATCCGCAGACCATGGCCTTGCTGCCGACGGCCTGCTTTTTCCAGCAAGGAGATAGAGCCTGTCAAGTTCTGTATAAACAGGAGATGAGAGCGGGATTATTCTCTGGAGGTTTTTGCTTCCTTGTTGTTCCTCATTTACCCTGTCAGACCCGGCGGGTCTCTGCGTCTGGGCTGCCGCCGGTATAGCTGTAAAAAACAGGCTGGCAGTAATGGCCAGGGAAAGAAATAATACTTTTAATAAGCCTGCCATTTTGCGGAAAGGGAAAGATAGTTTGCCCATTCGTTATCTCCTTTTATCCGGTTTTTGTTATGTGTATATTCAACCGACCATCCGGCATACAGTCTCACTCCGTAGTATGGAATCCTGTATTCAGTGTAGAAAGTGAGGTCATAATTTGTTTCCCTTGTAATTCCGTCAATTCCGTAATCAAGATAATTGTAAAATCCGTCCCATGGGTCATATTTCCCTTCCATGTCCCATCCAATTCCATCGTTGGAGGGATGTGTTGAAACATCTCCATAGCTGTCCTGGGTAAACCATAAGGAAAGGCCGCAGGTGTTTTTTATTGAATAATCGTATCTGAAATCAAGAAAGATTATATGAGAATTGGGCTCAAGCAGATGCCCAAGGTGAGATCCGTAGTGGGTATAGTTGTTTCTTTCTCCGTTTATTTCCTTGTGTGTATACATCCACTGGTTAAGGTGTGAGTATTCAGCTGTCAAAGTAAGTCCTGGTATTAAATCATAGTGCCTTATTCCCAGGGTTATCCCCATTTCGTTATGGTAGTATGAAGGGCTGAAAAGTTCTCCAAAGTCCCAGTCATCAGCAAAGAGTGAAAAATATATCATGGATGAGGGGATGCGGAAAACAAGGTCAATCCCTCCAAGCTTGTTGTCGTAATCTCCCTGGGTAACTTCGCTTATGTAGTAAATGGAGAATGGATTAAGATATGCAAGTTCGAAGCGCTCGGAATAGACAACAGACTCATAGATGGAAAACATGAACCAGTCAGTAAGCTGCCATTCAAACCTGTGGGCAGTGATAATCTTGCTTCCGTCCACTTCGCTTCTTAAATCAGTCCAGTCTTTTAAAAAACCTGTCATCCATATAAAATAGATTCTCTCTCCGAACGGGATGTCAAAAGAAAAATATTCATAAGGCTTTGAGGTATCAGAAAGGGCAAGGTTTGAAAACCTGCTTTCTCCCCAGGAGAGAGCGTCCCTGCCGAATGTAAGGGTAGAAAGCCCGAGATCAACAGTCATCTGATTTAACTGGTTCATTCTGATGGAAAATTCTGTATCTCCGGTAGATCTTACCGCATTGTTGTTAAACCCTTCGCTGCCTGTCGAAAGATTATAGGTATATGTGTTGAAATCAGGTTTGTATGGTGTATTGAATTTTCTGTATGGGGGATCATTTCCTGTTTCAAGGATCAGGTACTGGTCTGTAAGAAAGCCCATGTAAAGGTTTTCCCCGGCTGTAAGGTCTAAGGCAAGATCTGTCCCAAGTACTGTTGCCGAGTCTGAAGGGGAATTCAGGTTCATGTTGAAATCTGTATATGGAGCCAGGCCGAACTCGACTGTGAAATTTTCCGCTTCCTTTTTATAAAGTGAAAAACTGTTTCCCTCAAAGCGCTTTATATGGCTTAAAAGTTCTTCCTCTTCGAAAGAAGATAAAGATTCAGGATTTGATTTGTAGCTGGAGAGTATTTCCCTTAAATAAAAGTAGATTTTTTTTTCAGTATATGGCCGGGCTGCCGGAAGATAGCCTATCCAGTTTTTTGCGTAAGCTTTATCAAGGAAAAGGTATACCGGATCGCTCTTGGGCGTGTTCTTGAGTGACTGGGCACCAAGCGGTGCAGCTGCAGAAAAAAGAAGAATTAAAACACAAAAAACTGATGTATGGATAGTTTTTATCCCGGCAGTTTGTGCAGACATCTGGTCAGACATTAAGGTAATTCCCGATTTTTTCAAGCCCTGCCATTACTGCCTGATCCATATTGTAATATTTATACTCAGCAAGTCTTCCTGTAAATATGAATTTTCCACCTTTCTCTAGTGATTCAACCTCTTTCATGTATTTTTCCCTCTTGGCCATGTTGGATTCAGTTAAGACAACATAATAGGGTTCCCCTTTTTCCTTTGGATATTCCATGCAGATTACTGTTTTGTCTGATTTTTCTCCTGTCATGTGTTTGAACTCGGTTATCCTTGTAAAATCATAATCATTTGGATAGTTTACGACAGCGGCATCCTGGTATTGATCCATATCTACAGTTTTGAATTCAATATCAAGTGACCGGTATTCAAGTTCCCCGTATTTATAGTCAAAAAACCGGTCAAGCTCTCCTGTGTAGACTGTAAGGCTGTTTTTTCCATCAACCAAAGCTGAAAACGAATCTCCCAGCTTGAAGTAATCAGCTCCTGTCATCAGTGAAATATTTTCATGATCAAGCATTTTTTCAATCATTTTTGTATATCCGCCGGACGGGATCCCCTGATACTGGTCAGAAAAATAGCGGTTATCCCTGTTTGCCCTTACAGGAATGCGCCTTGCAATTTCCGGGGAAAGCTCCTCAGGGTTTCTTTCCCACTGCTTGATTGTATAATTTTTAAAGAAAAGGTTGTAAAGCCGCTCTCCCACCTGGGAGACTACAGCGTCGCGGAAATTTTCAGGAGGATCCTTAAAAACAGATTTTTTCACCTCGTTTTCAAGAAATCCTGCTACTTCCCCTGTTGTAATTGATGTGCCGTATACCATATTTATTGTATCCATATTTATGGGAAAGGGAATTAAATGCCCTTCAGCATAGCTTAGTACCCTGTGCTGGAAATGTCTGAATTCGGTAAACCGGTTGAGGAATTTCCATGCCTCTTTGCTGTTTGTATGGAAGATATGAGGTCCGTAAGTATGAACAGTAATTCCTTCCGGCGAAAGATAATCGTGACAGTGTCCTGCAAGGTGTTTTAGCTGTTCCATGACAAGTACTTTTTTTCCGGCTTCAGCAAGTGTTCTTGCAGCTGTGCTGCCTGAAATACCTGCGCCTACAACAAGGCAGTCGAATTTCATCTGCTGATCTCCTGTGACAGAATGTTTTGGAATTAGATATTAGCATGTTTTGGAAAAAGTTTAAACTATAACAGAGCTAAACAGCGTAGATGTTTATTATTGACGGGATTGTTCTTATGCTTTTTACAACCTTGCCAAAATCGTCTTTTTTATCAATCTCTATCGTAAAAAAACCGCTCAGCCTGTCATTATCATCTTCAAAAAGCCTTCCCTCTATAAGATGGCCCCGGTGCTTTTTTATCGCGCTTTCAATTTCAGAGAAAAGATCATAGGTTATTTTTGATGTTACCTTGAATTTCCTGGTAGATTTTGGGGAGACAGCTTCCCACTCAACCTCTATTGAGCGGGTTGAGAAATTTTTGATGTGCTGAACATTCTGGCAGTCGTTTTTATGAACAATAATTCCTCTGCCTACGGAAATATAGCCGATAATGGGATCTCCAGGAATCGGTGAGCAGCATTTCGCGAAACTTATCATCATGTTCTTCTCTCCGCCTACTGTGAAGCTTATCCTGTTCCGGTCCATTACCTCCTTGATTACTTCCCTGTCTGTTTTTTCTCCACTTTCCGGCTGCGGTTTTTGTTCTTTATTGGTTTTATCATCTTCACTATGTTCAGTTTTTTTGTTTTTAACTACTATGTTTTTTTTGATTATCAGTGAATCGTCATTTTTATTGAGCCATTGGCGGATTTTGGTTCTTGCCCTGTTTGTTTTCGCCATCCGCAGCCACTGCAGGTTAGGCCTTGCTGTATTATTGGTAATAATCTCTACAACCTGGGTGTTTTTGAGTTCTTTATGGAGAGGAATAATATATCCGTCTGCTTTGGCTCCTGAACAGTGGTTTCCTACCTCAGTGTGGATGTGATAGGCGAAATCTATCGCTGTTGCTCCTGTCGGCATTTCAAAAACATCGCCGGCAGGAGTAAAAACATAGATAGTGTCTTTTAGTATCTCTTTTTTAAGATCGTTTAAAAAATCTGTTTTTCCGGTTTCAAGGTTGTTCCAGTTCATCAGCTTGTTAACCAGGGAAATATCTTTTGGGTTTAAGCTGTCTGTAGGTTTCCCTACCTTGTAAAGCCAGTGTGAAGCTATACCGTATTCCGCAATCCTGTGCATTTCATAGGTGCGTATCTGTACTTCAAGTATTTTACCGTTATCTGTCATTACTGTTGTATGCAGGCTCTGATACCTGTTGGATTTGGGAACTGCGATGTAATCCTTGAATCTTCTTTCTATCGGAATCCAGAGTTTGTGGACAAGCCCGAGAATTGTATAGCATTCATTTACGCTGGTACAAAGGACCCTGATTCCCAGAAGATCATATATTTCTCCAAGCTCTTTGCCGGTTTTCGACATTTTTTTATAAATTGAATAAAAATGCTTTGCTCTTGTTGAAATATCAATTTCTATCCCTTCTTCATTGCATGCAATTTTTATCTTCTTTTCAACACTTTTAAGATACTCCGCCCTTTTTTTCCGTTTGAAAGCCAGAAACTGCTTGATTTGCTCATATACATCAGGGTTTATGTATTTAAGAGCAAGATCTTCAAGTTCCGCCTTGATCCACGAAATACCAAGCTGTCCCGCAAGGGGCGCGTATATCTCAAGGCATTCCTCTGCTATAGTCTGCTGTTTTTCTTCGGAAAGATAAGATAGAGTTCTCATGTTGTGCAGCTTGTCTGCCAGTTTAATAAGAATTACCCTGATATCCTTAACCATGGCAAGAAGCATTTTTCTTAGTGTCTCAATTTCCTGAACTGATTTGTTTTTTGCTTTTACTATGCTTATCTTTGTTACACCTTCGACAAGCTGTGAGACTTCAGAACCGAACTTTGATTCTATAAGCGGACTTTCCACCTCTGTGTCTTCCACAGTATCGTGGAGCAGGGAGGCTATAATCGCGTTTTTATCAAGATTAAGATCAACCAGTATCCCGGCAACTGTCAGGGGATGTATAAAAAAAGGCTCTCCGCTTGCCCGTTTCTGCTCTCCGTGAATTTTTTTCCCAAACCATACAGCTTCCATTATGTCCTGTACATCAGAATTTGAGTATTTATTGGCAACAAGTTTTTTCTTTAGTGCCTGGATATCATTGTCAAGGGTGTTTATTTCAGGCATCCGCTTATTACCCTCTCTTTTCCAGATAAATCTTTGGAAATTTCAATGCTGCTGAATCTGTTTAGTGAAAACAGCCTCTTTACTTCCGCTATCTGGCCGGGATCTGCTTCCAGGAAAAGCTTTCCGTCGTTTTCCATATAACTGCAGGCTGCTGGCGCGATTTTCCTTATAAGATCAAGTCCGTCCGCTCCTCCCCTTAATGCTGATTCCGGCTCCGGCCAGTTGTTTGCTATCATTTTATCGACATGTGTATCTTCAAGGTATGGAGGATTGGAAGCTATGATATTATATTTTCCTTTTATCCCGTCAAAAAGGCTGCATCTGTAAAACGGTATGCAGTAGCCGAGTATTTCCTTGCAGTTTATATTAAATGTTTTTTCAGCTTCTTCTGAAATATCGGAAGCCTCAACTTCCACTCTGCTTCCCAGCTCTTTTTTAAGCGTTATGGCAATACATCCGCTGCCGGTACACAGGTCAAGTATTTTCAAAGGATCTCCGTAAGTATGTATCATTTTTTCTGCTGCTTCCAGAACTTTTTCCACAAGAATTTCTGTATCAGGGCGGGGGATAAGAACGCTTCTGTCAACATGGTATGTATTGCTGAAAAACTCTTTTCTGCCTGTTATATAGGCTACTGGATAACCGGAAACTCTTTTTTCTTCCATTTCTGTAAATATTTCAAGAATATTTTCATCAATTTCAGTGTTGTATGATGCCAGAAGCTTCTCCCGTGACATGCCTGACGCTTCCTGCAGAAGGATTGAAGCGTCAAGAAATGGGGTAAAGGGCCATCTTTGAGATATTTTTTCTGCTGTCTGTGTAATTATTTCCTTTACTGTCATATAGCCCTGCTGAATCCTTTTTTTAAATTTTCTGGAGAACCTTCTCCCGCGCGTTGAATTTTAATGCTTCGAGAGTCTCTGTCAGATCCCCTTCCATTATATTTTCAAGCTTGTAAAGCGTAAGATTAATTCTGTGGTCAGTAAGCCTGTTCTGCGGAAAATTATATGTTCTTATTCTCTCTGACCTGTCTCCTGATCCAACCTGGGTTTTTCTGGCTTCAGAGCGTTCTTTTTGTTTTTTGTCTTCTTCCAGTTCGTATAATCTTGCACGGAGAACTCTTAAGGCTTTTGCCTTGTTTTTTATCTGCGATTTTTCATCCTGGCATGTTACAACCAGCCCTGTCGGAAGGTGTGTTATTCTTACGGCAGAGTCTGTAGTGTTGACGCTCTGCCCTCCAGGCCCGGATGATCTGTAAACATCAATCTTTAGTTCTTCAGGGCTTATCTCTATGTCTGTTTCCTCTGCTTCCGGCAGAACCGCGACTGTAACTGCGGAAGTATGTACCCGGCCGCCAGATTCAGTCTCCGGTACCCGCTGCACCCTGTGTACCCCGCTTTCATATCTCAAATTTTCATAAACATTTTTTCCCGAAATCGAGAAAATTATCTCTTTAAATCCTCCAAGTCCTATTTCATGCAGAGACAAGACTTCAATTTTCCATTTTTTGTCTTCAGCGTATTTGGAATACATTCTGTAGAGGTCTGCGGCAAAAAGGGCAGCTTCATCTCCTCCTGTTCCAGCCCGTATTTCCATTATTATGTTTTTCTGATCCATGGGGTCTTTGGGGATAAGAAGCTGTTTGAGATAAATCAGGTATTCTTCCTTTTCCGCCTCTAGTTCTCTTGCCTCCTCTCTTGCCATCTCTTTCAATTCCCCGTTTTTCTCATCCGCAGCTATTTTTTTGGCTTCTTCGATCTGCTGTACAATTTTTTTGTACTTTTCGCTTGCTTCTGCTACCTCTTTAAGATGGGAATGCTCCTGCATTATCTGTCTGTATTTTTTCTGATCTCTGGTAATATCAGGATCAGAGAGTTTTTTTTCTATTTCTGAGTATTTTTGTAAAATTTCATCAATCTTGTCAAACATATATTTATTTAACTCCGGTTTATTTTAAAAGGATATCTGTATTAGAATTATCAGGGTGGTTTTAACTGGTAAAAAAGCTATAAATCATCGAACATAAAAAATCTCCTGGATAAATATACAATCAAGAATACTTTTTTTAAAGCAAAAAAAACAGACCTCTTTACGCAGGAAAGCAGAATAAACAGTCTTATAAATTGCCAAATCAGGTAAAAATTACCACAAGGAAAGAGAGGCTGCACCGATAATGGCAGAATCCTGCCCAGGAAGGGTTGAGCGGAGAAGCCTGATATTCTTGTCTCTGTAGAACTCGATCAGTTCCTGCCTGAAATATTTCTCAAGCGGGGTTAAAAGGATATCTCCGCTTTTTGCAACCCCTCCTGAGATAATAATGGCTTCAGGAGAAAAAATATTTACCAGATCGTTGAAAAAGGAAGCAAGATACCGGGCTGTAATGTCAAATGTTTCAACAGCTGCTTCATCTCCCTGCAGAGCTTTTTCATAAATAACCCTGGTTGTGAGGGTATCAGCATCATATTTTTCAAGAGATGTTCTGCCTTTGTAATTTTTAATCAATTCCAGTGCTGTAGTTACAATACCGCCCGCGGAGCAGTATTTCTCAACACATCCCTTTCTTCCGCAATTGCATTTTCTGCCTCCCGGGACTGCCGTGATATGCCCTATTTCCCCTGCAAAACCGTATTTTCCATACAGAAGCTTAGAATCGCAGAATATGCCTCCTCCGACTCCGGTTCCAAGTGTAACAACGATAAAGTCGCTGAAATCCCTTGCTGCTCCGAAAAGTTTTTCTCCAATAGCGGCGGCGTTTGCGTCATTGGTTACCAGAACAGGAGCAAGATCATCAAGCCCGTCATTCAGTTTTACTATCCCTTTCCAGGGCAGATTGGGGGCAAACTCAATGCTGCCTGAGTAGATATTTGCGTTGGGAGCCCCTATTCCGATTCCGCACAGTTTAATTTTCGGAGCATCTGTCAATGTTATCAATTCCGAGCGTATTGCTTTTTTAAAATCTGAAGGAGTACTGTAACTTCCTGTTTCAAGTGCTGTTCTTGAGCACACATCCCCATTATTTGAGACAATGCCGATTTTTGTATTTGTCCCGCCTATATCAATCCCGGCTGCGTATTTTTTCATAATTTACCCTGCTATCTGCATAAGTTTGTTCCAAATCCGGTACAAAGGGGTTCTGTAGGTTTTTGCCTCACCCATATAAACCTTTCTGCACGATTTTTTTATTATGTAAAGGCTTTTTGCAATTTCCCTGAATGAAACAGGGTCGTTGAAAATTATATTTGCCTCATCTGAATATCTGAATGACCTTTGATTGAAGTTGGCAGAACCTATGGAAACTCCTTCATTGTCAATGAAAAAGGCTTTAAAATGGAGCGGAGAGGATCTGGCGGGAGGAGAATAAAGCCATACAACTGCACCCGCCTCAAGGAGGTCTTTTATGCCGTAAAAAGAGGCATAATAGTATTTGCTGCTTGTAGAATCTTTAGAAAGTATTATATTTACGTCAACCCCTTTTTTTACCATTTTTTTAACTGCTTTGATTATATTTGAATTAACAAAGGTATAAGGCTGGATAATCCACACCTCTTTTCTTGCTGCTGAGAAAAAGCCTGAAAGCATATCTGTAATTTTTTCGTTATTTCCATTAATTTCCTGATTGATCAATATTGCTTTTGTCTCAAATATTTTTTGATCAGGGATCCTGAACATTTTTGAATCAAGTATTAAATCGGATGCGTTGTTCCATGTCCTTACAAACGCCTCGATCAGGATCTCTGCAGTTTTCTGTGATTCAACAAGCACCATCCCGTCAATGTTCCCTCCCTGATCCGCCGGGGTCAGTGAGCTGTTTATTATGTTGCATCCTCCGATGTAAACATATTTTCCGTCAACAACCCAGAATTTCCTGTGGTCCCTGTATATTACTGACCTGCCGAAAAGTAATTTATACGGCCTGATGGGATTGTATTCTACAAACGGGATAAGGTTTTCCTTAAGGAATGAGAAGCCTGATTCGCCAGGTACTAAATAATTTGATGAATCAGCTATTATGTATACATTAACTCCTTCCTTGTATTTTTTATTGATAGCTTCAAGAATAATGCTGCCGTATTCGTCATACATAAGCAGATATGAATTGATCATAATATAATCCCGGGCATTTTCAATAAGTGACAGCATTCTGTTTCTCACTTCATCCCCATTAAAATCAAAAACAGGGTAGGATGACCAGACAGGAGACTTTCCGGTCTGATTTTGTAATAATTGCAGTGCCTCTGGCTTGCTTGATGCCTTTACCTTGATCTCTCTTCCTGTTGTTGCGCATGAAGATAAAGCCAAAACAGTTAAAATTATTAGCAAATATTTAGCCTTGAATTTCATATACACCCTTTTGCCATATAATCTTGATTATAATAAAAATTTACCATAATATAAAACATTATATTAACTTTCAGGGGTAAAAATTGACAGTAAAAAGAAAAATGGTTGTAACTATAGAATATGTTCTGAAAAATGACAAAGATCAGGTAGTTGATTCAAGCGAAAAAAACGGGCCGCTTACCTATCTGCATGGGTTTAAAAATATAATTCAGGGACTTGAGGAAGCGCTTGAAGGGAAGAGGCAGGGTGATTCTTTTACTGCGGCTATTCCCCCTGAAAAGGCTTATGGTAAAAGGGATGAAAACATGGTGTTTTCTGTACCGGCTGAGAATTTCGAGGGAAGCGGCAGCCCCGAGTTAAAACCAGGTATGGAATTTGAAACAGTAATTAATGATACTCCCTATATTCTTACTGTTCTTGAAGTAAACGGGGAAAAAGTCCTTGTTGATGCCAATCATCCCCTTTCGGGAAAACCGCTTTTTTTTGATGTAAAGGTTATAGAAATCCGCGATTCCTACAGTGATGAACTTGCGCAAGGTTTTCCCATGAAAAAGGAATAAATTAGTTTTTTTTATAAACTTTTTTATTCCTTATTTATGCAATGGTTAACCTTCTGTTACAGTGAATGTTAGTCCGAGCAGAAGAAAAATTCTTCCAGACATCCTTATCTGCCTGAAATATTTAGCATGCAGATGGTCCCATTTTTTTGGGTCTGCAGGATTGTGCGGCAATGCTTTGAATTCAAAAAGGAAAAAAACAACACCAATAAGAATCATTACTATTCCAAGCAATTTTTTTGTTGTAAATAACATTATTGCATAAACTCCTTGTTCATGTTTTTTAGAACCACAATATATATTAATAAGCAGAGTGTGAAAAGGTTAATCAGGTATTTACACAAAAATCAGCTTGTCAGGGAATTTGTGAATTCCATATCAATAGTTTCAACTTCTTTCAGAAAACGGATCAATTCATCTTCTGTCAGTTTTTTTTCCGGAGGAGTTTTTATGGTAGAGGGGTTTAACCTCTTCCCCCTGAATATTACTTCATAATGTAAGTGGTTACCTGTTGAAACCCCTGTTGTTCCCACATATCCAATAATTTCACCCTGTCTTACCGATTTTCCCCTTCTGATATTATTTGCAAAGGAATTCATGTGAGCATAAAGTGTCTGGTATTGATTGGAGTGCTGGATTATCACGCATTTACCATAACTTCCGTTCCAGTCAGCCAGTTTTACAACTCCGGAACCGGAAGCTATTATCGGTGTATCTCTGGGCGCAGCAAAATCAAGGGCTTGATGGAATTGTGAATAACCGTAAATAGGGTGTTCCCTTCTGCCGTAACCGGAAGAAATCCTTGCACCGTAGATAGGTGTTTTCAGCAGTGTTTTCCGGATATTAACGCCAGACTCATTGAAATAGTCGGTTTTTCCGTCATCGCAGACAAATCTGTAAACCTTGTGGTCTTTATTGCTCATCTGGAGCTGGGCAAAAATAATATTTCCTTTTGAAACAACTTCGCCGTCCATATTGATTATGTTTTCAAAAAGTACTCTGAATTTATCTCCCCTGTAAATATCTCTCTGGAAGTCGATATCGAAAGAGAAGAGCTGAAACATTTCCATAATCGCGGAATCGGGAATCCCGGTCAGCGCCGCGTCGCTGTAAAGGCTGTTTGTTATTACCCCTTCAGCAGCTGTATGTACTTTTATTGTTTTTACTGTTACCAGTTTTGCCTCATATTTCCCGTCTCTCGCGCAGACCCTTATTTCTGTGCCAGCCGTTTTTTCCATTTTCAAAAGTTCTACAACAGGGAGATTTTCCTCTCCATTTTCAAATATAACAAATCTTATTTTTTTCCCGGGCTGAAGATATTTAAGATTGTAAAGTGAGCTTACGCTTTCAATTATATCTGATGCGTCAATTTTATTGATTCCCAGATCATAAAGAATCGAGGCAAGTGTTTCCCCGCTTTTTATTACTACATCTTTTTCATATCTGTTTACTTCAGTAAAAAAATGGTTGACAGTGTCAGCTTTGCTGTTTTTGCTGTTCTGACGGCTTTCTACTACCTGTGTAGTCATTATTGAAAAAATAAATATTGTAATTGAAAAAATCAGGGTATAGAGTTTCCATCTTCCGGTTTTATCTGTACAAACCCTTAATAGGTAATTTTTAATGATTGATAAATATCTGCTGGTAATCCCTGGTTCAGGTTGACCGGAATCCGGAGTGTTCATAATGTCAAATCTCCCATGTCAGGCTGATGAAAATAATTATAAATAAATATAGCTGCCTAAAATGATATCATATAACAAACTGATTATCAACGAAAATGAAAAAACCCTGATACTTATTCCCAAAAAAATATTAAATCAATATAATAGGCATATGGAATATCTTTATATTGCTATCGGAAGCGGGACAGGCGGGCTGCTCAGGTATCTACTGTCAAAATGGACACACAGCCTTTCCGAAACATCCTTTCCGGTAGGAACCCTTG
>JAVEZE010000071.1:0-13696 GCA_034003145.1 Spirochaetia bacterium
TTAATGGGATAAGCGGTGTTTTTTGCGTTAAAAAAACAGAAACCAGAATAGATCTTATAATAGCGGGGCTGAAAACCGGATTTTTAAATATTTTTTTTATAAATACGCTTTTGTTTTTTACAAATTTTGATGTAAAAATACTGCTTGTTTCATCAGGAATTGCATTTATCAATGGATTTGTTTCAGGAATACTTACTCTTGGCGTACTGCCGATTATTGAGCATGTGCTTAATTCGCCGACCAGATTCCGTCTTATAGAACTCTCTGACCTTAACAATCCCATACTGAAAAAAATGCACAGCCGCGCTCCTGGAACATTCAATCATTCACTTAATGTCGGAAACCTTGCAGAAACTGCATGCAGGGCAATTGGAGCCAACTCTCTCCTTGCAAGGGTAGGGGCGTATTACCATGATATCGGTAAAATTGACCAGGCAGAATATTTTATAGAAAATCAGAAAGCTTTCAACAAGCATGATGATTTAAAACCAAGCATGTCAGTTTCTGTTATTAAATCACATGTAAAAATAGGTATAGAAAAAGCTAAAGAGCTAGGCCTTCCCCAGGCTGTGATAGATATTATTGCCCAGCACCATGGAAATGGACTTATCGCCTATTTTTATGTTCAGGCTCTTAAACTTGAAAACAAGGCAAAAATAACGCCTCTTGATTATTCGTATACCGAAGGCAAGCCAAGATCTAAGGAAGCCGCAGTTGTCCTTTTAGCTGACAGTGTGGAAGCCGCGACAAGGACACTTAAAAAACCGACTATGTCCAGAATAGAGAAATTTATCTGGCAGACCATACTTTCAAAAATTGAGACAGATCAGATAACAGAAAGTGAATTAACCTTTAATGATCTGAAGATTATAAAAGATTCGTTTTTAACAACAATAGCAGGAAGTTTTCATAACAGAATTGAATATCCAGATGTCAAGGAAGCTGAAAAAAATGAACAGGATTGATATTCAGTTTGAAGATATTGACAGTATTTGTTATGGAAAAAGTGAAGAAAAAATCAAAATAGTGTGCTGTGATATATTTGATCAAATTTCAATAAAAAACTGGGAATTATCTCTTGTGTTATGCAGCGATTCCTTTATAAAAAACCTCAACTGTGATTACCGCGGCAAGGACGAACCTACTGATGTGTTATCATTCCCGCAGATCGACACAGCTCTTCCTCTATGCGCAGGGGAAACTGTATACGCAGGCGACATTGTTATATCAATGGAAACACTTGAAAAAAACTCGAAAAAATTTGATGTTGACAGGAATGAAGAATTTACAAGGCTTTTGATCCATGGAATTCTCCATCTTAACGGTTATAAACACAGTGATAACAATCCGGAGCAGGAAATGCTTGTTTTACAGGAAGATATTCTAAAAAAGTTTACAG
Organism: Spirochaetia bacterium; assembly: GCA_034003145.1. Classification (GTDB taxonomy): domain Bacteria; phylum Spirochaetota; class Spirochaetia; order CADAEX01; family CADAEX01; genus JACKPD01. Next base: position 1,400 of record JAVEZE010000071.1, read on the forward strand.
GAGTTGAAATATTTTGAAAAAGAGCGGTTTTTTCAGCAGAATATTCGGATTGAACAATAATGATGAAGAAGAAGACTATGATGAGTTAAATCATGAAGAACAGGATATGATACGGGGAATAGTTGAGCTTTCAGGCACTACAGTCAAGGAGGTTATGATTCCCCGGATCGATGTTGTATTTATCGCAAGCAATATGCCTCCGGATGAAATGCTTCAGACTGTAATTGAAAGCGCCCATTCAAGGTTCCCTGTCTACAAAGATACAATAGATAACGTAATAGGAATTCTTTATGCAAAAGACCTGCTCCGCTTTATTGTAACAAAACAGGAGATTGATATTGAAAAAATCGCAAGAGATCCCTATTTCATACCTGAAAGCAAAAGAATAAATTCGCTGCTTCATGAATTCAAAAGAAGAAGAGTCCACATCGCAATCGCGGTTGATGAATACGGCGGTGTTTCAGGTGTTGTTTGCCTTGAAGATATAATTGAAGAGATAGTCGGCGATATACAGGATGAATTTGATGATGAAGAAGAAGATATCATAAAAATTGATGATTCCCACTATCTTTGCGATACAAGAGCCTATATTGAAGATGTCAACGAACTGCTTGGAATTGATCTTCCTCACGATGATTATGATACACTTGGCGGATTTGTATTTGATTTATTTGGAAAAATACCAGTAAAATATGAAAAGGTTTCCTACAGGGGAGTTAATTTTATAGTAAACAACATGGAAGGGCATAAAATAAAAACAATAAAAATTGAAAAAAGCAAGGAACAATGAAAAAATCAGTTTTTTTAACCATAATATTATTTGCCATTATTCACACTGTATATTCTGAAAACGATGTTTTTACACTGAACAGGGAGGCTGATATCCTTGTTCTTGACGGCGATTACTATAAGGCAATTGAAAAATACAAGACTGTCCTTGAAATCAATCCTGATTATATCAATTCAGTTAAAGGACTCGCAGATGCCTATTTTTATCTGGGCGAATTCGCAGAAGCCTATAAACAGATTAAATCTGCCAGAATTTTTGACAAAAACAATGCGGAACTGCAGGGTATGGAAGCAAGGGTTCTTCTTGCAATGGGCAGGATAACTGAAGCAGAGAAGATATTTAAATATATTAATTCCAAAGAGCCCAATAACATAAATGCATATTTCGGCTTTGCTGAAATTGCCTTGTTGACAGGAAGGTATTCTGAATCAGCTCTGAATTATCGCGATATTTTATCAATTTCTCCTTCAAATAAAAAAGCGCTGTTATCCCTTATTCTTCTCTCGGATTATCAGGGAAGATATGATGAATCAGAAAAATATCTTTCGGAAGTGCTTAGGCTCTATTCCGGAGATTATTTTGCACTTTATATCGCGGCCCGGCATTATCTTCAAAGGGGCGATTTTCATCAGGCAGAGAGAAAGATCAGGGATTCCATCAGAATTAAACAGGATTATACTGAATCCTCTCTCCTGTTTGCAAGGCTGCTTCTTGCTAAAGGAGATTTCAATCAGATACCTGAAGTTCTTGAACCTTTGTATAAAAAAAGAACCAACAATATAGTTTCATATACACTTGGTAAAGCATATGAAAATACAGGCGAACCTGACAAGGCATTAAAATACTATGCAGATGCATTCAGGATAAATCCGGATGATGAAATATCCCGGTTCGCGCTTGAAAATCTTATAAGAGAGACTAAGGAGTATACTGATCCCCTTAGAAACCGCTATGCAGAATACCACTTTGACAGGGGCAGGGGGCTTGAAGAGAGAAATTACAATGAGAAAGCATTAAGCAGCTACAGAAGAGGGCTTCTTGTAAATCCATATTCTGTAAGAGGCCGTCTGCAATACGCAAATATATTTTTAAAATCAGGATTCAGGTCGAAATATCTTTCAGAGCTTAAAACTCTTCCGGAGAAAGAAAAAAATAAGCAGTATATCAGCGATCTGATAGAAATACATGAAAGCCTGAATGAGAATACTGTTTCTTCAAGGTGGAATATAGACCAGTTTCTTATAGACAGAAGCGGATATGATTTTAACCTGTTTTACATCGATTCAATCAATATGCTTCACCCCGGCGGGGAAGAAACAATTGTTGATGTTTTTTCAGATATCCTTAACCATACAGATGCAATAAAGATAAAAAACAATAACTTTAAAATTGAAAATTATTCACAGGCTTTTTCCGCATCGCGTAATTCAGACAGCCCATGTGATTATTTCCTGATTTTAAAAATAGATGAGTCTGAAAGAATATTCGAAATAAATGCACAGCTTTATTCAGCCTATACAGGGTCAGTAATAAAAGAATATAAAATCAATACGACAGGAAACAACAGGATTTGGGAAAGTCTTAATAAACTTGCGGATCAGCTTAAAACTGATTCAGGACTGCACGGACGGATTATCAGGATGGATTTTGACCGGGGAATCATCAATCTTGGTAATTACGACAATATAAAAGAAGAGGATTCCTTTCTGATTGTCAGAAAAGACAGGATAATCCCTGACAGGACACAAATAGGGAAAAATTACCAGGCAGCGGATCTGCTCGGCACTTTTCATATAACTAAAACTGATGAATATATTTCTGAAGGATATATTAAAAACAGGGATATTTTCAATCTTGTCAATTACGGGGATATAATAGTGCCGGAAACCAAAGAAACCAAAAAAGAAGAAGAAATTAATGACAAAAATAGCGGTTATTCGCTATATAACATTATTATGGGAATAAAATAGCTGATAAACCCTTTGTTCAATGTTCATCAATTATCCAGCTTAATTGACAATTGAATCTCTTTTGTCTATTATTATTCTGAAAATATTAAATAAGGTGAGGAAAATATGAAAATTGCTATTAACGGCTTCGGCAGAATTGGAAGAAATGTTTTTAAAATCGCTTTTGAAAAAAAAGGATTTGATATTGTAGCTATAAACGATCTGACCAGCCCAAAAACTTTGGCATATCTGCTCAAGTATGATTCAACATACGGTGTATACAACAAGGAAGTAGATGCGAAAGAAGGCGCCATAACAGTTGACGGAAAAGAGATCAAGGTTTATGCAGAAAGAGATCCCAAGAATCTTCCCTGGAAAAGCCTGGGTGTTGATGTAGTTATTGAAGCTACCGGCGTTTTCCGCGGCGCAACAGGTCCCAAGGGCGGATATCTTGACCATGTTACAGCAGGCGCCAAAAAAGTCATACTTACAGTACCTGCAAAAGATGAAATAAGAACAATTGTTCTTGGTGTTAACGAGGAAATGCTGTTGAAAACAGACCTTGCAGTTTCAAATGCATCCTGTACAACCAACTGCTTAGGCCCGGTCGCAAAAGTTTTAAACGATTCTTTCGGTTTTGAAGAAGGGCTTATGACAACAATTCATGCCTATACCACAGACCAGGTTCTTCTTGATCAGCCGCACAGCGACCTTAGACGGGCAAGAGCTGCAGCTCTTTCAATCATCCCAACATCAACAGGAGCGGCAAAAGCAATAGGCCTTGTTATTCCTGAGCTAAACGGAAAAATGAACGGTATAGCCATGAGAGTACCGACCGCAACAGGCTCAATAGTTGATTTGACATTCAGGCTTAAAAAAGATGTTTCAGTTGATGAAATCAACGCCGCAATGAAAAAAGCGGCTGAAGGGCCTATGAAAGGTATTTTACAATATACTTCTGATCCTATCGTATCATCTGATGTCAGAGGGAATTCCCATTCATCAGTTTTTGATGCATCAAGTACAATGAAGCTTGGATCCAACTTCTTTAAAATCCTTTCATGGTATGACAATGAATGGGGTTATTCAAACAGGGTTGTTGATCTTGCCCAGAAACTTGCATAGGAGTTATTAAATGCCTGTAAAAACTGTTAGAGATTTAGACCTTAAAAATAAAAAGGTTCTTGTCAGGGTGGATTACAATGTACCGGTTAAAGAGGGTAAAATCACGGATGACAGCAGAATAACTGCTTCACTTCCAACCCTGGAATATATTCTCAAACAGGAAGGGGCATCGGTGATTCTTATGAGTCATCTGGGAAGGCCAAAAAACGGAGAGAGAAAGGCTGAGTTCAGCCTTTCTCCTGTCGCAGAAAAGCTTTCCGCTCTTCTTGGAAAAAAGGTAACCATGGCAAGTGATTGCATAGGCCCTTCTGTTGAAAAACTAGTGGCAGAAATTAAGCCCGGCGAAATTCTCATGCTGGAAAATGTTAGATATTACAAAGAAGAGACAGATAATAATCCGGATTTTGCGGGTAAACTTGCGAAACTGGGTGATGTATATATAAATGACGCGTTCGGGACAGCGCACAGGGCTCACGCTTCAACAGAAGGTGTAACTAAATATTTACCAGGCGCTGCAGGTTTTCTGATTGAAAAAGAGATTAATTTTTTTGAGCCGATATTAAAAAATCCTGAAAAGCCTTTTGCTGCTGTAATAGGCGGGGCAAAGGTTTCATCCAAAATTGCGGTTCTTGAATCACTTCTTGACAATTGCAGCTCAATGATAATCGGCGGCGGGATGGCTTACACATTCCTTAAAGCAATGGGGAAAAAAATTGGTAAATCACTGCTTGAGGAAGAATTTATCAAAACTGCTGAAAAATTCCTTAAAACAGCAACTGACAAGGGTGTTGACATAGTTTTTCCTATAGACCATATTGTAGCGACAGAATTCAGTGAAAATGCAGAATCAAAATATATAGAAAACAGCGATATTCCTGATAATTATATGGGAATGGACATAGGCCCTAAAACAATTGAAAAAATCAGGGAACATTTGTCTAAAGCGAAAACAATTGTATGGAACGGCCCGATGGGGGTTTTTGAATTCAAAAATTTTCAGAAAGGGACAATCGCGGTCGCAGAAATGATAGCTGCCTCTAAAGGGATTACAGTTGTAGGCGGCGGTGATTCTGTAGCAGCAGTCAATAAATTCGGCTATGCAGATAAAATAAGTCATGTCTCTACCGGAGGCGGCGCTTCTCTTGAGTATCTTGAGGGAAAAGTTCTTCCAGGCATCAAAGCAATAGAAAAATAACAAGGAGTATTTATGTCTTTAAGAAAAAAATATATAGCCGGCAACTGGAAAATGAATAAACTTTCCACAGAAGCCGCCTCCCTTGCTGCAGAAATAGTAAAAGGGGCTAAAAACGCCAAATGCAGGATATTGATTGCCCCTCCGTTTACAGCTCTTTCTGAAGTATCAAGAGTTGTCAAGGAAACTAACGTTATACTTGGCGCCCAGAATATGTCAAACCAAAAATCCGGCGCCCATACAGGCGAAATATCCATTGATATGTTAAAAGATCTTGGAGTGGGTGCGGTTATTCTCGGCCATTCAGAGCGGAGAATAATATACGGGGAAACAGACGCGTTCATAAACAGTAAAGTAAAACTTGCCTTAAGTGAAAAAATGGAAGTAATTTTATGTGTTGGAGAAACTCTTGAAGAAAGGGAAGCAGGTAAAGCGGCTGAAGTTGTATCAAAACAGGTTGTAAACGGGCTTAAAGATATTTCTGAAACTGGCCTTTCTTTGATAACAATAGCTTATGAACCGGTATGGGCAATCGGAACTGGTAAAACTGCTACTGACAAGGATGCTGATGATGTTCATGCCATTATCAGGCAGACTCTTAAAGATAAATATTCAGCAGGAAGTGCTGAAAAAATGATTATCCAGTATGGAGGTTCTGTAAAAGCTGAAAATGCGGCAGGGCTTTTATCTATGGAAAATATTGACGGTGCCCTCGTAGGGGGAGCGTCACTTAAAGCTGAACAATTTTTAGCTATAATAAATAGTGTGAAATAATATTTGAGGTGATTTTAAATGGGTATACTTTCTATCTTGCTTCTTGTTATCTTTGTAATATCATGTCTTCTTCTTATTCTTATGGTACTTATACAGGATGAGCAGGGAGAAGGTTTGGGCGGTCTTTTCGGCGGCGGCAGTTCTACTCCGTTCGGATCAAGGTCTGGTAATGTTTTAACAAAATTTACAACAATTCTTGCTGCCGTATTTCTTCTTACTTCTTTCGGTCTGGCGTGGATCAATAAAACATCAGATAAAAGCGATGTTCTTGGCGCAGCATACAGGCAGAGTTCTGAAAAAAGTGAAATTACAGAATGGTGGAATGACAGTTCTGCGGAAGAAAAAGAGTAATATAATTATGAAAAAAATATTTTTTTCAGTAACAATGTTATTGCTTGCTTCAGGATTTGTGTTTTCCCAGGATATTATTGACCAGAGAGCAGCTACTGTTAATCTGACAAAACCTGAAATTATTTCAAAAAAACAATTGACCCAGACAGTCGAACTTTTAAAGCAGAACGGTATAGATAAGTCTGACATGGAAGTCCTTGATACAATGATTGGTGATGTGCTTCTCAAACAGGGGGCTGAACGGGAAAAAATCCGGGTTAATGATTCTGAAGTGATAAACGCTGTAAGAAAGCAGATAGGCAACGCGGCATCAAGCATGACAGACCAGCAGCTTAAAGACCTGGTAAGACGGCAGACAGGGGTTACCTGGGAACGTTATGCGGAAAAAAGCAAAGCAACCATAGAACTTCAAAAGCTTGTCCAGAAAGTTAAAAGCGAAAAAATGTCAAACATACCGGATCCGACAGAAACTGAGATTAAAAAATTCTATGATGAAAATTCAAGACAGTTTTTTATTGCTAAAATGGCGTTGTTTGACCATATATTTGTTGATATCAGAATGCTTTCTACCAAGGAAGAAAATGACAGGGCGCGTGAAAGAGCTCTTGAGTATGCAAAACAGATCAATAATGGTTCCAAAACATTTGATCAGATTGTTGAAAGCTCTGATGATACATCATCAAAATACAATAAAGGAAATTTCGGTTACCTGAGAATTGATGATCTCCAGAGGAAAAAGCTTTTAGGTGATGATTTTTTCGATTCAGTATTTAATATGAAAAAAGGGCAGATTAGCGGCGTAATCAAATCCAATATGGGTTTTCACATAATAAGAATGAATGAAGTATATGAACCCAGGATACTTGATATTGATGACAGGATTAATCCGGAATCAGAGACAACGGTACGGCAAAGGATAGAGACCTATCTGATTATAAAAAAACAGGAAGAACTGTTCAAAGAATCTGTTGAAGAACTTGTAGATGAACTCAGGAAAGATGCAGAAATAAAATATTACTTATAAAAATTGCAGGTACTATGGGGGCACGTCGTAAAGGTCGGATAATTGCTTTTCAGGTCATTTTCAGCTGGGATATTAATAAAACCGGTATTGATTCTTTATATAATCTTGAATGGCTGGATATCGGTAAAGAGAAAATAACTGAGGAATCAATTATTTTTGCCAAACTTCTGATTAAGGGAACACTTGAGAATATTTCTGAAATTGATGAGAAAATAAGAAAGCATATAGATAACTGGGACTTTAAAAGAATATCAAAGGTTGATCTTGCGATATTAAGATTAAGCACATATTCCCTCTTGTTTCAGAAAGAGATAGCCGGGAATATAATAATTGATGAAGCGGTTGATATCTCGCGGAATTTCAGCAGCGATGAATCTTACCGCTTTATAAACGGCGTTCTGGACAGTATTTTTAAAAAATGAATGACAGACAAAAAAAAATATAAAAGAATTATCGCTTTGCTATTGGTTCTTGATATTGTGTTGCTTCTTGCAATATCATTTTTGATATATACCAATACTGTCAAAAAAAAAGAATTTAACAAAAATATAAACAAAATTGACATATCTATCGCCCGCAATGCATTTGAAGCAGCAGAAACTGAGTTGAAAAGAGTATTCCCGTTTGCTTCAAAAAAATCTGATTTCATGAGAATAATAAAAAGAGCATTTATAATTTCACAAAAAACAGATAACCATGATCTGCTGCTTTCATTTTCAGAAAAAGCATTTGATAATTATGGGCATGATCAGGATTTTTATAATATCTACATCTATTCACTTGTTAAAAACAAAAAATACAATACAGCAGATGCCATATATAAAAAAAACAAAAAGCTTGCTCTTCCTGATTCTTTGATTTCAGTCATCCTGGCATCGCTATATAAGAGCAATAACGATGAAAATATCCTGGAAAACGCAGATGAAAATCTGATTGCTTTGCTGCATAACACAAAAAATCCTGATTTATACTCAAAACTCTATCAATTTTCTGATAAACCCCTTGTTTTAACCAACTATATGCTTTCACTCCTTTCAGAGGGAGAATACACCAAAGCAGATAGTATCTACAGAAACAGTTTTTCATCCGGAGATATAGACCGTGAATTGGCAGCCCTTGTTTTCTATGATAATAAACAATATCTTGATGCGGCAGAGGAATTTGCAAAATTATATGAAAATGATAAAAAAGAAATAGATGACGCCGGAATATTGATGCTTTTGGCAGATACATTTATGTATCTGGGTAAAACCAGCCAGGCTGAATCTGTTTATAATATTCTACTTGATTCAGATAAAAACTTTTCATGGATTCCCTATGTAAATATTGACTTTATTAGCCTTGAAGACAAAATTGACAGCTTTAAAACAGAAGAGGCTTTAAAACTTTTCCCGCTGGAAAAGGAGCTGCTTTTTATCTCTTTGCTTAAAAAAAATATTGTTGAAAATACTGAAAAAGGATTCAGCAGGGTAAATCAGGACAGTTATATCAATGAATTCTGGAGCTATTATAACGATGATGAGATGAGCAGTAAATCCAAGCTTTATTTTGCCAAAGAACTATACAGAATGAAGCGGTTTGAGGATCTTTACATATTCATAAATAAGGAAAATAATTCAGAAGAAGATTGGGCAATATTTTACAGCGCAGTATTGGCTTTTTATAAAAAAAATTATACTGAGTCTTTTAATCAATTTATGAAATATTATGAACTGGAAAATAACTGGGAAGCACTTTATAACTGCGGCTTGATCCACGTTGTAAATAATCAGAATGATCAGGCGATTAATCTTTTTAATGAAATATTGAATACCGGAATAGATGAAAAAAACATGAGTGATGTTTATCTGATGCTTTCTTTATCCAGTTTGAAGAGCGGCCGGCTTAAAGAAGGCGAGGTTTTTCTGGAAAAAGCGGTAAGATCAGGGAATACCACATTGACAGCACTTTATCTCGGCAAATATTATAAATCTAAAATAGTTGAAGAGGGTTTGTTTAAGTGATATATTTCAGTTAGTAAAATAATTATTTTAATTATGGGAGCTTTAAATAAGTGGCAAAAATAAATGATATGAATACAAACTGCGTAATTGGCGAAGGTTCTGTTTTTGAAGGAAAATTCTATGTCAACGGGCCTGTTCTTATTGAAGGGAAGTTTCAGGGCGATATACGGACTGATGATCAGGTTGTAATCGGCCCGACCGGCAAGGTTAAAACTGATATTTCCGCGAGAAAAGTTACTGTTTCCGGTACTATTATTGGAAATATTACTGCAGCAGAAGAGGTAAACCTTCTTGCAACCGGTAAAGTACTTGGCAATATCTCAACTCCAAAGCTTAATGTTGAGCAGGGGGTAGTAACAAGCGGTCAGGTTATAATCCATTCTTCCAATAACAATAATGTTGACAAAATAATTACTGATTCTTTTGGTGAAGAGGCGGAAACCCTTTTCAGGGAAGCTGAAAAAAAACCATATCCAAAAGATAAAAAAACACAGACAGCTGATGATAAAACTCAAGAATAAAAAAGAAATTGAAAAAATAAGATTGTCAGGCAAAATACTTGCTGAAACATTTGAAATAATCAGGGAAAACCTTAAATCCGGCATTACTACCAAAGAGCTTGATAACATTGCATATAACTATATTGTCAAATGCAAAGCAAAACCAGCATTCAAGGGTTATATGGGTTATCCTGCAAGCATATGTATTTCAGTTAATGATGAAGTTATACATGGCATCCCTTCAAAAAGAATTATTGAGGAAGGTGATATTGTAAGTCTTGACCTGGGTGTTAATTTTGAAGGATTTATCAGTGATTCAGCTATTACCCTGCCTGTTGGGAAAATCGGGAAAGAAGTTCAGCTTCTTTTGAAAACTACCCAGGAATGCCTTACAAATGGCATATCAATGGCTGTAACAGGGAACAGGGTCTCTGACATATCCAAAGCAATTTTTATCCATGCCAAAAAACACAACTACGGGATTGTAAGGGATTTTTGCGGACACGGTGTTGGATTTAATGTTCATGAAGAACCCCAAATACCCAATTACATAAACAATGGACCTAATCCCAGGCTTAAAACAGGTATGGTGATCGCAATCGAGCCTATGATCAATATCGGTGGAGATGAAGTCATTGTCATGGATGATAAGTGGACTGTTAAAACTGCTGATAAATCATTATCTGCCCATTTTGAGCATACTGTAGCTGTTTTTGAGGAGAGGGCAGAAATATTGACATTGCTGTAAAACTTCTTGCATCATAAAAGAATCACGTCGCCTGGAGAGTTAATTGAAAAATAAATATTTTTATCTGCTTTATATTAATTTCTTCTTGTTTTCTTCATGTTCTTCTGTTTCCGGTTTTTTATCCGGAAATATATCTTTTTCCTCAGTTGCGGAAAAAGTACTCCCTTCTGTTGTCCATGTAAGGGTAGTTGATCAGAAAACCCAGCTGACGCCTGAAGGATGGGATTTTTCATATAATCCTTTTACCCCGTCACCTGGAAACATATTTGAAGAAAAAAAAGAATTCTTTGAAGAGGGTCTGGGTTCCGGGGTAATTATAAGGCAGGAAGGTGAGCGGTTCTTCGCAGTTACCAACAAGCATGTAATTGCTGATGCTGATAAAATAACTGTTAAACTGTTTGACGGAGAATTTGCAGAAGCATTTATCGCAGGTGTTGATGAGAGGAAAGATATCGCGGTAATCTACTTTGATACAAAAAACAGCAACATAAAAGTTATATCCAAAGGCAATTCTGATAAACTTAGGGTAGGGGATTGGGTACTTGCTGTTGGAAGTCCTTTTGGTTTTGATTCAAGCGTAACATCAGGCATTGTAAGCGGATTGGGAAGACAAAACAGCACAGGCGGGAATATAAGTGATTTTATTCAGACAGACGCTTCAATCAATACCGGCAACTCGGGTGGCGCCCTTGTCAATACAAAAGGGAAGCTTGTAGGGATAAACAGCTGGATTACTACTACTACCGGCGGAAGCATTGGATTAGGGTTTGCGATACCTGTCAATAACATAATCAAAAGTGTTGATGATTTAATAAACTTCGGGGAAGTGAAATACGGCTGGATCGGTGTAATTGCCGGCTATCTTCCTGATTATGAAAAAGAGATCTTTGAGGTATCTGATAAAAAAGGGATAATGATTTTTCAGACGATAAAAGAGGGGCCTGCTGATATCAACGGCCTACTCCCTGGCGATTTTATCATAAAAGTCAACAACAGGGAAACTTTAAATGTAGATTCTCTCCTTCTGGCTGTTGGGGAGGCGGAAGAGGGAAGCGAAGCTGATTTTCTGATTATACGCGAAGGGATAACAATTGTTAAAAAACTAAAGCCTGGATTAAGGGATAACAAAAGCATTCTGGCAGAGAAGGAGCATACCTACTGGCCGGGAATCACAGTTATTACTTTAAATAAAAAATATATCGATATTAAGGTTCTTGAGAATATTGATAATGGTGTAATTGTATCCTATGTTGAGAAAGGAGCTGTATTTGACTCCTTAAGCGCAGGAGATATAATTATTGAAATAAATGGAAAAGAAATCAAAAACACACGGGATTTTTACAGGGAAATCAGCACAGATAAAGATAAAACAACAGTAAAGTATTATCATGAGAATAAGGAATATGTAAAAGTATTCGAATACACAGGCAAGGCAAAATGAACAAAATATTTTTACCATACACAATAGTCAGAAATAACGCGATAAAGCTTGCGCATAAAATATACACAGACGGTTTCATTCCTGATGTTATATATGTACCTTTAAGGGGCGGGGCGTATCTGGGAAATATAATAAGCGAATATTTCAAGATTGTTCAAAAAGGAAAACGTCCTGTTTTTTACGCTGCAATTGTAGCAAGATCATATAACGATGTAATGGATAACTCCAATGTCAAGGTAGACGGGTGGACCTATGATCCTAAATACCTAAGAAGCGGAGACAAGATCCTGTTTATTGATGACATTTTTGATTCAGGTAAGACAATAAACTATCTTGTCAATATTATCTTGGCTGAAGGGATAAAAAGGGAGGATATAAAAATTGCTGTGCATGATTATAA
>JAVEZE010000072.1:0-13679 GCA_034003145.1 Spirochaetia bacterium
AAATGAGATCAATTCTTCTTAAAATAAAAAAATACCGTGATAATATCGGAAACGCGGATTTCTCGCACCCCCTTTTCCAGATGACAAGCTGCAGAAATAATATACTGATAGAAAAAGGATTTAAAGAATACAGTCAAAGCATCCTGCTCGAAAAACTGATTGGGGAAACCGGCGCAGACATCACTTCTCCTCTTACAGGTATCCAGCCCATGATTCCCGCCTTTACCCATTCATCAGAAGGGAAAATTAGAGATGTTTTTACAAACGCCTGGGGCAAAACAGGGGAAATGATCCCACTTCCCGGCGGTCATGGACAGAATTTTCAGGTATTGAAAGATGTTTACATGAAACTTTATGATGAAGGGAAGCGTTTTGTCTATCTTGGCAATGTAGATAATATTGGATTCAATATTGATTTTGCGGAAGTGGCAGTCCTTGCCCTTTCCGGGAAACAGGCAGCTTTTGATTTTTCCTTTAAAACATCTGTTGATGTAAAAGGGGGAATTCTGGTCTACGATGAGAAGGAAAAAATCAATTGTGTTGATATAGGGCCCGCGATTTCGGTCAAAGAAGTTGAAGCCAGGGAAAAAGAGGGGAAACCCATACTTTTTAACTGCGCTACAGGGCTTTTTAACCTTGAATATCTGATAAACAATATTGACAGAATAATTGATAATCTTCCCCTCAGGATAAGCGACCAGGAAAAGGACGCAGGCAGATATTCACAGGCGGAACAGACAACCTGGGAAGTTATCGGGATTCTTGATGATTTTCTGATTTTCGGAGTTGATAAATATAAAAGATTTCTTGCGTCAAAGCTTTTTATGGAAAATCTTTTAATAAGCCGTCCTGATAAAATTGTAAAATATTTTGATAAAAACCCTGATGATGCGATGAATATTGTCTCACACAATATGAACAGAGGGCTTGAGAATATTTTAACATCTGAAATGGATATGAAAAATCTTAATGGTATATGGCAATAGAATCGGCGCGTAAAAAAAGCTGCCGGCTCACATACGACAAAGCGCATAAGCAGGGCAGCTTATATTTTAAAGGCACCGGTTATTGACAGCGCCGGCAGTGGGGCATCAGCCCGCTTCTATAGCATCGACAGGACAAACTTCCGCGCAGACCCCGCATGATGTGCAAAGATCCGGGTCAATATATCTCATGTCATCTTTTTCGCTGATTGCTTCAACAGGGCATTCCGGTTCACATGCGCCGCAGTTTGTGCATTCATCTGTTACTTTGTAAGCCATTTCTGACCTCCTAAAATTTTTGTTCATAGATATATTATATTAACTATTGTTTTTTTTCAATCATTATGTCCAGAATAATATAAATAATACACCTATCTTTAAAACAGCTGAAGAAGAAAATCTACAGAGCAGGAGCAGCAATGACACTTGAAATATATAACAGCAAAAATCTTCTTGAAGAATCTGAAATATTTGAATTCATGGGGAAAATCTCAAAGTTACTTGAAAAAAAAGAAAAAATACTTCTTCTGCCTCCTGATATTTCCCGTTTTTCATCCGGCGCAGGAAGGCTTTCACAGCTGCTTTACAGGTCAGAGGCAGGCAGCAGGATAAAAAAGATTATTCCTGCCACAGGGACTCACAATCCCATGTCGCTTTATGAAAAAAAAGCAATGTTTGGTGAGATTCCGGATAATCTTTTTTCAGTCCATGACTGGAAAAAAAACCTTGGCCATGCAGGAACAGTACCGGAAGATTTTATAAGGGAGAAAACCGGCATCAGCGGATATTCAATTCCGGTTTGGCTCAATAATAATGTTCTAAGCCGGGAATATTCAACCATTGTTTCAATAGGACAGGTTGTTCCCCACGAAGTAGCTGGGATGGCAAACCACAACAAGAATATTATTATCGGGACAGGGGGAAGTGAGATAATAAACCTGTCACACTACCTGAGCGCGGTTTTTGGTATGGAAAAAATTATGGGGCAGTGTGAAAACCCTGTCCGCAGCATATTTGACTATGCGGAAAACAATTTTCTTCAAGGCCGTGATATATTCTACATCCTCACAGTATGCGGGAGCCAAAGCGTCAGAAGCAGTGAGAGCAGCATAAGGTGCTCCGGGGGGAGAGGCAGACAGAGCCGCCGGGGTATTAAGGGTATTTTTGCAGGGTATGGAAAGGAATGCTACAACAGGGCATGCGCGGCATCTGAAAAAGAAAACATTTTCAGCCTCGCGAAAAAACCTGCAAAAATTGTTGTATCACTTGATAAAAACATAAAAAGCATGTGGATAGGGAACAAGGGGATATACAGAAGCAGGCTCGCTGCCGCAGACGGAGGAGAGCTGATAATAATTGCTCCCTGGGTGGAAACATTCGGAGAGGACAAAACACTTGATTCAATAATCAGGAAATACGGATATATGGGAAAAGAGGCAGTGACAGAAGCAGTTGAATTAAACAATGATCTAAAGGAAAACCTTTCCGCTGCAGCGCACCTTATACACGGCTCATCTGAAGGGAGATTTAAAATAAGATGGTGCCCGGGAAAAATTGAAAAGAAGGATGTATTAAAGGCTGGATACGACTATGCCTCACCAGGAAATATCCCTGAAAAATATAACCCGGCAAATCTTGAAGAAGGTTTTAATCATATAAAAGGTGAAGAAATCTACTATATTTCAGACCCTGGTCAGGGGCTCTGGAGAGGCTGAGCCGATTTTCCGTCTCCCCCCCTGTTGATATCTCTATAAGCGTTCCAGAGTTTTGCAGCATAATAGAAAGGAGAATGATCAAAAAAATCCATCCTCCTTGTTTTTCCAAGATGCATTATAAGCTCATCAACCCCAAGTGTCAGGAAAATTTCCTTTTCCTTGCTTCCGCCGTCAGATGCGAATTTATTCAGTATTTTATTCTTTATCTTCCCTTTTTCATCAATAAATTTAAGTATCCCCTTGTGGGTATATTCCTCGCCTGTTCTGGCATAAAGTATTTTTTTTGAGGGAAGAGTTGTAACAATATCGTTGTTGTTAACAGTCCTGTACACGCTGGCTTTAATTGAGTCGGTAAAGGCTCTGTTGCCTGCCCGTGGACAGCCGTAGGTATAAACACAGTCTGTATCAGGAAATCTTGATGCGGCAATTAAAGCCAGCGCGCCGCCCAGGCTGTGCCCTGTGAAAAAAACACGGAGATTAGGGTTTTTATTCTTCTGTTCAGAGAGATAGCTGTAAAGCTTATCCTCGCCTTCCCAAATCTCATCCAGCACCTCCCTGAAACCTGAATGGACAAGTCCTCCGGTTTTTTCTTTCGTCATTGTAATCTTAAGATCTGCGATAAAACCGGGGACAGACCTTAATCCTTTCATCTCTGTTCCCCGGAATGCCACTACAAGATAGTCGCTGTTTCCCGCGGTAAAACACCGCGCAACCTTCTTTCCGATAAAAGAGCGAAAATTATAAAGTCCTGCATAATAAAACGCGTATTTGATAAAGGCTGGATGGCAATAGACAAGTAATGAAGATTCAGCTAGAAAGCAGGAGTTTTCTAAAGAAAAATCATCTTCTTCATATAAAAAACCTGTATGTCTTACCCGCTCAAAATAGGGATAATCCATATTCGGCGGAAGAAGTTCATCGCTGTCAATTTTTTTTGGAAGTTTTATCTTTTCCGGAAGCATTTTCATCCTCTGCGATAAAATTGAATATGCTCTGCGCATCCAGCAGATTGCTTTTAATCAGTTCTTTCCTTGATCCATGCTCTGGGTAATAATCGCCAAGCCCCCTGTATAAAAAATCTGTTTTTATCTTTCTTTTATATAAAAGAGAAGCAATATATTCTCCCGCGCCATTGACTTCTGTATTATCCTCAAACAGATAAACCTTTCTGTAGCCTGAAATGATTTCACACAGATAATCTTCATCAACCGGTTTTAAAAAACACAGGTTATAAATATCATTTTTTATCCCTTTTCTCCCTAAAAGAAAAGCTGCCTCGCTGATACAGGAAAGAATTCCGCCATATCCCATCAAAAGGATATCTGAACTGTTTTTATACAGGAATCTGCCCTTTCCCTGTGTGATTTCATGTGACTCTCCCACCGGATCAGGGGCTACATCTTTTGGAAACCTTATCATAACCGGTTTTTCAGACTTGATAGCATATTCAAGCATATTCTCAACATCACTTTGATCATAGGGAGAAAGCAATTGGAGGTTGGGAACGCTCCGGAAAATTGATATGTCAAAAATACCCTGATGGGTCTCTCCATCGTTTGGAACCAGCCCTGCCCTGTCTACCGCAAATATTACAGGAAGAGACTGAAGCGCTGCATCATGAATTACCTGATCAACAGCCCTCTGCATAAATGTTGAATAGATAGCCACGACCGGCTTCATGCCTGACGCTGCAAGGCCAGCAGCAAAAGTCACAGCATGCTGCTCTGTTATCCCAACATCAAAGAAGCGGTCAGGATATTTAAGCTTAAAATTTTTAAGCCCGGTCCCTTCTGCCATTGCTGCGGTAATCGCGACTATCCTCTTGTCATTCCGTGCAAACCTGATAAGGGCTGATGAAAATGCGTCAGTATAGGTAATTATGCTTTTTTTCTCCATTTTTCCATCAACAACAGAAAACGGAGAAACACCGTGGTAAAAGGTAGGGTCTCCTTCGGCATGTTCATACCCTTTCCCTTTTACCGTGGAAACATGTACTACAACTGGTTTGGATATTTTCTTTACCTTTTCAAGCACATTTATAAGCTGTTTCATGTTGTGGCCGTCAATCGGCCCTACATACTCAAATCCAAGATCAGAAAAAAGGTTATCCTTGTAAAAAACCGCTTTAACCCCTTTTTTACACCTTGTTATTGATTCATGTATAAAATTTCCAGCAAACGGTATTTTTTTAACCATATTGTCAAAATTTTTTCTGAAAGTCTGATAAAACATTGTTGTCGTAAGCCTGCTTAAGTAATGAGACAATGCTCCTACATTTGCGTTTATTGACATATTGTTGTCATTAAGAACAACTATCAGCTCTTTTCCAAGATGACCTGCATGATTTAATGCTTCAAAAGCAATCCCGCCGGTCAGTGAACCGTCTCCGATTACAGCAATTACCTTGCCTGGAATATTCTGAATCTGCATCCCTGCAAGAATTCCAAGCCCTGCCGAAATTGAGGTTGAAGAGTGTCCTGTGTTGAACGGGTCATGGATACTTTCAGATCTTTTGGGAAAACCGCTCAGTCCACCCTCCTGCCGCACAGTGTGGAACTGATCCTTTCTCCCTGTGAGTATCTTATGAGCATAACACTGATGCCCCACATCCCAGATTATTTTATCCAAAGGCGATTTGAAAACCCGGTGGAGCGCTATTGTAAGCTCCACTACTCCGAGGTTAGAGGCAAGATGTCCTCCGTTGGCGCTTACTACCTCAA
This sequence comes from Spirochaetia bacterium, assembly GCA_034003145.1. GTDB lineage: Bacteria > Spirochaetota > Spirochaetia > CADAEX01 > CADAEX01 > JACKPD01. The sequence goes on from JAVEZE010000072.1 coordinate 5,419, forward strand.
TAATCCTATTTCTTATTTCACCTGACAGTTTTTTAAGATCCCTGACAGATAGAGCTTTCAGATCTTCAGGCTGGTTAACTGTCTCTAAAACTGATTCATCCAATTCATTTCCCCCTGCTTAATCAGGCAGCGTATCCAAATAAAAATACCCCGGAATGATACTACAATACAACGCTTATAATATCATTCCGGGGCTTGAGTTGAGTAGAAAGACTTATTTTTTGTTCTTGTGTCTGTTCTTTCTGAGTTTTTTCTTTCTTTTATGAGTTGCAATTTTATGTCTCTTTCTTTTTCTTCCGCAAGGCACAGCAGCTCTCCTTATTTATCAATTCCAATCTAACAACCATTATGCAAATGCATCAAAAATGAGTCAACCCCATAAATTTAAATGATGTTGAAAGATTAACAATTAAAGTATATATTAAAATCAATATGGATCAGATCTTAAATATTGTTTCAATCTGTCATACTGATAATGAAATTAATCGAATTATTAAAAAAAGTAAAGAGCTGGAACCTTTATATACAATTCATTTTTCCCAGAACGAGGATTTTTTTTTAAAAACAAAAGCCCCTGTTACAATTCCGTATTTCAAGATACATCATAACTTTGACAACCCGCAGCCGGACAGCAGTTATACAGGCAAACTCGCAGGTATTATTGAGCAGATTATGCCTGTAATTGCACCTGTACTAATAGATACAGAGTATTTTTTCGATCCTGCAGAACTTCTGCGCCCTGTTTTTTTCAAACCATATAATATTGAAGGGCGGGATTATCTTTATATTGCAAGACTTGATCTTTCTTTCAGGCCTCACGACTGTGAGATCATTGAAATGGGAGGAAATGATCTAACCCACACTTTTACAACTCAAAATCTTTTTCTTGATGTCAATATACTGCCGGTAGAAAAAATAGTTGAAAAAGAAGGCGGCAGAACAGACTTTAACATAAAACAATCAATTTCTAAGACATGGATAGGCGAAACAGGCAGGGGCTATTTTATTCAGGGGATCTGGATGGACAGCGAGCTTACAAAATTTTTTACAAAACTTTTCCTGCCAGCTGATTTTCTTTCCTACCCTTATTACCCCTTTGTATGTAAATACCGTACAATATCCCATGTCCCGATTAATTTCTCATCTGTTTCACGGGAAAAAAACATAGCTATTCTTGACAGATCCTTTAATTTCATAGAGCCGCACATGAGAGAGATTGAAGAAGAATTCAGGATTTCCACTTTTTCCCCTGAAATGAAACTTTTTAAAAACCTGAAGAAAAAAATCAACAGCCAGTGGTATCATGATTTTAAATCACTTAAAATAAGAAGATACATAAACAGCCGGGGAATGAAAGAGTATGAACTTAAAATCTGATATTTTTATGAATAAAAAAATACAGGATCTCAAAATTACGGTTATGGGTTTGGGACTTAACGGAGGAGGTTTTGCTTCTGCTCAATTCTTCGCATCAAGAGGGGCGGATGTAACAGTTACAGACCTAAGAAGCCGGGAAATCCTTAAGCCTACGATAGATATGCTTTCAGGATACAAAATACGGTATGTCCTTGAAAAACATGATGAAGCAGATTTTACAGGCGCGGATATTGTAATCAAAAACCCTGCTGTACCTCCAGATTCAGGCTATCTTAAAAAAGCAAAAAGAATAGAAACCGATATTTCCATTTTTTTACAGCTTGCTGCCAATCCTGTCATTGCAGTTACAGGGAGCAAGGGAAAGTCTACAACAGTTTCCGCCCTTTACCACGTAATCAAGAAAATCTATCCCGGATCAAGACTCGGAGGCAATATTACAACCTCTCCCCTCACCTTTCTGGAAGATCTTTTTGCAGACAAAAGCAGTCCGGTAGTGCTTGAACTTTCTTCCTGGCAGCTTGCAGACCTTGCAGGCAAAAATGTATTAAAACCGGCTGTTTCAGTAATAACCAATATTCTCCCCGACCACCTTAACAGATACAGGGGTATGGAAGATTATGTTGATGATAAAAAGCTTATTTACCATGACCAGGGGAAAAATGATTATACACTCTGTTTTTATGATGATAAGTGGGGAAGAGAGTTTGCTGCAGAAACTCCTGCAAAAGCGCTCTTTTTTTCTGCTTCGAGGCTGCCCGATGATATGGATGGCGCATGGCTTGAAAAAAACGGGGAAGGCTTTATCTCTGTTTCAGGTAATAAAGAGAGGATTGTCAGTGAAAAAATCGTGATGAGCGGCTGGCACAACAGACTGAATCTCCTTGCAGCAGGAGCTGCGGCATCACTTTACGGTCTTGAATCTTCAGTTATAGAGGAAAGGCTTGCATCATTCACAGGAATCCCCCACAGAATGGAGTATATATCAACTAAAAAAGGGATATCTTTTTATAATGATACAACTGCAACAATCCCTGAAGCTGTTATAGCTGCGGCTGAAAGCTTTACTTCTCCTGTGAGGCTTATATCAGGGGGAACTGATAAAAAACTTGATTTCACTGTTTTAGAAAAACTTGCAGGTAAAACAGTAATGATTTACCTGCTTGAAGGAAGCGCTACCGATAAAATGATCCCGTATCTTGATAAATACAATATACCCTGGTGCGGGCCGTTTAATTCCCTGGCAGAAGCATCTGAGGCTGCTTTTTCGCAAGGGAGAAAAGGAGATACAGTAATAATGTCTCCGGGATGCACTTCTTTCGGTATGTTTAAAAATGAATTTGACAGGGGAGATACTTTTAAAAAAATTGTTCAATCATTTTAGCTCTGTCAGTTAAAAACTACCCTGTTTCTGCCGTTTTTCTTTGCCACATAAAGAGCGTTATCAGCTCTTTTCATTACATCGGTGAAAGCATTATCGCTGGCTGTAAATCCTGAAACACCAACGCTTACTGAAAATTTCAAATATCCTGCCCCGCATTCAATCAAAAGATTTTCAAGCCTTGCCCTTATCCTTTCAGCAACAATCATTGCCTCATGCTTTGTCACTTCTTCGAGAACAATGGAAAACTCTTCTCCTCCGACCCTGCCAAAAATATCTATTTCCCTTATAAGTGTTTTACAGTTTTCGCACATTTTTTTCAGCAGACTGTCTCCGATATCATGGCCGCAGGTATCATTAATCTGTTTGAAATTATCTATATCAATCATCAATACGCTGAACTGTTTTCCGTATCTTTTTGCCCTGTTAAAAGCATCTTTTGCCTTGTCATAAAAACTTCGGTGGTTGCTGACTCCTGTAAGAGAATCAGTTGTAGCAAGGAGATGAAGTTCTTCCTGCATCTGTTTTTTTTCTGTTATATCAGCAACAACCCATATAACACCGTCACCAAGATGCGGCGGATGTACAGCTTTTCCGTAAAGCGAACACCAGAGAATCGTTCCATCTTTTGCCTTAAGCTGGTATTCAGTTTCAATTACCTTGCCATCGAGAAGAGCACTGTAATGCTTTTTGCCGAATTCCTCAAATTTTTTACCGGATAGATGGACAATTTCAACACTTTTACCTGTAAGCTCTTCTTCGCTGTAGCCGAAATATTCACATGCCCTTTTGTTGACCTTTTTAATAATTCTTCCCTCTTTAAGCTCAACTATGCCGATGGAAGTATTATTAAAAAGTGTTTCAAATTCCAGAATAGTTTTAACAAGGTCTGATGATTTTTTCTTTTTTTCTGTAATATCATACCCTTCGGCAGCCACCCTCTCTTTTTTTATCCTGTAAAAAGCCCAGAGCTGCGTCCGGAGGGTTCCATCCTTTGCTTCAACTGTATATTCATGGAAATTTCCGTCAAAAACAGGGGTTTTGGCAGGATGAAGAATGTTTTCACTATCTTTTGAACTGTTTTTATCATCATTTTTATCATCATTTTTATCATCATTTTTTTCAACAGACTTGAATCTTCTTTTTAAAAAACCTGTCCACTCATCAGATGTTTTTATAGCTCCTTCAAGCTCTTTCTTTTTAAAGAGAAGGTGCTTTTCGCACCCCCTGTTCCAGTAAAGGGTTTTATCGCTTTCAGAGAAGCAGGTAAAAAGAATATTTGAACTCTCCATTATTGTCTCGATAATGGCCCAGTTTTTATCCAGAGCAGCTTTATAATGGGTATTCTGTTTTTCCAGTTCAGAAACAGCAGATTGAAGCTCTGCAATCTCTTTTTCAAAACTATTCATGATATTTTGCTTTTCCTGAGTTTTTTATAATAGAAAAATCGTACCTGTTCCGCAACCCTGTAGATAAAGTATTTTAAAGGATTAAGCGGAAAATCATAGCATCCTGCCATATGGAGAATTACTCCACCGAATCCGGTTTTAAACCGGTAAAGCCCGTGCATCGGGTGGGTCGGATCATCTGCAGGCGGTATTCCGAACATATCATACGATACACATCCTTCATCTTTCGCATCGCATATTGCCTGCCACTGTAGAGCGTAGGACGGCATTTTTTCCCTGCCTGTGTTCCGTGAAGCGCCGTAAAGGTAAACAGCTTTTTTTTTGTAAAAACATGTTATTATTCCAGCTATAAACCGCCCTTCTGATTCTGCCATATACAGTCTTATATCTATTGAAGAGTCTATTGACAGTTCTTCTGATGAATCCTCGGCTATCTCAAAAATCTTTCTGTAATAGGATAAGGAATGGAGCGATATTTTATCTCTTTCCGCAGTTTCCGAGTAAATATCATACCACTCATCCAGACTATCCAGTCCGCACCGGCGGACAATTATCCCTTTTTTCCCGGAAAGCTTTATATTATAGCGGGTTTTACTCTTCATCCCCGCAAGCAGCTCCTCTTTGCTCCTGGTAAGGTCAATTATAACAGTTGAAGGAGGCTGGATATCTGACGCAGCCTTTACTAATGGGGAACCAGGCGAATCAGTTTTATTCCAGGTAAGATCGTATCGGATAAAAACAGATCCCTTTGGCAGATACTTTTTGACAGCAAGGGAAAGATCTTCAAGAGAGTTTTTGTATTTTTCATCAATAGCGTGAGGTACATAGGCAAGAGAAAATCCGGGGAAAAATTCCCTTATAAGAATTATAACCCCTTTTCCGTCCAGAGAAAGATAAAGAGGTTTCCAGCCGAAATTTGATTTAAGCTGCGCCCACTGCCTGCTTTGAAGAAATGAACTTCCTTCGCCGGTGGAAGGCATTCTTTTTTCATCTGCCACAGCCAGAAAAAATGTATTTTTCATCACAGCAACTTAAGCCTCTTTATCAGCCGACCTTTCCGTCAGACACCTTAAGCGTCCTCACCTCTTTTCCGTCAGCAGCAAGAGCGGCATTTCCGCAGTAAACAATATTATTTCTTACCTCAAGTGTCTCTTCAAAAAATTTATCTATTGTAATTCTTTTCAACTCCCCTTCCGGTGGCTTAAACCCTGACAGCGCCACACGGTCGCCAGGCTTTGCATCATCGGCAAAAAGCACTTCTACAGTCCTTCCTTCCCCTTCAGCTGCTGCTGACGGCTCTGCGGCAAGAAGCATACCGTTGCTCTCTACGCCTCTTAATTTTGCAGGTTTAAGATTATAAACAACTATAATGTTTTTCCCCAGAAGTTCTTCCTCTTTATAATAGGGAACCAGACCCGAGACTATCTGCCTCTCTTCGCCGCTTCCAAGATCAAGTGTTTCAATATAAAGTTTTTCCGCTTCAGGATGTTTTTTAATCTCTTTTATTTTCGCGACCCTCAGGTCAACAGTTTCTGCGTATTTTTTTTCTTTTGATACTTCTTCGGTTTTGGTATTTTTTTCCAAATTCTGCTCCATTGCCCTCTCCTTCTGGCTTCCCTTGAATCTTTCCCTTAAGCTTTCAATAAGCTCATCCTCAAGTTTCTCAAAACAAATTTCAGGAGCCATTTTTCTTATTTCACCCAACGGTATTCCAAGCTTGTCCCAGGTAAAATCCTCACATCCCATAAAACCTAGCAAACGGTGCGAGGTAAAAGGGGTAAACGGCTGAATCAGCAGCGCAATATCGCGTACAAGATAAACAAGGTCAGAAATAAGCTGATGAGCAGAGGCAGGATTTTCATTTTTCATTTTCCAGGGCTCTGAATCCTGAAAAATCTTGTTTCCGTATCCGGAAAGCTCAAAAACTGTATGATAGGCATCCCTGAGCTCCGCTTTTTCAAGATGTGAAGTTATCTTTTCCTCATAAGACCTTACTTTTTCCCAGAAATCCGAATCCCTCCGGCTTGTCCCCTCAAGGATTTTGCCGTCATAGAATCTTGCCGCGAATGTGAGTGTTCTGTTTATAAAATTACCAAGGTTTCCGATAAGTTCGGAATTCACCTTTTCCTGAAAATCCTTCCACGTAAAAAGTGAATCAGATTTTTCAGGTCTGTTATAAAAAATATAGAATCTCCATACATCAGAAGGGATTCCTGTTTCCTGACAGTCTGTCCCGAATACACCTATCCCCTTGCTTTTGGAAAATTTTCCGCTTTCATAATTAAGATATTCAGTTGAAGACATGTGGTAAAGGGTTGTCCAGGATCCCCCTGAACCGAGCAGTGTTGAGGGGAATATTACAGTATGGAACGGGATATTATCCTTTCCGATAAACTGGAAAAGCTCAACATTATCAGGATTTTTCCACCAGGTTTCCCATTCATCTGTATGGTTGGCTGCAATTGAGATATAACCGATCGGCGCATCAAACCAGACATAAAAAACCTTGTCCCTGTATCTGTCTTTTGGAACAGGAATTCCCCACTTGAGATCCCTTGTAATGCATCTTTCCTTAAGTCCGTCTCTCATCCAGCTTTTTGTCATCTGAAGCGCGTTTCTTGCCCAGAAACCCTCGACCGATCTTCTGTTGATCCATTCTTCAAGAAGTGGGATTATCGCGGGCAGATCTATATAAAGATGATCTGTAGATTTAAGGGCAGGTTCACCTTTACACACTCCGCAGCGGGGAGATACAAGTTCAGTAGGGTCAAGCAGTTTGCCGCAGCTTTCGCACTGGTCACCGCGGGCATCATCATATCCGCAGGTAGGGCAGATTCCCCTTACATACCTGTCTGCGAGAAATCTTTCGCATTTAGCGCAATAGAGCTGCTCTATTGTCCTTTCCTGTATATAGCCTTTTTTATCAAGTGCGTTAAAAAGCCCCTGGGTAACTTCTGTATGCTTCGGTGTAGAAGTTCTTCCGAATCTGTCAAATGAGATGTTAAACCACTTATAAATATCGCTGTGAACCTTGTAGAACCTGTCGCACAGCTCTTTGGGAGTAATCCCTTCCTCAAGAGCTTTTGTCTCGGTCGCGGTTCCGTATTCGTCTGTCCCGCAAATATAAAGAGTTTCATAACCTTTAAGCCGGCAGAATCTGGCAAATACATCTGCGGATAAAACCTGGATAAGGTTTCCCAGATGAGGAATGTTGTTAACATAGGGTAATGCTGATGTAATAAGTCTTTTTTTCATGGCATTTTACTATATGTTTCAGCTTTTTTATTGTCAAGTAATCCGATAGTTCTCTTTATCCTTGACTTGATGACTACTCTTAAGTAACATTTTATATATAGCTAATCTTTTTTTATCAGCAATATATTATCAAATCAGGAGGATTTAATAATGGGCGACGGCAATTACAATGCACCTTTCAAAGTCCCGCATATAAAAATTAACCCAAAATTATTGATTATTTTTTTAATGGTTATTCTGCTTGGAATAGTAGGGGTATCAACTTTTTATATGGTAGACCAGACTGAACAGGCAGTAGTTTTAAGGTTCGGCAGGGTTAACAGAATCACAGAACCGGGATTACATCTCAAAATACCGTTCGGTATTGAGAGTAATTACAATGTTCCGACACAGGTTGTTCAGACTATGTCATTTGGATTCAGATCTGACAGGCCAGGTGTAACTCCAAGTTACGCACAAACAGATTATCCGGAAGAATCAGTAATGCTTACTGGCGACCTTAACATTGTTGATGTGGAATGGGTTATCCAGTACAGGATTGTTGAACCTCAGGAATGGCTTTTCAAGGTAGAAGACAAGGAAAGAACAATCAGGGATATTTCACAGTCTGTCATAAACATGCTTGTAGGAGACAGGGGAATATTTGATGTTATTGGAAGGGAAAGAGTCGCGATAGAAGCAAGCGGTCAGGAACTGATCAATAAAATTCTTAAAAGCTACAAACTCGGGACAAATGTTACAACTGTAAAGCTCAGGAATATTGTTCCCCCTATAGGTACAGTACAGGATTCTTTCGAAGATGTTAACAAAGCCCAGCAGGAGATGAACAGATTTATCAATGA